>NZ_JAAGLR010000325.1 GCF_010548245.1 Streptomyces sp. SID11385
GGCCGCCTGACCGCCCCCCGCGAAGCCCCCGCGCGTCCGGCGCCCGTTCAACGGGACCAGGCACCCAGCCGCCCCTACCGCTCGCCCGCTCCGTACACGACGGCCCCGTCCACGCGGGCCACCGGTACGTACCCTTCGCGCAGCCACCGGCGCAGCGTCGGCGTCCGCGAGAGGCGGTACGGGGCGCCGCGCGCGTCGTCGACGACGAGGGCCGGGGGACGCGCGGCGACCTCGCGGCGGAACGTGGACCACCCGCCGCGTACCGCCCACCGCTCCCCCACCGCCGTCGTCCCCGTGCGCCCGCCGCCGAAGTTGGTGAGGAGGCCCGCGGTCAGATAGCGGCTCGCGGGCGGGCGGTGGGCGAGCCAGTACGTCTCGGGGTGCATGCCCCAGACGAGGACCGCGTCGCCGGGCGCCGTGCGGCGGGCGATCTCGGCCGCGACGCGGCGGGAGTGCTCGTAGCCGGTACGGGGCGCGAGCAGGCCCCAGGCGAGGAAGAGGGCGCAGCAAGCGGCGCAGACCGCGAGCGCGGTGCGGCGGGCACGGCGCGGCACCTGGACGAGGGCGCCCGCCCCGAGGAGCGCGAGCGGCGGTACGAGGTGCAGGAAGTAGTGGCCGAAGAAGCGCAGTCCCAGCGCGGTCGCGAGGGCCGCGCCCGCGAGCCAGAGCCACAACCAGCCGGTGCCGGGGCCGAGTCCGGTGCGCCGGGCCCGTACCGCGGCGAGGGCGGCGGGGAGCACTCCGGCCGCCGCTGCCGCGAGGAGGGCCGTGTTGACGAGGACGCGGCCCGCGAGCGTCGCGAGGGAGCCGGAGAAAGCGAGGTAGTCGCCCGAGCCCGTGAGGGTCCAGAAGAGGAAGCCGCGCGGGGCGGTGGCGAGGGCCGCGAGGAGGACCGGCAGGGCGGCCGAACCGAGGAGGAGGCCGAGGGCGCGGGCCCGGTCCCCGGCCGGGGCGCGGTGCGGGACGCACCACAGGAGCGGGAGCAGGACGGCGAGCCCGGTCTGCTTGGCGAGGAAGGCGGCGGCGAGCGCGAGCCCGGCGCCGCACCAGTGGGCGCGGTCGGCGCACCACACCGCCGCCACCGTGGCCGGGAGCATGAAGACCTCGAAGCTCGCCGCCTGGGTGTCTGCCGGGCTGAGCCCCGCGGAGAGGAGGAGGCAGAGGAGACCGGCGGCGATCCCGGCGCGGGGGCCCGCGTGGCGGCGGGCGAGCGAGGCGGTGAAGGCGGCCGTCAGGAGCCAGGCGAGGACCGCGAGGAGCCGGGGGCCGAGGAGGGTCGTGTCCCCGGTGAGGGCGAAGGAGGCCTGGTAGAGCCAGGGGACGAGCGGCGGCTTGCGGTCCACGACGGTGTCGTAGAGGCTCCCGCCGGCGGCGAGCATCCGGGCCTGGACGGCGAGGTAGCCCTCGTCCGGGTTCCACAGGGGGCGGGTGAAGGAGGGGAGGCGGACGAGGAGGGCGAGGGCCGCGAGCGCGGGGAGCAGCCGCCACCAGTAGCGGTCGCGGACGGCGGGCGGCGGGAGGGCGGCGGCGGGCGCGGTGGCCGGGGGCGGGGACGGCGGTGGGGGCGGGGCGAGCATGACGCTCAACCTATCCGCCCCCTTCGCCCTGCTTTACCCCTTGCCGGGTGGGTTGCCGTGAGTGTCGAGGCGGCTGTGGCGGTGCCCGTAGGCCCCGTAGAGGATCGTGCCGAGGACCATCCAGATGAGGAAGCGGAGCCAGGTCTCGGCCGGGAGGTTGAGCATGAGCCAGAGCGAGGCGAGGACCGAGGCGATCGGCAGCCAGGGCACGAGCGGGGTGCGGAAGGAGCGGTGGAGGTCGGGGCGGGTGCGGCGCAGGATGATGACGCCGAGCGCCACGACGACGAAGGCGAACAGGGTGCCGATGTTGACGAGTTCGGCGAGTTCGTCGATCGAGGTGAACCCGGCGACGACCGCGACGACGCCGCCGAGCAGCGCGGTGGAGCGGTAGGGGGAGCCGAAGCGCGGGTGCACCTTGGAGAAGCCCTTGGGCAGCAGGCCGTCGCGGCTCATGGCGAAGAAGACGCGGGTCTGGCCGAGGAGCAGGATCATGCAGACGGAGGTGAGCCCGACCGCCGCGCCGAAGCTGATGAGCCCGGCCCAGAAGGGGTGCCCGACGGCCTTGAAGGCGTCGGCGAGCGGGGCGTCCACGGTGAGGTCGGTGTACTTCTGCATGCCGGTGACGACGATCGAGACGGCGATGTAGAGGACCGTGCAGATGGCGAGGGAGCCGAGGATGCCGCGCGGGACGTCGCGCTGCGGGTTGCGGGTCTCCTCGGCGGCGGTCGCGACGACGTCGAAGCCGATGAAGGCGAAGAAGACGACCGCGGCGGCCGTGAAGATGCCCATGGCGCCGAAGTTCGACGGGGTGAAGCCGGCGATGAGCTGGATGAGCGGGGCGGTGAGCCCGCCGCCGCCCTCGGTGGGCTGGGAAGGGGGCACGAAGGGGTCGTAGTTGGCGCCCGTGACGAAGAAGGCGCCGACGATGACGACGATCAGGACGACGGTCACCTTGACGGCGACGATGACGTTCGTGACGCGCGAGGAGAGCTTCGTGCCCGCGACGAGGATGCCGGTCAGGACGAGCACGAGGAGAGCCGCGAGGAGGTCGAAGCCGAAGTGCCCGTCGTGCGTGCCGCTGAGCCATTGCGGCAGGTGGAAGCCGGCGGTGTCGAGCAGGGAGCGGATGTAGCCGGACCAGCCGACCGCCACCACCGCCGAGCCGAGCGCGAGTTCGAGGATGAGGTCCCAGCCGATGATCCAGGCGGGGAACTCGCCGAGCGAGGCGTAGGAGAAGGTGTACGCGGAGCCGGCGACCGGGACCGTCGAGGAGAACTCGGCGTAGCACAGCGCGGCGAGCACGCACACGACCCCGGCGACGGCGAAGGCGATCGCGACCGAGGGGCCCGCGTTCTGCTTGGCGACCTTCCCCGTGAGCACGAAGATCCCGGTGCCGATGACGACCCCGACGCCGAAGACGGTGAGGTCGAGGGCCGAGAGGGATTTCCGGAGCGAGTGCTCGGGGTCCTCGGTGTCTCTGATCGACTGTTCGATGTTCTTCGTACGGAAGAGGCTACGGCTGTTCAACGGGGCGACCTCCCACCCTCGGGTGCACGCATGATCGCGAAGGCGATGGGCCACGCGTGCCCGCCCACGGCGTCTTTCACACGAACGGGCCGCCGTTTCCACCCCTGAGAGGGGTTTCGGCGGCGGCCCGTACCCGGAGGGAGCAGCGCGCCGCTCCCCCGGGGCGCGCTGCTCGCGCGCCCCGGTGTTCGCTCAGTCGCGCGTGCGCTCCACCCGCTCGTCGGCGGCGGCCCGCTCCGTCTCGTACGCGCCCTGGAGGCCCGCGACGAGTCCGGTGACCTGACGGGCGATGTCGGGTGCCGTGAGGCCGATCTCGGCGAGCACCTCCTTGCGCGAGGCGTGGTCGAGGAAGCGCGGCGGGATGCCGAAGTCGCGCAGCGGGAGGTCGACGCCCGCGTCCCGCAGCGCCTGCGCGATCGCGGAGCCGACGCCGCCGACGCGGCTGTTGTCCTCGACGGTGACGACGATGCGGTGCTTCTCGGCGAGTGGGGCCAGCGCCTCGTCGACCGGCTTGACCCAGCGCGGGTCGACGACGGTCGTGGAGATGCCCTGCTTGTCGAGGAGCTTCGCGGTCTCCAGGCACATCGGGGCGAGCGCGCCGACGGAGACGAGGAGCACATCGGGGTGCTCGGTGCCCGCCTCGCGCAGCACGTCCATGCCGCCGACGCGGCCCACGGCCGGGACGGCGGGGCCCACGACGCCCTTGGAGTAGCGGACCACGGTCGGCGCGTCGTCCACGGCGACGGCCTCGCGGAGCTGGGCGCGCAGCTGTTCGGCGTCGCGCGGCGCGGAGATCCGCAGGGTCGGGACGATCTGGAGCAGCGACATGTCCCACATGCCGTTGTGCGAGGCGCCGTCGTCGCCCGTGACGCCCGCGCGGTCCAGGACGAAGGTCACGCCACACTTGTGCAGGGCGACGTCCATGAGCACCTGGTCGAAGGCGCGGTTGAGGAAGGTCGCGTACACCGCGAAGACGGGGTGCAGGCCGCCGGTGGCGAGCCCGGCGGCGGAGACGGCCGCGTGCTGCTCGGCGATGCCGACGTCGTAGACGCGCTCGGGGAAGGCCTCGGCGAACTTCTTGAGGCCGACCGGCTGGAGCATCGCGGCGGTGATCGCGACGAGGTCCTCGCGCTCGCGGCCGATGCGGACCATCTCGTCGCCGAAGACGGAGGTCCAGCTCGCCGCCGCGGTCTTGATCGGCAGGCCGGTGTCGGGGTGGATCGGGCCGATGCCGTGGAAGCGGTCCGCCTCGTCGTGCTCCGCGTGCTCGTAGCCGCGGCCCTTCTGCGTGATGCAGTGCACGATGACGGGGCCGCCGAAGCGCTTGGCGCGCGTCAGGGCGGACTCCAGGGCCTCCATGTCGTGGCCGTCGATGGGGCCGACGTACTTCAGGCCGAGGTCCTCGAACATGCCCTGCGGGGCGATGAAGTCCTTCAGGCCCTTCTTCGCGCCGTGCAGCGTCTCGTAGAGCGGGCGGCCCACGACGGGGGTGCGTTCCAGCATCTCCTTGCCGCGGGTGAGGAAGCGCTCGTAGCCGTCGGTGGTGCGGAGCGTGGCGAGGTGGTTCGCGAGGCCGCCGATCGTCGGCGCGTAGGAGCGCTCGTTGTCGTTGACGACGATGACGAGGGGCCGGTCCTTGGCCGCGGCGATGTTGTTGAGCGCTTCCCAGGCCATGCCCCCGGTGAGCGCGCCGTCGCCGATGACGGCGACGACGTGGTCGTCCTTGCCGAGCACCTGGTTGGCCTTGGCGAGGCCGTCGGCCCAGCCGAGCACCGTCGAGGCGTGGCTGTTCTCGATGACGTCGTGCTCGGACTCGGCGCGCGAGGGGTAGCCGGAGAGGCCGCCCTTCGTGCGCAGTCGCGAGAAGTCCTGGCGACCGGTGAGGAGCTTGTGCACGTACGCCTGGTGGCCGGTGTCGAAGAGGACGCGGTCGCGCGGCGATTCGAAGACGCGGTGCAGGGCGATCGTCAGTTCGACGACCCCGAGGTTGGGGCCGAGGTGGCCGCCGGTCTTGGAAACGGCCTCCACGAGGAAGGTCCTGATCTCCCCGGCCAGCTCGTCGAGCTGCTCAGGGCTGAGCCGGTCCAGATCGCGCGGTCCCGTGATGCGGGTCAGCAGCGGCACCCGTGCCTCCTTGCAGTAGAGCTGTCGAGCCTTGCCGGGTCTGGCGGTCTTGCGAGTCTAGTGTTCCGCCTCCGGCCCTCGTCACCGGTTCCGGGCGACCTGTGTCACTTCGGGCGCGGTGGCGGGGCCGGTCCATGATCCACCCTGCCGGGAGCGGGGGCCAGCCGGGGGGCCGTTTGCCGCACGGGGCGCTTCGCGCGGCGGGCGGGAGTGCGACCACATGCGGGTGCCCCGCCTCCCCCGTACGTATACGGGGGGACGGGGCAGCCCGGCGCCGGCGGCCGTCAGGCGCGGCCGGCGGACTTCTGGGTCTTGCGGGTCACGGAGTCGATGACGACCGTGGCCAGCAGGACCGCGCCGGTGATCATGTACTGGACCGGCGAGGCGACGCCCTCCAGGGCGAGCCCGTTCTGGATCGAGCTGATCACGAGGACACCGAGCAGCGCGTGCCAGGTGCGGCCGCGGCCACCGAAGAGGCTGACGCCGCCGATCACGGCCGCCGCGATGGAGTTCATCAGCAGGTCACCGGTACCGGCGCCCTGGTTGGCGGTGGCGATCTTCGAGGCCAGGAAGAGGCCGCCGGCGCCCGCGAAGGCGCCCGCGATGCCGAAGACCGAGACGCGGATCATGGTCACGTTGATGCCCGCGCGCCGCGAGGCCTCGACGCTGCCACCGAGGGCGAAGACCTTGCGGCCGTAGGAGGTGCGGCGCAGCACGAAGTCCGTGAGGACGACGAGGGCGAGGAAGACGATCAGCGCGAGCGGGGTGCCCTTGTACTGGTTGAGCATGATCGCCACGGCGAAGGCCAGGACGGCGAGCAGCACGGTCCGCAGGATGATCTCGCTGAGCGGACGCGAGGGGACGTCGGCCGCCTTGCGGCGGCGGGAGTCGGCGAACGAGCTCAGGAAGAAGAGCACCACGGTGACGAGCGCGAGGCCGTAGCCCACGGCGACGTCGCTGAAGTAGTACGTGGTGAGCTTGACGATCCCGCCGTCGGGGTTGAGGTTGATCGTCCCGTTGTCGCCGAGGATCTGGAGCATGAAGCCCTGCCAGAACAGCAGTCCGGCGAGGGTGACGGCGAAGGCGGGGGCGCCGAGGCGGGCGAAGAAGAAGCCGTGGATGGCGCCGATGACGAGGCAGGTGACGATGGCGACGAGGATCGCCAGCCAGTCGTTCATCCCGTGGTTGACGGAGAGGACCGCCGAGAAGGCGCCCGCGACACCGCTGACCGAGCCGACGGAGAGGTCGATCTCACCGAGCAGCAGGACGAAGACGATACCCACCGCGATGAGCCCCGTACCGACCATGGTGATGCTCATGGCGGTGAGGTTGCCGGCGGTGAGGAAGCCCGAGTTCAGGCTCTGGAAGATGATCCAGATGACGACGAGACCGGCGATGACGGGCATGGTGCCGAGCTCGCCGCCGCGTATCTTGCGCTTGAACTCGGTCCAGTAGCCCGCGAAACCCTGCTCGCGCACGAGGAGGCGGGGGTCGACCGCGGCGACGGAGCCCGCGGCGCTCTCCGGGTTGCTGGTGCTGTCCTGCACCGCCCCCGGGTTGTCCTTCTTCACGTTCTGGGCGCTCACTTCTGCACTCCCACACTGCGGGCCGCGCGGCGGGTCACGGCGTTCTCCGTGGCACCGGTGATGGCGGAGATGATGTCTTCCTGGGAGGTCGTCTTCACGGGGAAGACACCGTTGTTGCGACCGAGCCGCAGTACGGCGACGTTGTCCGCGACGGACTTCACGTCGGCCATGTTGTGGCTGATGAGCACGACCGCGAGGCCCTGCTCGCGCAGGCGCTCCACGAGGTCGAGGACCTGGGCGGTCTGCTCGACACCGAGAGCGGCGGTCGGCTCGTCGAGGATGACGAGCTTGGGCTCACCGAGCATCGAGCGGGCGATGGCGACGGTCTGGCGCTGACCACCCGAGAGCGAGGCGACCGGGATGCGGACGCTCGGGATGCGGATGGAGAGCGTGGTGAGCAGCTCGCGGGCGCGGCGCTCCATCTCGACCTCGTCGAGCACGCCCCAGCGGCGCACCTCGCGGCCGAGGAAGAGGTTGCCGACCACGTCCAGGTTGTCGCAGAGCGACAGGTCCTGGTACACGGTGGCGATGCCCAGCTCCTGGGCGTCGTGGGGGCGGTTGATCGAGACCGGGCGGCCCTCCCACTCGATGACACCGTCATCGATGGAGTGGGCACCCGCGATCGTCTTGACCAGAGTGGACTTACCGGCGCCGTTGTCGCCCACCAGGGCGAGCACCTCACCAGCGTGGACTTCAAGCTCTACGTCGGTGAGCGCCTGAACGGCACCGAACCGCTTGGAGACCCCGCGCAACGCCAACACGGGCGCAGCGGACACGTGAACCATCTCCTTCGCCGCCTGACCGGCGGGGATGCCGCGTCCGGTGGGGGTGACCGGACGCGGTGGGTCGAGCAGATTGGGGGGAGTTCCCACCCCGGTGGTCCGTCCGGCGCCCCGTCCCGTTAGCGGGACTGTTGAGGGGGCGGGGCGCCGGACAGGTCTGGGTGGGAGCGGGACGAGGGCGCTCACGGTCCGGGGACCTTGTGAGCGCCGTCCCGGCCGCGCTTACTTCAGGCCGGCCTTGTCGCAGGCGTCCTTGTAGTTGGCGGTGCAGATCTCGGAGAGCTTGTAGAACTTCTCCTTCAGGACGGTGTCCTGGATGTTGTCCGTGGTCAGCGAGACAACGGGGATGATCTTGCTCGGGATCGCCTTCTTGGAGCCGCTGTCGACCTTGTCCGGGGTCAGCGAGCCGAGGTCCTCGCCCTTGCCGACCGCGACGGCCAGCTCGGCGACCGTGTTGGCCTCGGTCGGGTAGGACTTGTACACGCTCATGTACTGCTCACCGGTGAGGATGCGCTGCACGGCGGCCAGCTCGGCGTCCTGACCGGTCACCGGGGGGAGCGGCTTGATGCCGGCGGCCTTGAGGGCGGTGATGATACCGCCGGCCATGCCGTCGTTGGCGGAGTAGACGCCGACGATGTTCTTCTTGCCGAGAGCCGAGATGGCGCCCTCCATGTTGGAGTTGGCGTTCTCCGGCTTCCACTCCTTGGTGTCGTACTCCTTGCCGACGTTGACCTTGCCGTCGAGGACGGAGTGCGCGCCCTTCTTGTAGTCGGCCGCGTTCGGGTCGGTGGCCGACCCGTTCATCATGACGATCTTGCCCTTCTTCGCGTCGCCGCCGAGGGCCTTGAGCAGGGCCTCGCCCTGCGCCTTGCCGACCGACTGGTTGTCGAAGGAGGTGTACGCGGAGATGGGGCCCTCGGCCAGGCGGTCGTACGCGACCACCTTGATGCCGTCGCCCACGGCCTTCTCCACCGAGGAGCGGATGGCCTTGGCGTCCACGGCGTCGACGATCAGGACGTCCACCTTGTTGGTGATCATCGTGTCGACCTGCTGCGCCTGGAGGCTCGCGTCCTGCTTGGCGTTGTTGTAGATGACCGTGCCCTTGCCGTTGGTCAGTTCCTTGACCTTGGCGGTGATCAGCGGCTTGTCGAACTTCTCGTACCGAGCGGTCTGGTTCTCCGGGAGGAGCAGACCTATCTTCAGCGCGTCGCCCTTGGACTTGCTCGACGAGGACGACTTGGAGTCGTCCTTCTTGCCGTCGTCGCTCTCCTTGGCGGACCCGCAAGCGGCCAGCGAGACAGCCAGTCCTGTGGCGGCAAAGGCAAAGGCAGCACGACGCATGCGCGTGTTCATTCGAAACCTCCCTGACGAGGCCGCGTCGCTGCGGCCGAGGTGGCTGGAAGTCAACTCGGCCGCGAGAGCGGCGTCAAGGAGTTAATACTTAACGAGATGGCAACGGTGTCATGCGTTTGCTAAGTGAAGGCAGGACGCCCGGCCGGAACCGGCCCTTCCAAGAGGGTCGAATCCCCCATTTCACTCAGCGCGAGGGCCAGCGCCCCCAGCACCTCCGCCCGGCCCCCGAGGGCCCCCGGGAGGACGGAGAGCTGCCGGGCGGCGCTCGGGATCGCGTACCGCCCCACCGACTCGCGGATGGGCCCCAGGATCAGCTCCCCCGCCTCGGCGAGGTCCCCGCCGAGCACGACGCGGCTGGGGTTGAGCAGATTGCAGAGGTTCGCGACCCCGCTGCCGATGTGCCGCCCCACGTCGCCCACGACCCGCCGGCACCCGGGATCGCCCTCGCGGGCCAGGCGCACCATGCGCTCCAGCGTGAGATCGGCGCCGTGGCTGGAGTGCAGCAGCGGCAGGACGTAGCGCGCGGCCGTGAAGGTCTCCAGGCAGCCGCGGTTGCCGCAGCGGCACACCGGGCCCGCCTCGTCGAGCGTGATGTGCCCGATCTCGCCCGCCGTGCCGCCCGGGCCCCGGTAGATGCGCCCGTCGATGACGAGCCCGGCCCCGACACCGCTCGCGACCTTGATGTACGCGAGGTCGCGCACCCCGCGCCCCGCCCCCCACACCAGCTCGCCGAGCGCGCCGAGGTTGGCGTCGTTGTCGACGTGCACGGGCACCCCGAGCCGCCCGCTCAGCTCCAGCGCCGGGCGGGTCCCCGCCCAGCCCGGCAGGATCGAGGTGGAGCCGAGCGTCCCGGACTCCACGTCGATCGGGCCGGGCACGCCGAGCCCCACGCCCGCGATCTTCGCCTCGTCCACGCCGGTCGCCGAGATGAGCCGGGCGACGACCTCCTCGGCCCGGTCCAGGCCCTGCGCCGCGGAGGCGTCCACGTCGAGCGGCTCGGACTCCTCGGCGAGCACCTGGTGCGCGAGGTTGCCGAGCGCGACCCGCAGGTGCGTGTGGCCGAAGTCGACGCCGATGACGATGCCCGCGTTGCCGCTGAGCGAGACGCTGCGCGCCCGGCGCCCGCCCGCCGACGTGGGCGTGACCTCGACGGTGCCGATCTCGCGCAGCTCGCGGACGATGTTGGAGACGGTGGCCGCGGAGAGCCCGGTCGTCCGCGCGATCTCCGCCTGCGTCAGCGAACCGGCGAGCCGCACCGCCCGTACGACGCGTTCCAGATTGGCCCGGTGCAGCGACGACTGCGACCCCGGAGTCTCCATTGCCCCATCCACTCCCGCCCTCGACCGGGCACCCCGCGCGGGGGCACCCGCGACCGGTCACAAGGAGTGACGGCGGCCACGTACAAGTTATGAACTCCAAGTTCCGCTGTCGGGGTTGCCGCAGTCAAGTCCTTGACGGAGTTCGTTGTACGGGCGTGAGCGGGCCGTCACCGACCGCGGCCCGGCCCGGGACACGCGGAAGACCGCGCCCGCCGCCGCCCCGCGGGGCGTGCGACAGACGCGGTGTCTTCCGGCCGCGCCGATGCTGTGTCAGTTCGCTTGCGCGAAGGGTGAATCCCGGGGAGCGGACCTGGCTCCCCCGCTCGCGCCGCGCTCGTCCGGCTACTTCACGGCCCCCGCCGTGAGCCCTTCCTGCACCTGGCGCTGGAAGAGGATGTACGCGGCGAGCACCGGGAGCATCGCCATCACCAGCCCCGCGAAGAGGCCCGAGTAGTCGCCCTTGTACCCCTGGCTCGTGGCGAGGGCCACGAGGCCCTGGGTGAGGACCTTCTTGTCCTCGTCGGTGTTGAGCACCGTGGGCAGCAGGTACTGGTTCCACTGCCCGAGGAAGTTGAAGATGCCGACGCTGATGAGCCCGGGACGGGCCATCGGCAGCATGATCTGGAAGAAGGTGCGGGTGTGCGAGGCCCCGTCGATCATCGCCGCCTCCGCGACCGAGCCCGGCAGGGTCCGGAAGAAGGCGGTGAGGAAGAAGACCGTGAAGGGCAGCGAGTAGGCGATGTAGACGAGGATCAGGCCGTGCGTCGTGTTGAGCAGCCCGAGGTTCTTCATGACGAAGAAGAGCGGCACCAGCGCGAGGATGACCGGGAAGCTCATCCCGCCCACGAACAGGTAGTAGATGAAGCGGTTGCCGGGGAAGTCGAAGCGCGCCAGGACGTAGGCGCACATCGAGCCGAGCAGCAGCGTGCCGACGAGCGAGAAGCCCACCACGACGACCGTGTGGAGGAAGTAGTCGCTCATGTGGGCGTTGGTCCACGCCCGCGACCAGTTCTCGAAGTGCAGCGAGTCCGGCAGGGCCCACGGGTGGTTGAAGATCGACCCGTCGTCCTTGAAGGAGGTCATGACCGCCCACAGGAGCGGCATGACGACGAGGATCGCCCAGAGCACGAGGAAGCCGTGCGAGAAGACGTTGAGCACGCCGCCCGTCCTAGCTCCGCCGCGCGGCCTGGGGGTGCCCGCCGTGCCCGTACCGCCGGTCTTGCCCACCGGGCCGTCTGGACCGCCGGGGCCACCGGGGCCACCCGGACCGCCCGGGCCGCCGGGCCCGTCCGGACCGCCGGGGCCTTCCTGCCCTTCCTGACCGGGTACGAAGGCCCCCGGGGCCGCGTCGGCCGGCTCGCCCTGCTCCGCCGGGGATGGGGTGTCGGTGGTCTTCATCAGAACTCCAGCCGCTCGCGCCTGCCCAGCCGCATCACGAGGCCGGAGAAGATCAGCGTGATGACGAGCAGGGCGACGCCGATGGTCGTGGCGTAGCCCGCCTGTCCCTGGCCGAACGCCTTCTGGTAGACGAGCAGCGGCAGCACAGTGGTGGAATCGGCCGGGCCGCCGGGGCCCACCGACATGATCTGGACGACGGCGAAGGCTTCCGCGCCCAGCGAGAGGATGCCCATGTAGACCCAGCCGGACTGCACGGTGTCCCACAGCAGCGGCAGGGTGAGGCGGAAGAAGGTCGTGAAGCGACCCGCGCCGTCGAGCAGCGCGGCCTCGTACAGCTCCGAGGGGATCGAGGCCATCCCGGCCGAGAAGAGCACCACGAAGAAGCCGACCTGCGTCCACACGAGGACGGCCATGATGCACCACAGGGCGAGGTTCGGGTCCCCGAGCCACTCCGGCTGCACGCTGTCCAGACCGACGCCGCGCAGCACGGAGTTGAGCGCGCCGCTCTTCGGGTTGTAGGCGAACTGGAAGAGCAGGGCCACGATCGCGATCGAGAGGACCTGCGGGAAGAAGTAGACGATCTTGTAGAACGACGAGCCGCGCACGCCCGCGACCGCCGCGCCCTTCCGGCGCCGCCCGCCCACGTTGATCATGAACGACAGGAAGAGGGCGATCCCGAGGACGACGACGGGCAGCAGGACGACGTACGTGACGCTGTGCTGCGCCGACTTCCAGAAGGTGTCGTCGTCGAACATCTTCTTGTAGTTGTCGAACCCGACCATCTTGAAGTCGGAACTCAGGCCCGTCCAGTCCGTGAAGGAGTAGTAGATCGCCTGGATGAACGGCCAGATCACGAAGACCGCGTAGAGCGCGAGCGGGACGATCAGGAAGCCGATGATGAAGGGGTACTTGCCGCGGTCGGCCGCGGAGCGGGAGCGCTTCGGCGGCCTGGCGGTCCGGTCCGTACGTGCCGTGGGCACCTTGCCCGCGCGGACCGGACCCGTCCGCCGGGCACGGCCGGGGGCCGGGGCGGTCGCGTCCGCCCCGGCTCCGGCACCGGTGTTCTCGCTCGCCATCAGCGGTGCTTGTAGTGGGGGATCGAGTCGTCCTTGGCGGCGGCGTCGGCGAAGTCCTGGCACTTCTTGATCGCCTCGGCCGGGGTCATGCGCCCGGCCATCATCTCGCCGATCGCGCCGACGCCGATCTTCTGCTTGTTGAGGTCGACGTACCAGTCCTGGAGGCGCGGGTTGAGGACGTTCTCGCCGGCCTTGTCGAGCGCGTCGATGCCGGACTGGAGGGCGGTGGAGAGTTCGAGCCCGTCCGTGCCGCCGTTGAGGGCCGAGAGGGACTTCACCTTCTGCGTGAAGTTCTTCGAGCTGGCCTCGGAGAGCATGATGCGCAGCTGCTCCATGCCGCCGTCGGGGTTCTTGGCGTTCTTCGGGACGATGAAGGGCTCACCGCCGGAGGCCCACAGCGTGCCGAAGGGCAGCGCGTCCGAGCTGTCGAGGCTGGAGGGCGCCGCGACCTTCATCTGGAAGTCCTTCGGCGTGGTCTTCGCCGCCTCGTTCTCGACCCAGGAGCCGTTGGGGATGAAGAGCGCGTGGCCCTGGGTCCACTCGGTCTGCGACTGGATGTGGTCGAGACCGGGAGTGCCCTTGAGGACGTACCCCTTCTTGTACAGCTCGTAGTACGCCTCGAAGCCGGCCTTGACGGCCGGGTCCTTCCAGGCGTTCGGCTCCAGGTTGTCGATCGCGTCGAGTACCTTGCGGCCGCCGATCTTGCCGATGAACGGGAAGAGCGAGAAGGGGATGTAGTACGGGTACTTGCCGGCGTACGTCCAGCCGGCGATGCCCTTCTTCTTCGCCTTGGCGCAGACCTCGAGCATGTCGTCCCAGGTCTCCGGGTACTCCACGCCGAGCTTGTCGAGGTTGGTCTGCGAGTACCAGACGCCGTAGACGGTGTAGGCGTAGTTGAAGACGTAACACGCCTCGCCCTCGTACTGGCCCATCTCCACGATGCCCGGGCGCAGGGTGTCGCGCACCTTCTTGGCGGGGTCGTCGTAGGAGGGGGCGTCGAGGAGCGGGGTGAGGTCGGCGAGCTGCTTCTTGCCGACGAGGACGCCCATGTCCATCTGCTCGGCGCCGGAGTTGTCGATGAGGTCCGGCGGGGTGCCGCCGTTGAAACGGGGCTGGAGCGTGGACTGGATCTTCTGGGTCGGGGTGAACTTCACCTGCGCCTTGGGGAAGTTCTTCTCGTAGATCGCGACGGCGTCCTTGCCGTACTCGCTGCCGAAGCCGCCGTCGAAGAGGACGAAGTCGAGCGGGGCGCTCTCGTTGACGCCGAGCGGGTTCTTCTTGCTCTTGGTGCCCTTCTTCTCGGGCTTGTCGTCGGAGCCGCTGTCGCTGCTGGCGCAGGAGGCCAGGAAGCTCATCGTGGGCACGGTGACAAGGCCGATCGCGGCGGAACGCTTGATGAGGTCGCGCCGGCCGAGACCGTGGCCGTTCGCTCGGGAAGATCCCATGCTCAAGTCCTCGCTTTCATCCAGGACTCAGGCGGTGAACCGGACCTTCCCCGGCACCGCGGTGAAGTGTGACTGGGGTCGTGCTGGAACTGCGGGGTGCTGCGGGCCGGTTGGGTGCGGACCGGCGGCGAGCGGGCGGTGCCGCCCGGCTCTCCGTGCCCTTCTCCCCCGGTTCCGCGCGGGTCCGGCTTCCCGGCCCGGGCGGTCGCCGACAGGTATAGTCCACTTGCGGTACGGGGGGCAAGATCGAATGCCTCATTGACCTTGTAACTTTCCCTAGTTGAGACATGCGGGAAACGCCAGACAGCCGGACGTGTCGGCAACTTCCCAGTACAGAGGGGTTTTTGGGGAGACGCGCGGCGACGATTGTTCCCCCGCTCAACGAAGTGCGGGAGGGGGCGCGGCAGTTGGCCGGGACGTATCCGGAATGGAGCGCACCGCTTTCCGGAGGGACGGGAGCGCCACCCGGGACCACCGAACAAAGCACGCCGTATCACGACACGCGAAAGGGCCCCTCCCGTCACCGGGAAGAGGCCCTTCGCGCTGTGTCTTTTGCGCCGGCTTCGCCTCCGGGAGCGCCCGAGCCGGTGTCGAGCCACCCGACGTGCTCGGTCACTCGTTCCTCGCGACCTGCGCGCGACGGGCGTCTCGACACCGTCGCGCTCCCTTCGGCTCAGCCGACGGTGGGTGGCCCCGGACGGAAAGGGCCCCCTCCCGTCGCCGGGAAGGGGCCCTTCGCTCCGTGCCGCCGCCCTCAGGGGCGGCTTCGCGTCACTTGCGGATCAGCGAGCGGAGCACGTACTGCATGATGCCGCCGTTGCGGTAGTAGTCCGCCTCGCCGGGGGTGTCGATGCGGACGACCGCGTCGAACTCCACGCCGGTGTCGGTGGTGACCTTGACCGTGCGGGGGGTCGTGCCGTTGTTCAGCTCGGTCACGCCGGAGAAGGAGAAGGTCTCCTCGCCGGTGAGGCCGAGGGACGCGGCGGTCTCGCCCTCGGGGAACTGGAGGGGCAGGACGCCCATGCCGATGAGGTTCGAGCGGTGGATGCGCTCGTAGGACTCGGCGATGACGGCCTTGACGCCGAGGAGCGCGGTGCCCTTGGCCGCCCAGTCGCGCGAGGAGCCGGAGCCGTACTCCTTGCCCGCCAGGACGACGAGCGGGATGCCCTGCTCGATGTAGTTGCGCGAGGCGTCGTAGATGAAGCCGACGGGGCCGCCGTCCTGCGTGAAGTCACGCGTGAAGCCGCCCTCGGTGCCCGGCGCGATCTGGTTGCGCAGGCGGATGTTGGCGAAGGTGCCGCGGATCATGACCTCGTGGTTGCCGCGGCGCGAGCCGTAGGAGTTGAAGTCGCGGCGCTCGACGCCGTGCTCCGTGAGGTACTTGCCCGCCGGGGTGTCGGCCTTGATGGCACCGGCCGGGGAGATGTGGTCGGTGGTGACCGAGTCGCCGAGCTTGGCGAGCACCCGCGCACCGGCGATGTCCTCGACCGGCGCCGGCTCCATCTCCATGCCCTCGAAGTACGGGGGCTTGCGCACGTAGGTGGACTCGGCGTCCCACTCGAAGGTGTTGCCAGTGGGAACCGGGAGGGCCTGCCACTGCGCGTCGCCCGCGAAGACGTCCTCGTAGGACTTCTCGAACATGTCCTCGCCGATGGCGCTCGCGACGACCTCGTTGACCTCGGCCTCGCTCGGCCAGACGTCCGCGAGGAAGACCGGCTTGCCGTTCTGGTCGGTGCCCAGCGCGTCCTTGGTGATGTCGATCTTCATCGACCCGGCGAGCGCGTAGGCGACGACGAGCGGCGGGGACGCCAGGTAGTTCATCTTGACGTCGGGGTTGATCCGGCCCTCGAAGTTGCGGTTGCCGGAGAGCACCGAGGTGACGGCGAGGTCGTTGTCGTTGACGGCCTGGGAGACCTCGTCGGGCAGCGGGCCCGAGTTGCCGATGCAGGTCGTGCAGCCGTAACCGACCAGGTTGAAGCCGACCTTGTCGAGGTACGGGGTCAGGCCCGCCTTGTCGAAGTAGTCGGTGACGACCTTCGAGCCCGGGGCGAGGGTGGTCTTGACCCACGGCTTGCGGGTCAGGCCCTTCTCGACCGCCTTCTTCGCCACGAGCGCCGCGGCGACCATGACGTACGGGTTCGAGGTGTTGGTGCAGGAGGTGATCGCGGCGACGGTGACGGCGCCGTGGTCCAGCTCGTACGTCGTGCCGTCGGGGGCCGTCACGGTCGCCGGGTTGCTCGGCACGCCGTTGGAGACGGCCGGGGAGTCGGAGGCCGGGAAGGACTCCTGGCCCGCCTCGTCCACGCTCGTGTCCGAGACGTAGTTGCGCACGTCGGAGGCGAACTGCTGGGCGGCCTCGGCCAGGATGATGCGGTCCTGGGGGCGCTTCGGGCCCGCGATGGAGGGGACGACCGTGGAGAGGTCCAGCTCCAGCTTCTCGGAGAAGTCCGGCTCGGCGGCCGGGTCGAGCCACAGTCCCTGCTCCTTGGCGTACGCCTCGACCAGGTCAACCTGCTGCTTGCTGCGGCCGGTCAGGCGCAGGTAGTTCAGGGTCTCGTCGTCGATCGGGAAGATCGCGGCGGTGGAGCCGAACTCCGGCGACATGTTGCCGATGGTGGCGCGGTTGGCGAGCGAGGTGGCGGCGACGCCCTCGCCGTAGAACTCGACGAACTTGCCGACCACACCGTGCTTGCGGAGCATCTCGGTGATGGTGAGCACGAGGTCGGTCGCGGTCGTACCGGCCTTCAGCTCACCGGTGAGCTTGAAGCCGACGACGCGCGGGATGAGCATCGAGACCGGCTGGCCGAGCATCGCGGCCTCGGCCTCGATGCCGCCGACGCCCCAGCCGAGCACACCGAGGCCGTTGACCATCGTGGTGTGCGAGTCGGTGCCGACGAGGGTGTCGGGGTACGCCTGGCCGTTACGGACCATGACCGTACGGGCCAGGTGCTCGATGTTGACCTGGTGGACGATGCCGGTGCCCGGCGGGACGACCTTGAACTCGTCGAAGGCGGTCTGGCCCCAGCGCAGGAACTGGTAGCGCTCGCGGTTGCGGCCGTACTCCAGCTCCACGTTCTCCTTGAACGCGTCGTTGGTGCCGAACTTGTCCGCGATGACCGAGTGGTCGATGACCAGCTCGGCGGGGGCGAGCGGGTTGATCTTGGAGGCGTCGCCGCCCAGCTCCTTCACGGCCTCGCGCATCGTGGCGAGGTCCACGACGCAGGGAACGCCGGTGAAGTCCTGCATGATCACACGGGCGGGGGTGAACTGGATCTCCTGGCTCGGCTGGGCCTGGGAGTCCCAGTTGCCGATCGACCGGATGTGGTCGGCGGTGATGTTCGCGCCGTCCTCCGTGCGGAGCAGGTTCTCCAGCAGCACCTTGAGGCTGTAGGGAAGGCGAGCAGAGCCCTCGACCTTGTCCAGCCTGAAGATCTCGTACGACTCGTCACCCACGCGCAGCGTGCTGCGGGCGTCGAAGCTGTTCGCCGACACGACAGTCTCCTTCATTTCTGTGCGCGTACCACCACAATGCTGCCGCCATGCCGCCGGTCCCGTCAGCTAAGGTAAGACTTAGTTAGGTAACCCTTACCCGGGGCGGCGGTCGCGGTGCGCCTCGGCAGATATCTCGATGTCGAGATAACTCTAGTACACGCGGCCCGCCCGGTCATGCCCCGGGCCGCCCCGCCCCGCCCGGGAAGCGGACGGCGCGGGGCGGTCCGGGGCGGGCGGCGGCGGGTGGG
>NZ_JAAGLR010000360.1 GCF_010548245.1 Streptomyces sp. SID11385
CCGCTGGCCGGGCGCCGCGCTCATGCTGCCCGTCGGCGCGGCCTTCGACGTGCTCGACGTCGCGGAGCGCGCCGGGCGCCATGCCCTCGCCCGCCTGGAGCGCATGGGCCTGCCCCTCGGCCCCGTCGCCCTGACCCCGCAAGGACGCGCGCAGTTCTACGTCGCACCGGGCTCCGCCGCCGCCCTCCCCCGACTCCTCGCCCGCACGGGCTGGGACGAGACACGCCTCGACCTCCGCGCGCTCGGCACCGGCGCCTACGTCACCGCGCCGCCCTCCGACCGCGGCGGGCGCGGCCCGGTGCACTGGCTGCGCGCGCCCTCCCTCGACACGGCGCTGCACCCGCCCGAACTCCGTCTGCTCCTCGGCACACTCGCGTACGTGGCGCACCGCGTGCAGGAGTAGCGGGGCACGGGGCCTCACCACGCCCGTCCCACCACCGCGACAGCGAAAAGGCCTCGCGGCACACGCCTGCGGGGCCTTTTCGCTGTCGCGCTCCGTCGCGGCCTGCCGCCACCTTCGCGGCCGACACTGCCGGGCGGGCGGGCGGTCGCGCTGCCGGTCAGTCGCCGATGAGGGCGTCCACGAAGGCACCGGGTTCGAACGGGGCGAGGTCGTCCGCGCCCTCCCCGAGCCCGATGAGCTTGACCGGGACGCCCAGTTCGCGCTGCACCGCGATGACGATGCCGCCCTTGGCCGTACCGTCCAGCTTCGTGAGCACGATGCCCGTGATCGACACGACCTCGGCGAAGACGCGCGCCTGGACGAGGCCGTTCTGCCCCGTCGTCGCGTCGAGGACGAGGAGCACCTCGTCCACCGGCGCCTGCTTCTCGACGACGCGCTTGACCTTGCCCAGCTCGTCCATGAGACCGGTCTTGGTGTGCAGACGGCCGGCGGTGTCGATGAGGACCGCGTCGGCCTTCTCGGCGATGCCCTCCTTGACCGCGTCGAACGCGATCGACGCCGGGTCGCCGCCCTCGGGGCCGCGCACGGTGCGGGCGCCGACGCGCTCTCCCCAGGTCTGGAGCTGATCCGCCGCCGCGGCGCGGAAGGTGTCGGCCGCGCCGAGCACGACGCTCTTGCCGTCCGCGACGAGGACGCGCGCGAGCTTGCCCGTGGTGGTGGTCTTGCCGGTGCCGTTGACGCCGACGACCATGACGATGCCCGGCTTGTCGGGCGCGGCCTCGGTGTGCACGGTGCGGTCCGTGTCGGCGCCGACGAGCGTGAGGAGCTCCTCACGGAGCAGGGTGCGCAGCTCGTCGGGGGTACGGGTGCCGAGCACGCGGACGCGCTCGCGCAGCCGCTCGACCAGTTCCTGCGTCGGCGCGACGCCGACGTCGGCGGTGAGGAGCGTGTCCTCGATCTCCTCCCACGTGTCCTCGTCGAGGTGCTCGCGCGAGAGCAGGGTCAGCAGGCCCTTGCCAAGGGCGTTCTGGGAGCGGGAGAGACGTGCCCGCAGACGCACCAGGCGACCGGCCGTGGGCTCGGGCACCTCGATCTCGGGCTGCGGGGGCAGCGCGACGACCGGGTCCTCGACGGCCTCTGGCGTCGACGTGGCGGTCTCCGCGTCGGGAAGCGGTACCTCCTCGATCGTGCGGCGCTGCTCGTCGCGCGGTTTCTCGGCCTCGTCCCCGACGTGCGGTTCGGCCTCCGGGGCGGTGACGCTCGGCGTGCGCTCCGGCGGCGTGGGGGGGAGCCGCTTCTTGCGGCGTCCGCTCACCACCAGACCGCTGATCGCACCGATCACGACGACCGCGATGATGATTGCAAGGATGACGATGTCCATAACGCCCCCAGTATCGGCCATGGCCCGGATGTGGTCGGGGATTGCGTCCGGCGGAGGGCTGGGGACGGGGCCGCGGCGCGACGTGGGGGCGGGAACGACGCGACGTCGCGACGTCGCGAGCGGGGCGGGACGGGCTACGTGGGGACGCGACGTCGCGCGGCGTCGGCGCGTGCGATGACGCGACGTCGCGCGGGCACGGAGGCGCACGACGACGCGACGTCGCCCGGTATACGGCGCGCGGGCGCGGCGTCCGTGCACGCGACATCGGTCCCCGAGGTGCGCGACATCCGTGCCCGACGTCGCGGCGTCCCCTACGTCGCGTACCTCACTTCAGCCGCTGGCTGATCACCTTCGAGACGCCGTCGCCCTGCATCGAGACGCCGTAGAGCGCGTCGGCGACCTCCATCGTGCGCTTCTGGTGCGTGATCACGATGAGCTGGGAACTCTCCTGGAGCTCCTGCATGATGCGGATGAGGCGCTGGAGGTTGGTGTCGTCGAGCGCCGCCTCGACCTCGTCCATCACGTAGAACGGGCTCGGCCGTGCCTTGAAGATCGCGACGAGCAGCGCGACGGCCGTCAGGGAACGCTCCCCGCCCGAGAGCAGTGAGAGCCGCTTCACCTTCTTGCCCGGCGGGCGGGCCTCGACCTCGACGCCCGTCGTGAGCATGTTCTCGGGGTCGGTGAGCAGCAGTCTGCCCTCGCCGCCGGGGAAGAGCCGCGAGAAGACGCCCTCGAACTCGCGCGCCGTGTCGTGGTACGCCTCCGTGAAGACCTGTTCGACGCGCTCGTCGACCTCCTTGATCACCTGGAGCAGGTCGGTGCGCGTCTTCTTGAGGTCTTCGAGCTGCTCGGAGAGGAACTGGTGACGTTCTTCGAGTGCGGCGAACTCCTCCAGGGCGAGCGGGTTGATCTTCCCGAGCCGCTGGTAGGCGCGTTCGGCCTCCTTGAGGCGCTTCTCCTGCTCGGCGCGGACGAAGGGGCGCGGTTGGTTGCGCGGGTGCTCGGGGTCCTCGGGCAGTTCCTCGCCCTCGGCCGGCGGGGAGGGCGGTACGAGGGTGCCGGGGCCGTACTCGGCGAGCAGGACACTCGGCTCGACGCCGAGTTCTTCCAGCGCCCTGCCCTCCAGCTGCTCGATGCGCAGGCGCTTTTCGGCGCCGAGCACCTCGCCGCGGTGGACGGAGTCGGTGAGCTTGTCGAGTTCGGCCTTCAGCCTGCGACCGCTCTCGCGCTCGTGCGTCAGCTCGCGCTCCGCCTCCTCGCGGTACCGCTCCGCCTCGGCACGCTCCGTCTCGGCGCGGCCGAGCGAGACCTCGACGTGCGCGAGGAGCTGCCGCGCGCCCGAGGCGACGGCGCGTGCGACGGCCGCCTCGTGACGCAGCCGCGCGCGGCGTCGCTCCGCGCGCTC
>NZ_JAAGLR010000394.1 GCF_010548245.1 Streptomyces sp. SID11385
TGGCGGCGTCGTGCCGCGCGCCGTGCGCCTGCCGTGCGCCCACAGCACGGCGGGCGCCGCGAGGGCCGAGACGAGGACCGGGACGCCGGCGGGCAGGACCGGCAGGAGACCGAGTCCGAGCAGGACGGCGAGCGCCGCGACGGCGCGTTCGGCGGTGCCGCGCACCATCGGCGCCAGGAGCGCGAGGAAGACGGCGGGGCCCGCGGCGTCGAGCCCCCACGCGTCCGTGTCGCCGATCGCCTCGGCCCCCACCGCTCCGAGGAACGTCGTCAGGTTCCACAGGACGTAGAGGCACAGACCCGTGACGGTGAAGCCGATGCGGGCGCCGCGCCGGTCGGGCTGGGCGAGCGCGACAGCGGTGGTCTCATCGATGACCCACTGCGCGGCGAGGGGCCGCAGCGCGCGGGGCACCTGGAGCAGTTGCGACAGGCGCAGCCCGTAGAAGGCGTTGCGCACGCCGAGGAAGAAGGCCCCGGCCGCGGCGGCGTACGCGCCGCCGCCGCCCGCCAGGGCGCCGACCAGCGCGAACTGCGAGGCGCCGGTGAAGACGAGGAGGCTCAACGCGCAGGTCTGCGCGATGCTCAGTCCCGCTCCCGCCGAGGTGACCCCGAAGGCGAAGCCGGAGAGGCCCACCGCGATGCCCACGCCGAGCGCGTCGCGCACGACGGCGGCGTCGGGTTTGCGCGACGTGGGGTGCGCGCCGGAGGCGACGGGGGACACGGCGTCGCACGCGACGCCGGATGCGGCGGACGACGCGGCGTCGCGTGCGGCT
>NZ_JAAGLR010000418.1 GCF_010548245.1 Streptomyces sp. SID11385
CGCTTCGAGGAGCGCCGCCGCCGTCCAGTGGCCGCGCGTGCGGGTGCGCAGGCGCTCGTCCAGCTCCAGCGCGCGGGCCTCCTCGAAGAGGTCGAGCACGGCGTGGCTGTCGCTGCCGAGCGAGAGCGGGCTGCCCGCCTCCTGGAGGGCGACGGCGGGCCCGATGCCGTCCGCGAGGTCGCGTTCGGTGGTCGGGCACATGCACGTACCGGTGCCGGAGGAGCCGATGAGGCGGATGTCCTCCCCGGTGAGGTGGGTGTTGTGCACGCCGGTCGTGCGCGGGCCCAGCACACCGTGCTCGTGCAGGAGCTGGGTCGGCGTCATGCCGTGCGCGGCGCGGCACGCCTCGTTCTCGGCGGGCTGCTCGGAGAGGTGGACGTGCAGCGGTGCCCCGCGGTCGCGCGCCCAGGCGGCGACAGTCGCGAGCTGGTCGGCCGGTACGGCGCGCACCGAGTGGATCGCCGCGCCGACGACGGTGTTGTCGTCGCCGCGCAGCCGGTCCGCGCGGCGGGCCCAGGCGTCCGCGTCACCGTCGGTGAAGCGGAGCTGGTGGGGCTCGGGCGGGGCGCCGAAGCCGGAGGAGAGGTACGCGGTGTCGAGCAGCGTGATGCGGATTCCGGCCTCGCGCGCGGCCTCGACGAGCGCCTCGCCCATCGCGTTGGGGTCGGCGTAGGGGGTTCCGTCGGGCTGGTGGTGCACGTAGTGGAACTCGCCGACGGCCGTGATGCCGCCGAGGGCCATCTCGGCGTACACGGCGCGCGCGAGCCGGTGGTACGAGTCCGGGGTGAGGCGCGCGGCGACCCCGTACATCGTCTCGCGCCAGGTCCAGAACGTGCCGCGCGCCCGCTGCGTCGCCGCGCGCAGAGCGCGGTGGAAGGCGTGCGAGTGGGCGTTGGCGAGCCCCGGCAGGGTGAGGCCGCGCAGGACCTCCGCCCCTGGCGGCGGGCTCGGGACGCCTTCGGTGAGCGAGGCGATCCGGCCGTCCGCGCCCGCCGTCAGGACGAGGCCGGAGGCGGTGCGGCTGCCGAGCCACGCGTGTTCGAGCCAGTACGTCAGCGGCACGCCGGCTCCTTCCGTCCCTCGCACGCCAGCTCCTCCAGTACGTCCGCGAGGGCGGTGACCCCCGCGTGGCAGTCGGCGCGCTCCGCGTGCTCGGCGGGGGCGTGCGAGATGCCGGTCGGGTTGCGTACGAACAGCATGGCGGTCGGGATCACGGCGGAGAGGATTCCCGCGTCGTGTCCCGCGCCCGTGGGCAGCACGGGGACGTCGCCGGGCAGGATGCGGCCCAGTTCCTCGCGCAGCGCGTGGCCGAACTCGACGACGGGCGTGAAGGACTCGCGTACGACGGCGAGGTCGACGCCCTCGCGCGCGGCGGCGTCCCGCGCGGCCTCCTCGATCGCGCGCACGACGGTGTCCAGGGTCTCCTGGTCGGCCGCGCGCGAGTCGAGCCAGCCGCGCACGAGCGAGGGGATCGCGTTGACGCCGCCCGGCACGACGTGGAGCTTGCCGAAGGTCGCGACGGCCTGCGCGAGCGCGGCCTCGCGGCGCGCGGCGAGGACCGTCTCGGCGTACGGGAGCATCGGGTCGTGCCGGTCCACGAGCCGGGTGGTGCCCGCGTGGTTGGCCTCGCCGCGCCAGTCGAAGCGCCAGCGGCCGTGCGGCCAGATCGCGCTGGCGATGCCGACCGGGTCGCCGGTCAGGTCGAGCGCGCGGCCCTGCTCGACGTGGAGTTCGACGTACGCGGAGACGCGGTTCAGGCGCGCGTCGTCGGCGCCGATCGCCTCCGGGTCGAAGCCGGCGCGCTCCATCGCGTGCGGGAGGCTGACGCCGTCCGCGTCGCGGAGCCGGAAGGCGTCCTGCTTCGTGAGCGCGCCCGCGCTGAGCCGGGAGCCGACGCACGCGAGGCCGAAGCGGGCGCCTTCCTCGTCGGCGAAGTTGGTGATCGCGAGGGGTTTGCGGGGCGCCGCGCCGCGCTCGCGCAGGGCGTCGAGGGCGGCGAAGGCGGTGACGACGCCGAGGGGGCCGTCGTAGGCGCCGCCGTCGGGTACGGAGTCGAGGTGCGAGCCGGTGACGACGGCGTCCTCGCCCTCGGGGTCGCCGAGCCAGGCCCACTGGTTGCCGTTGCGGTCCTCCTCGTACACCAGCCCCCGGTCCGCGGCCTGCCCGCGGAACCAGTCGCGTACGTCGCGGTCGGCGTCCGTCCAGGCGAAGCGGCGGTAGCCGCCGCTGTCCTTGTCGCGGCCGAGCGGGGCGAGGGTGTCCCACATGCGGTCGAAGTCGTCGGGGGTGCGGGAGGGGGCGGCGGGGGCCGGGGCGGGCGCCGCCCCGGCGGTGCCACCGCGCGGGGTGGGCTCGCTCACGCGGCGCCGCCCTCGCCCGTACCGTTCTCGCGCATCGGGATGCGGACGCCCTTCGCCTCGGCGACGGCCTCCGCCTCCTCGTACCCGGCGTCGACGTGCCGGATGACGCCCATGCCGGGGTCGTTGGTGAGGACGCGGCGGATCTTCTCGGCCGCGAGCGGGGTGCCGTCGGCGACCGTGACCTGGCCCGCGTGCATCGAGCGGCCCATGCCGACGCCGCCGCCCTGGTGGAGCGAGACCCAGGAGGCGCCGGAGGCGACGTTGACCATCGCGTTGAGGAGCGGCCAGTCCGCGATGGCGTCCGAGCCGTCCTTCATGGCCTCGGTCTCGCGGTACGGGGACGCGACGGAGCCCGTGTCGAGGTGGTCGCGCCCGATGACGATCGGGGCCTGGAGCTCGCCCGACGCGACCATCTCGTTGAAGCGCACGCCCGCCTTGTCGCGCTCGCCCTGGCCGAGCCAGCAGATCCGCGCGGGGAGGCCCTGGAAGTGGACGCGCTCCTGCGCCATCTTGATCCAGCGGTGCAGCGACTCGTTCTCGGGGAAGAGGTCGAGGAGCGCCTGGTCGGTCTTGTAGATGTCGCTCGCCTCGCCGGAGAGCGCGGCCCAGCGGAACGGGCCCTTGCCCTCGCAGAACAGCGGGCGGATGTAGGCGGGGACGAAGCCGGGGAACGCGAAGGCGCGCTCGTACCCGGCGAGCTGGGCCTCGCCGCGGATCGAGTTGCCGTAGTCGAAGACCTCGGCGCCCGCGTCCTGGAAGCCGACCATGGCCTCGACGTGCCGCGCCATCGCCTCGCGGGAGCGGCGCGTGAACTCGGCGGGCTTCTCCTTCGCGTACGCCGCCATGTCGGCGAACTCGACGCCGACGGGGAGGTAGGCGAGCGGGTCGTGCGCGGAGGTCTGGTCGGTGACGATGTCGATGGGCGCGCCCTCGGCGAGGAGCTGCGGGACGATCTCGGCGGCGTTGCCGAGCAGGCCGATGGAGAGGGGCTCGCGGCGGTCGCGGGCGGCGGTGGCGAGCGCGAGCGCGTGCGCGACGTCGTCCGCCTTGACGTCGAGGTAGCGGTGCTCGATGCGGCGCTCGATGGCGCGCGGGTCGCAGTCGATACAGATCGCGACGCCGTCGTTCATCGTCACGGCGAGCGGCTGCGCACCGCCCATGCCGCCGAGCCCGGCGGTGAGCGTGATGGTCCCGGCGAGCGTGCCGTTGAACTTCTTCGCGGCGACGGCGGAGAAGGTCTCGTACGTGCCCTGGAGGATGCCCTGCGTGCCGATGTAGATCCAGGAACCGGCCGTCATCTGGCCGTACATCGTCAGGCCCAGCTCCTCCAGGCGGCGGAACTCGTCCCAGTTCGCCCAGTCGCCCACGAGGTTGGAGTTGGCGATGAGGACGCGCGGGGCCCACTCGTGCGTGCGCATGACGCCGACGGGGCGGCCCGACTGCACGAGCATCGTCTCGTCGTTCTTCAGGGTGCGCAGGGTGCGGATCATCGCGTCGAAGGAGTTCCAGTCGCGCGCCGCCTTGCCGGAGCCGCCGTAGACGACCAGCTCGTCGGGGTGCTCGGCCACCTCCGGGTCCAGGTTGTTCTGGAGCATCCGCAGCGCGGCCTCCTGCTGCCAGCCGAGGGCACTCAGCTCGGTGCCGCGAGGGGCGCGGACGGGGCGGGGACCGGACATGGGCTGCCTCCTGGGCGGGGACGGGGTGCCGGGGGGCCTGGGGGCGGGCGCGGACGACACCGGGTGACTCGATTGATTCACATACTCCACTTCTGAATAGCTCTAGTCAATGGTGACAGCGCCCGGCGGGGGCTCGTTCTCCGCGACGAGCCGGAGCAGGCCGGGAAAGCGCCGCTCGATCTCCTCGCGGCGCAGCCGGGCGGCACGGCTGTTGCCCCGGTCCACCTGCCGCACGAGTCCGGCCTCGCGCAGGACGCGGAAGTGGTGGGTACGGGTCGACTTGCCCACGGGCAGGCCGAAGGACGTGCACGTGCGCTCGGTGTCCAAGGACTGCCGGGCGAGCGTCGCGACGACGTGGTAGCGGAGGGGGTCGGCGAGGGCTTTGAGGACGAGCTGGAAGTCGAACTCCTCGACGGTGGGGTGGCCTTCAGCGTCGGGCACGGCGGGTCTCCTCGGGTTCGGAGAGGGGAAGGGGGCGGCGGGGGAAGGCGCCGCCGCGAAGCCAAGGTACTACTTGCGTGAAACCTCGGGACCGTGCCAGGGTGAGGTTCGACGAAGGCCGTACCTATGCGGCCAGTGCCGTCGCCGTCGCCCCGCATCCCCTTCCGGAGTTCTCCGTGACCCCACCCACCGCTGACCCGACCCGCCCCTCCCAGGCACCGCCCGAATCGGCCCCGGACGCCCCGGCCCCGGACGCCCCGGCCCCGGACGCCCCGGCGGCCCCGGGGAGGCTGGCCCTGATCGCCGTGCTGCTCGCGGTCTTCGTCGTCCCCACCTCGATCTCGGGAACTGCCGTCGCGCTTCCGGACATCGGCGCCGGAACCGGTGCGGCGCAGGGCTCGGCCTCCCTCCAGTGGGTCGTCAACGCCTTCAATCTCGCCTTCGCCTGCTGCACCCTCGTGTGGGGCAGCCTCGCCGACCTCATCGGCCGTATCAGGGCCTTCGCGCTGGGGGCGGCCGTCTTCGCCCTCGCCTCGCTGGCCTGCGCGCTCGCGCCCACCGTGTACGTGCTCGACGGGGCCCGCGCGCTCGCGGGTCTCGGCGGCGCCGCGATCTTCGCCTGCGGCAGCGCGATCATCTCCTCCGCCTTCGAGGGACCGGCCAGGGCCAAGGCGTTCGCGCTCTTCGGCACCGTCGCCGGGGTCGGCGTGGCCCTCGGGCCGACCGTCTCGGGACCGGCCGTGGACGCGCTCGGCTGGCGCTGGATCTTCGGGCTCCAGGCGCTCGTCCTGGCCGCCGTGCTCGCCTGCGTTCCCGTGATCGCCCGGAGCGTGCGCGAGCCCGTCGGCGGCGGCGGCCGCCTGGACGTGCGCGGCGCGGTCGTCTTCGTCCTCGCCATGGCGGCGCTGACGTACGCCATCGTGCAGGGCTCGGCGTGGGGCTGGGCCTCGGCCGGGACGCTCGGCCTGCTGCTCGCCTCGCTCGTGCTCTTCGGCGCCTTCGGGGCGCTCGCGAAGCGGACGCCGGCCCCGCTCCTGGACCTCTCGGCCGTACGGAACCGCCGCTTCCTCGCGTACACGCTCGTGCCGGTCGCGGCGTCCTTCGGCTTCGTGACGCAGCTGACGTACCTGCCGTCGTACCTCTCCGGCGTCGCCGGTTACAGCGCCTCGGCAGCCGGTACGACGATGCTCCTGCTGACCCTGCCCGTCCTGCTCCTGCCGATGGCGGGCGCCAAGCTCGTGGAGCGCGGCACCTCGCCGCTCGCCGTCGTCTTCGCCTCGCTCCTGTGCCTCGTCGCCGGCGACCTCGCCCTGCTGGTGCTCGGCCCGGACACCTCGCTCGCCGTGATGGCCCCCGCGATGCTCGTGACCGGTGCCGGTATGGGACTGTCCGCCGGTCTCGTCGACGGCCAGGCGCTCGCCATGATCGAGCCCGCGAAGGCCGGGATGGCGGCGGGCTTCCTCAACACGCTCCGGCTCGGCAGCGAGGCCATCGCGGTGGCGGTGTTCGGCTCGGTGCTCGCGTCGCTGGTGGCGGGGGACGGGGCGGGCGCGGGAGGCGCGGCGTACGACGACGCCTTCCACGTCCTGCTGTGGGTGATGGCGGGCGTGTGCCTGCTGCTGGGCGCGCTCGTCGCCTCGCTCGCGCGGGCGGGCGGGGAGGGGACGGGCCCGGAGGCGGGCGGCCCCCTCCGCCGGGGTTAAGGCGCGTCGCAGCCCAGCACCCGCAGCCGCCGCTCCGTCGCCCCCTCCCCCGTCGTGACCCGCGGCGGGGCGGCCTCCTGGCGCGGCACCTCCACGAGGACACGCTGCCCGCTCTCGTACGCGGACCCGGCCGGGGCGGGCACGTCGAAGCGCGCGGTCGGCGCGCCGCTCGGGGGGCGCAGCCAGGCTCCGACGCGGACGGTGAGCCGTACGCGACC
>NZ_JAAGLR010000445.1 GCF_010548245.1 Streptomyces sp. SID11385
CGCCCACAGCACGACGGCGCACGCCGCGGGCAGCACCGCGAGCGCGGTCGCCGCGGACTTGACCCGCAGCACCGCGGCGGCCCTGGACCGCGCGGCGAGCGCGCCCACCTCCACACCCGTACCCGACGACACGACCTGCCGACCCCCTACCCCTGGCGCCCGCCGGACCCTCGCGGGCCCGGCCTGCACCGACGGGCCGCGCACCCGTGCTGGTGCCCGGTCCGTTTCTGCCTCGTCGCTTGCTTCCCGCGCTGATCCGCGGCGGACCGCGGTCCGTCGCGCTTTCCGGCGTCGCTCACATCCCCACTGTGACACCGGCCCCTGACATCGCAATGCCGGTGGGCCAAGTGCCGCAGCCCCTCCGCGCGGCCCGCTCTGCACGGGCCGACCGGCGATGGAGCACGTGCCGCACCCTAGTGGGGGCGCGCGCCGCCGTCAGCCGTATGCGGCTTCGATCACTCGATGGAATGGCTTTGGGCAAAGGTGCTGACAAGCGGGCGCCCCGGGGTCCGTACGCGTGCACGAGTTGCGTGGACGGGTACGGAGCCCGGGGCGGGCGGTACGTCTTCCGGGGTCCGGTGGCCTCAGCCCGTCGCGACCGCGTCGCGCGCCGCGCGCTCCGCGATGTCCGTGCGGTGCTGGGAGTCCTTGAGCCCGATCTGCGCCACCGCCGCGTACGCGCGCTCGCGCGCCACCGTCAGGTCGGGGCCCGTCGCCGTCACCGAGAGCACGCGGCCCCCGGCGCTCACGACGTCCTCGCCCTCGCGCCGCGTCCCCGCGTGCAGCACGTACGCGTCCGGGGCGTCCTTCGCCGCGACATCGTCGAGCCCGCTGATCACGTCGCCGGTACGGGGCGCGGCCGGGTAGTTCGCGGAGGCGACGACGACCGTGACGGCCGCGTCCTCGCTCCACCGCAGCGGCTCCAGCGTCGCCAGCTCGCCGCGCGCCGCCGCGTCCAGGAGCCCGGAGAGCGGGGTGCGCAGGCGCGCGAGGACGACCTGCGTCTCGGGGTCGCCGAAGCGCGCGTTGAACTCGATGACGCGCACGCCGCGCGAGGTGAGCGCGAGGCCCGCGTACAGCAGCCCGCTGAACAGCGCGCCGCGGCGCCGCAGTTCGTCCACGGTCGGCTGGAGCACCGTGCGCAGCACCTCGTCGACGAGGCCCGCCTCGGCCCACGGCAGCGGCGAGTACGCGCCCATGCCGCCCGTGTTGGGGCCCTCGTCGCCGTCGAGCGCGCGCTTGAAGTCCTGCGCGGGCTGGAGCGGGACGACCGTCGTGCCGTCCGTGACCGCGAAGAGCGAGACCTCGGGCCCGTCGAGGAACTCCTCGATGACGACCCGCCCGCAGGCGAGCGCGTGCTCGCGCGCCTTCGCGCGGTCGTCCGTGACGACGACGCCCTTGCCGGCCGCGAGCCCGTCGTCCTTCACGACGTACGGGGCGCCGAAGGCGTCGAGCGCGGCGTCGATCTCCTCCGGCGTCGCGCACACGTAGGCGCGCGCGGTGGGCACCTGCGCGGCGGCCATGACGTCCTTCGCGAACGCCTTCGAGCCCTCCAGCCGCGCGGCCTCGCGCCCGGGCCCGAAGCAGGCGATGCCCGCCTCGCGCACGGCGTCGGCGACCCCCGCGACGAGCGGCGCCTCGGGCCCCACGACGACGAGATCCGCCCCCGTCTCCCGGGCCAGGCGCACGACATCGGCCCCCTCCAGGGCGTCGACGGGCCGCACCTCGGCGACCTCGGCGATCCCGGCGTTGCCGGGGGCGCAGTACAGGGCTTCGACGGCTGGGTCGAGCGAGAGAGAGCGGCACAGGGCGTGTTCGCGGGCGCCGTTTCCGATGACGAGGACCTTCACACGGGTCACCCTAACGGGCGGGTGGGGGGTGCGGGGGCGGGGCGGGCGCGGGCCCGTGCCCGTCCTCCCCCGCCCTGCCCTCCCTCCCCCGTCACCAGCTCAGTGCGGCGCCGCGTCGTTGTCGTACTCGTCGAGCACGGTGGCCCCCAGCTCGCGCACGATCAGCTCGTATCCGCTGAGCGCGCTCTCGACGAGGTCCGGGTCGTCGGCGGCCGGCATGTCGTCCTCGGGCGCCACGGGCGGGCGCGCGGGAGCGGCGGCGGGGCGTGGCTCGGGGGCCGGGGCC
>NZ_JAAGLR010000474.1 GCF_010548245.1 Streptomyces sp. SID11385
GCGCCTCGTGCAGGCCGTACGCGGCGGCGGTGAGCGCCCGCGTGTGGGCGGTGGGTTCGGGCAGGGCCCGGGAGCGCACGGTGGTGGAGCGGTCGGCGTAGCGGACGGTGAGCTGGAGGCTCGCGCACACCTGCTCCTCGGCCCGCAGCCGGTTGCCGAGTTCCTCGGTGAGCGAGAGCAGGGCGCGGCGGTGGCGGTCGCGGTCGAGTTCGTCGCGGTCGAAGGCGCGGTGCGCGGAGAGGGCGCGGGAGAGCGCGTCGGGGGTGACGGGGGTGGGGTCGATGCCGTGCGCGCGGGCGCGCAGTTCGCGTCCGGCGCGGGCGCCGAGGATGCGCTGGAGGGTGCCGAGCGGGGCGGCGGCGACGCGTCCGGCGGAGTCGAGCCCGTAGGAGCAGAGCGTACGGGCGGTGGCGGGGCCCACGCCCGGCAGCGCGATGACGGGCTTGCGGTCGAGGTAGTCGGCGAGCCCGTCCCCGGTGACGGTGACGGTCGTGCCGAAGCGGGCCTCGCGCGCGGCCATGCGGGCGATGAGCGGAGTCGGGCCCACGCCGATCGCGCACACGACGCCGTGCAGGGCGAGGATGCGCACCCGTACGAGCGCGGCGAGTTCGGCGACGTCGCGCCCGAAGTAGCGGCGCGCGCCGCGCACGTCGGCGAGCGCGGTGTCGGGCGGCAGCGCCTGGACGAGCGGGGTGAGCCCTTCGGCGGTGGCGAGCAGGGCGGGCAGCAGGTCGGGCGCGTCGGGCTCGCGCGAGAGCCGGAAGCGGACGCAGAGCACACCGCTCGCGGCCCCCTCGGCCGCGCCCGGCGCGTACGGGCCCGCCCCGTCCCCGTACCGGCCGGCCCCCGTCTCGTCCCCGTATCCGTCGGTCTCCCTCATCCCGCGCTCCCCTGGCTCCGGTGGAAGAGCTTCGCCCGCGCGATCCCGCGGCCCGTCGCCGCCGTGTCCGCGCCCGCCGGTTTGAGGTCGGCCCAGGGGTTGAGCTCGAAGCCGGTGGGGAGGGTGATGCGGCGGGCGGCGGAGGGGGGCTCCGCCGGCTGTCCTTCCTGGGATTCCAGCGACTCCTGGGCTTCAGCGAGCTTCGCCGAGACCGCTTCGAGGCCGCCCTCGGCGCGCAGGTCGAGGAGTTCGGCGAGGTTCCAGGCGGCGGTGCCGACGACGCTGAGGCTGCGCGGTCCGCGCCGCTGCACGGTGCCGCGCACGAGGAGCAGCCAGGAGTGGAAGACGGTGTGGGCGCAGCGCTCGTGCGAGTCGTCGAAGAAGGCGAGGTCGACGAGGCCCGTGCCGTCGTCCAGAGTCGTGAAGACGACGCGTTTGCCGGAGCGGATGGGCGGGGTCTGGGTCGCGGCCTTGGCGCCGGCGACGAGGACGGTCGCGCCGTGCGGGGCCTCGCGCAGACGGCGTGCGGAGACGACGCCCAGTTCGCGCAGGAACTCCTGGTGGTCGCCCATGAGGTGGCGGGACGCGTCCATGCCGAGGACGCCGAGTTCGGCGCTGAGCCGTTCGGTCTCGTCCAGGTCGGGGAGCCCGGCGGGCGCGGTGCGGCGGCCGCCGGAGAGCGGGAGCTGTGTGCCGTGCGAGGCGGCGCCGCGGCCCATGCGGTGGAGTTCGGCGAGGTGCAGGAGGAGGTCGCGGCGGTTGGCGCCGAAGGCGTCGAGCGCGCCGACCTGCGCGAGGCGTTCGGCGACGGGCCGCGAGGGCCTGGCGCGCTGCCAGAAGTCGAGGAGCGAGGTGTACGGCTGTGCGGCGGCGATCCGTTCGCCCTCGGCCTCGCTCATGCCGTGCACGTCGGCGAGCCCGAGCCGCACCCCCCACACCTCATTCTCGGACACCAGTTCGATCCGGTGGGCCGGGGCGGAGTGGTTCACGTCCACGGGCAGGATCGGCACGCCCCGGCGCCGCGCGTCCGCGAGGAGCAGCCGCTTGGGGTACATGCCGGGGTCGTGGGTGAGCAGCCCGGCGTAGAAGGCGGCCGGGTGGTGGGCCTTGAGCCAGGCGGACTGGTAGGTGGGCACGGCGAAGGCGACGGCGTGCGCCTTGCAGAAGCCGTACGAGCCGAAGGCCTCGACGATCTCCCACGTGCGCGTGACGGTCTCCGCGTCGTAGCCGCGCTCGGCGGCGCGCTGCGCGAACCAGAAGCGGATGCGGCCCTGCGACTCGGGATCGGAGAGCCCGCGCCGCACCCGGTCGGCCTCGTCGCGCCCGCAGCCGGTCATGGTGTGCACGAGGTCGATGACCTGCTCGTGGAAGACGACGACGCCGTAGGTGTCCGCGAGGGCGGGGGCGAGGTCGGGGTGGGGGTAGCGCACGGGCGCGCGGCCGTGCCTGGCCTCGATGAAGGGCCGCACCATGTCGGCGGCGACGGGCCCGGGGCGGAAGAGCGAGATGTCCACGACGAGGTCGTGGAAGGTGGACGGCTGGAGCCGCCCGACGAGGTCGCGCTGGCCCGGCGACTCGATCTGGAAGCAGCCGAGGGTCTCGGTGGAGCGGATGAGCTGGTACGTCTTCGGGTCGCCCGGCTCGATGGCGTCGATGTCGGGGGCCTCGCCGGTGGCCCGGTCCAGCTCGGAGAGCGCGTGCGCCATCGCGGACTGCATCCGCACCCCGAGCACGTCGAGCTTGAGCAGCCCGAGGTCCTCGACGTCCTCCTTGTCGAACTGCGCCATCGGCAGCGATTCGCCGCTCGTGGGCACGACGGGGGTGCGGGAGAGCAGCGAGGCGTCCGAGAGGAGCACTCCGCACGGGTGCATCGCGACGCCGCGCGGGAGTGCGTCGAGCCCTTCGACCAGTTCCCAGAAGGTGCCGTACTTCTCGCGCTCGGCGGCGACGGAGGCGAGTTCGGGCAGCTCGTCCATCGCGGTGCGCGCGTCGCGGGCGCGGATGTGCGGGAAGGCGGTGGCGATGCGGTCGATGTCGGCGGGGTCGAGCGAGAGCGCGGCGCCGACGTCGCGGATCGCGTGCCGCACGCGGTACGTCTCGGGCATCGCGACGGTCGCGACGCGCTCGGGCCCGAAGCGGCCGAGGATCGCGCGGTAGACCTCGATGCGGCGCGCGGACTCGACGTCGATGTCGATGTCGGGCAGCACGGAGCGCCGCTTGGACAGGAAGCGCTCCATGAGCAGCCCGTGCTCCAGCGGGTCGGCGTGCGCGATGCCGAGGAGGTGGTTGACGAGGGAGCCCGCGCCCGAGCCGCGCGCGGCGACGCGGATGCCGAGGTCGCGCACGTCGTCGACGACGCGGGCGACGGTGAGGAAGTACGAGGCGAAGTCGTGGTGCCCGATGATGTCCAGCTCGTGGTGCATCCGCTCCCAGTACGCGCGCGCCTTCGGGCCCCGGTCGTAGCCCTTGCGGATCATCCCGGCGGTGGCGCGCGAGGCGAGGGCGCGCTGCGCGGTGCGCAGGCCGGCGCCGACGAGACGCGGTTCGGGGAAGCGCACGGAGCCGAGGCCGAGGTCGTCCTCGGGGTCGACGAGGCACTCGGCGGCGGTACGGGCGGTGTGGGCCAGGAGCGCGGCGGCGGCGTCCGGGCCGAAGCCCGCGGCGGTCGTGATCCGCTCGGCCTCCTGGGCCATCAGCCCGGCGTCCTTGAGCCAGCGCTCGCCGCTGTCGAGGCCCTTGGCGGGGTCGATGGGGACGAGGCGGCGGGCCGCGTCGAGCACGTCGGCGACGCGGCCCTGGCCCGGGTCGGCGTAGCGCACGGCGTTGGTGAGCACGGGGCGTACGCCCTGCTCGGCGGCGAAGCCGACGGCGCGGGCGGCGAGGCGCAGGGAGCCCGGGC
>NZ_JAAGLR010000508.1 GCF_010548245.1 Streptomyces sp. SID11385
GCCGGGGCCCGCGCGGCCCGCCGGGAGCGTCGCCGACCTCGCGGCGCGCGCGCTGCCCGGGGTCGTGACCCTGCGCGCCTCGGGCTCGGGCGAGGCCGGTACGGGGACCGGCTTCGTCCTCGACGGCAGGGGCCACATCCTCACCAACAACCACGTCGTCGCCCCGGCCGCCGACGGCGGCGCGCTCACCGTGACCTTCTCCGGCGGCCAGACCCTCCGCGCCGAAGTCGTCGGCAGGGACGCGGGCTACGACCTCGCCGTGGTCCGCGTGCGCGGCGTGAAGAACCTCACGCCGCTCGCCCTCGGCGACTCGGAGGGCGTCCAGGTCGGCGACCCCGTCGTGGCCCTCGGCTCGCCCTTCGACCTGCCCAACACCGTCACCTCCGGGATCATCAGCGCCAAGGAACGCCCCGTGACCGCCGCGGGCGAGGACGCCCGGGGCGACGTCTCCTACGTCGACGCGCTCCAGACCGACGCCCCGCTCAACCCCGGCAACTCCGGTGGTCCGCTCCTCGACGCCACCGGGCACGTCATCGGCGTCAACAGCGCCATAAGGTCCGCGAGCGGTACGGGCGAGGGGCAGGCCGGCAGCGTAGGGCTCGGCTTCGCGATCCCCGTCAACCAGGCCCGCTGGGTCGCGGGCGAACTCCTCGCCCACGGACGCGTCGCCCACCCCGTCATAGGAGTCGCGCTCGACTCCCGCGAGGACAGGAACGGCGCCCTCATCGGCGACGCCGAGGACGCCGTGACCCCCGGCGGCCCCGCCGACCGCGCGGGCCTCGCCCCCGGCGACCTGGTGACCGCCGCCGACGACAGGCCGGTCACCTCCAGCGAGGACCTGATCGTCCGCGTCCGCGCCCACCGCCCAGGCGACCGCCTGCGCCTCACCTACGTCCGCGAGGGCAGGGAGCACCACGCCACACTGACGCTGGCCGCGGCGGACTGAACCCCTGCGGGTGCCCCGGACGTGAACCCCCGTGCGGGGCAAGGGGAGGGAGGCAAAGACGCGGCCAAGCTTCGGCGAACCCCCGGGGCCCCTGGGGCCACAGCCGTAAACGGGACCGGCGGCACCGTACCGTCCTCGGGAGGTGCCGGGTACCGTGGAGCAGGCCCGGGAACGTGCGGTGGACGCGCCGCTCGCCGGGGACGGCGCGAGGAGTTCTCAGGTGTTCAATGACGTTGGGTTTTTCGAGGTACTGACCATTGTCGTGCTCGGCGTGATCGTCTTCGGCCCCGACAAGCTGCCGAAGATGATCCAGGACGGCATGCGTGTCCTGCGCAAGATCCGGGAGTTCACGGACAGCGCCAAGAACGACATCCGCAGCGAGCTGGGCCCCGAGTTCAAGGACTTCGAGTTCGAGGACCTGCACCCGAAGAACTTCGTGCGCAAGCAGCTCGCGAAGGGCGAGGACGAGTACGGCCTCTCCGAGATCCGCTCCAGCCTCGACTTCCGCAAGGAGATGAACGAGCTGGCGGACACGGTCCACGGCAGGGACGCCGAGAACGACGACGAGGTCGCGAAGGACGAGCGTTCCCTCACGGACCTGAGCAAGAAGGCCGAGCCCGACAACAAGGCCGACCTCACCAAGCGCCCCGCCAAGGCCGATCTCACCAAGCGCCCCGAGCCGGCCGGGGCGACCCCGCCCCCGTACGACGTCGACGCCACCTGAGCCGTCCCGCGCCTGCCCCGTCCTCACCCCTGAGCCTGTCCTCACCCCTGAGCCCGTACGCGCCGCTGAGCCGTACGCCCGCCGCACATCCCTGAAGCGCCGCCATCCCGCGCCACCGCAGCGCCTCCCCGTACCGCCACCCCGCCCCGCCGCCCCCGCTCCCCGCATCCGCCGCCCGCGTGGTTCCGCTCCGCCGTGTGACGTGTGCGCGGCGAGGGGTGGCTATCCTGCCGTGTCGGGGTCGTCGACCCCGGGAACAGCGAGGAGGCGGCCACGACGATGGAGACCACGAGTCAGGTGGACGGACAGCCCCAGGGCACGGAGGGCGCACGCCCGTCGCGTCCGGCATCCCGGCGTGACGACGCGCTCTACCGCAAGGCGGACTTCCCCTGGTACGGCCTCGACGCCGCGTACACCGGGCCGCGCTGGCTGATGCAGGCGGCCGTCGCCGGGGACGGGGCCGTCGAGCACGGCTCGCTCGGGCACGGCGAGGAGCCCTCGGTGCGGACCGAGGGCGGCGCCGACAAGGAACGCTTCGCCGCGGTCGTCACCGTCGCCGCGCACGAGGGACGGCGCACCGCCGACGGCACCGGGATGCTGGAGGCCACGACGGTCTCCTCCGCCGCGTGGCTCGCAGGCGCCGGGCTGCTCACCGTCACATGGCCGGGCCAGATCGACCACACGCTCCGCGACGACTGGCTGGACCAGCAGACGGAGGCGGCCTGGGAGCTGGCCGACGACCTCGAAGGCGAGGTCTGGTCGAGCCTGACCCTCCCCGTCGACGGCCGCCCCACCCCCTTCCACTACCGCGAGTCCGAGTACGGCTGGGTGCTCGCGGGGACCGCCGGCGAGGTCCACGTCGGGGCGTACGGCCGGGGGATGAGCGCGTACGGACTCGCCTTCAGCCGGGTCGAGGACCTGAGCGTCTACCTCTGACGGACGCGGACGCGGACACGCGGAGGGGGCGCCGTTCCTGTGAACGGCGCCCCCTCCGCGTATCCGGACTCAGAACTTGTTGCGCGGCGTGATGCCGAGCGAGAGCCCCGACAGGCCGCGCTGACGACCGCCGAGCTTGCCCGCGATCGTGCGCAGCGCGCTGCCCGCGGGGGACTCGGGGTCGGAGAGGACGACCGGGGTGCCCTCGTCGCCGCCCTCGCGCAGCCGCACGTCGATCGGGATCGCGCCCAGGACGGGGACCTGCGCGCCGGTCGTACGGGTCAGGCCGTCCGCGACGAGCTGGCCGCCGCCGGTGCCGAAGATGTCGACCATCTCGCCGCAGTGCGGGCACGGCATGCCGGACATGTTCTCGACGACGCCGACGATCTTCTGGTGCGTCTGCACCGCGATCGACCCGGCGCGCTCGGCGACCTCGGCCGCGGCCTGCTGCGGGGTCGTCACGACGAGGATCTCCGCGTTGGGCACGAGCTGGGCGACGGAGATCGCGATGTCGCCCGTGCCCGGCGGGAGGTCGAGGAGGAGGACGTCGAGGTCGCCCCAGTACACGTCGGCCAGGAACTGCTGGAGCGCGCGGTGCAGCATCGGGCCGCGCCACACGACGGGCGCGTTGCCCGGCGTGAACATCCCGATCGAGATGACCTTCACGCCGTGCGAGGACGGCGGCATGATCATGTTCTCGACCTGGGTGGGACGCCCGTCCGCGCCGAGCATGCGGGGCACGCTGTGGCCGTAGATGTCCGCGTCCACGACGCCGACCTTGAGGCCGTCGGCCGCCATCGCGGCGGCCAGGTTCACCGTCACGGAGGACTTGCCGACGCCGCCCTTGCCGGAGGCGACCGCGTAGACGCGGGTCAGGGAGCCGGGCTTCGCGAAGGGCACCTCGCGCTCGGCCTGGCCGCCGCGCAGCGCGGTCGCCAGCTCCTTGCGCTGCTCGTCGCTCATGACGTCGAGGCCGACCGTCACCGAGGTGACGCCGGGAACGGCGCCGACCGCCGCCGTGACCCGCTCGTTGATGGTGTCGCGCATCGGGCAGCCGGAGACGGTCAGGTAGACCGTGACCGCGACGGCGCCGTCCTGCGCGATCTCCACGGATTTGACCATGCCCAGCTCGGTCAGGGGCCGGTGGATCTCGGGGTCGTTCACCGTCGCGAGCGCCGCCTGGATCGCGTCCTCGCTCGGCAGTGTGGGCGTGTCGGAAGCCATGTACCCGATGGTACGGCGCCGCCGCCTCCGGCCCGACCGGGCCTCGCGTCGCCTTCGTCACCCCCGCGCCGCGCCACCCGCCCCGCGCCCGGCCGCCCCGCCCCGTCGCCCCCGCCCCGTGCCGCTCCCGCTCAGCGGCGCTCGCGCTCCGCCTCCTCCGCGGTCCGCTCCTCGATCGCCCCGCGTTCCTCCAAGTCCCGCATGAGGTCCTGGAGTTCCGACCTGATCCAGTCGCGCGTCGCGACCTCCCCGAGCCCCATGCGCAGGCTCGCCATCTCGCGGCTGAGGTACTCGGTGTCGGCGATCGACCGCTCGTTCTGCTTGCGGTCCTGCTCCAGGTTGACCCGGTCGCGGTCGTCCTGGCGGTTCTGCGCGAGGAGGATGAGCGGCGCCGCGTACGAGGCCTGGAGCGAGAGCATGAGCGTCAGGAAGATGAAGGGATAGCTGTCGAAGCGCAGCGCGTCGGGCGCGGCGATGTTCCACACCACCCACACGATGATGATGACCGTCATCCAGACGATGAACCGGCCCGTGCCGAGGAAGCGCGCGATGCGCTCCGAGGCCCGCCCGAAGGACTCCGGGTCGTAGTCGGGCACGAGCCGCCGCCGGGGGGCGCGCGGCACGTCGAGCCGCCGCCGCGAGCGCCCGGCGGCCCGGTCCTTG
>NZ_JAAGLR010000551.1 GCF_010548245.1 Streptomyces sp. SID11385
GGTCCCGCCGTGGGCCCGAGCGCCCCCGTACCGCAGCGCCTCACCCCGCAGCCCCCCGTACCGCGTTCCCCGGCCCCGCAGACCCACCGGGCACCGAACGAGGTGCCGCCGGACGACCCCGGAACCCGGGACCCGTACGCGCCCGCGCAGCCCGCCCCGTACGCCGCCCCCTCGTCCCCCGCCTGGGATTCCCCCGTGTCCGGGTACGGCCCCGGCAACGCCGTCGAGGCGGAGCGGGCGCGGCAGGTGCGGATGGTGGTGGTCGGGCCCGTCACCGAGCGGTGGGCGCCCGAGCAGGCCGGGCCCGTGCGCGGGACGTGGCAGCTCGCGGCCCCCGTCGGGCCCGCGACCGACCTGTGGGCGCTCGGCGTGCTGCTCTTCCGCGCGGTGCAGGGGCACGGCCCCTACCCGGAGGAGAGCACCGCCGAGCTCGTCCACATGGTGTGCGCGGAGGCGCCCGCGTTCGCCGAGGAGTGCGGCCCGCTGCGGCCCGTCGTGGAGTCGCTGCTGCGCCAGGACCCCACCGAGCGGCCGGACTTCGAGGAGCTGCGGGGCTGGCTGCGTTCTCTCGTACGGTCCGCGCCCGAGCCGGACGCGGGCGCGCACCTCGTGCCCGCGCCGGCCTTCGACCCGGCCGCGCTGCCCATCAAGCGGCGGCGCGGGGAGCTGGTACGGCGCAAGCGGCGCCCG
>NZ_JAAGLR010000580.1 GCF_010548245.1 Streptomyces sp. SID11385
TCGCCGATGCGCCGCGCGGTGCGGGCGCGCACCTCGGGCGAGGCGGTGGCGGGGCGGGCCCGCCAGCTCGTGTCGGGGCCTTCGTAGAGGTAGCAGTAGCGGCAGGCGAGGTTGCACCTGCTGTGCGTCTTGAGGATGAACTGCCGGAAGGGGTACGGGGCTTCGCCTGCTCCCCCGCTGCCGTGCCCGTGTCCGTGGCCCGGCGCGGAGGGGGTTGTCGCTCGCACTGCTCGCTCCCCCAGCTCCGGTCGAGGGGCGGTCCCGTGCCCCGTGTGGTGGGTCTCCCGCTCGCCGCGGAGGGCGAAACCTCCTACGGGCCCGATGTCCGGTTCGCCGCGCCGCCCGGCCGAAAGCGCGAGCCCGTACGGGCACCCGCTCCCGTACGGAACCGGCAGCCCCGTACGGGAGTGGATGCCCGTACGGGAGCGGGTGCCGGTCCGCGCGGGCCCCGGTACCCGGCGACGGCGAACTCGGTTCTCACATCGCGTTGTTGAATCCCCACAGCATCTCGCTCGACGTCCCGGCGCGCTCCCGGAGCCCGTCGAGCACTTCGTTCAGGACCGGGTGGTCGAGGGCGCGCAGGGCGCGCAGGTCGAGAGCGGTGAGGTCGGGGAGCGCCTCGGCCTGGCCGGGTGCTCCGCTGCTGTCGTGCGTCATGAGGTTCCCCCTCGTCGATGCGGCTCGGTGCGGAGCGGGACGGCGCTGTCCCGGACCCGGGCGCCCCGCCCACCCCGGCGCGCCCGTACGGCGGCGGCCCGCGGCACGGT
>NZ_JAAGLR010000608.1 GCF_010548245.1 Streptomyces sp. SID11385
CGCCCGCGACCCAGCCCTGCGGGTCCACGGCGAGCGCGGGGCCGCCGATCCGGCTCAGGATCGGCGCGGCGACCGCGCGCAGCACCTCCACCGACTCCAGGTGCCGCAGCCGCAGTTCGGACTCGGCGAGCCGGGTCACCGACTGGACGAGCGCGAGCGCGGCGGGGTGGAACGTGGAGCGGGGCCCGCTCAGGTCCACGACCCCGAGCAACTGCCCGTCGCGCGGATCGTGCAGCGGCGCCGCCGCGCACGTCCACCGGTGCAGCACCCGTACGAAGTGCTCCCCGCCGTGCACCTGCACCGCCGTCCCCGTCGCGAGCGCCGTACCGATCGCGTTGGTGCCCGTCGCCCGTTCCTCCCACGCGGCGCCCTCGGCGAGCGAGATCGCGTTCGCGAGCCGCAGCGTCCGCCGGTCCCCCGAGCGCCACAGGACCCGCCCCTCGGCGTCCGCGACGATCATCACCTGACCCGCGGACTGCGCGGCCCCCGCCAGCCCGCGCCCCAGCTCCGGCAGCACCTCGCGCAGCGCCGACGTACGCCGCCGCCCCTCCAGGACCTCACGGTCCAGGCGTTCGCTCTCGGTGCCCTGACCGGGGACGACACCGTCCCGGCTGACCCGCTGCCAGGACGCGTCGATGACGGGGCGCGGCGGCGCCCCCTCGCTGCGCGGCCCGGCGACGGGCGGGGACGGAGGCTGCGTGCGCGGCACGGGCTGCTCCCGGAGGGTTCTCGTCGGTACCGGCTCCCCCGTGGGTGCCGGCGCTGCGTATCCCATCCTGCTGCCCCCGATGCCGCCCGCGCCGCGAATCGGCCACGTCGGCTGCAACCTTCTGCAACTCTCGCGCGCCCGCCGCCCGCCGCGCGATGCTGACGGCGGCACCCGCGAGGGTGCCCGCGCCTTTCGGGGCCGCGAACCGGGGTGGTGCCGTGTCGGCGCGGCACCACCCCCGCCGCGTCCCGGCGGGCGTT
>NZ_JAAGLR010000636.1 GCF_010548245.1 Streptomyces sp. SID11385
GAAGCCGAAGGCGGAGGCGAAGACGGAGACGAAGGCGGCTCCGAAGGCCCGGCCGAAGGAGGAGGCCGCCGCCCGGGCCGAGCGGCTGACGACCCGCAAGCCGCCCGCGAGCCACGGCCCCGACAAGACCCCGCAGTCCCGCGCGGGCACGGCCCGGCTCTACACGGTCGTCCCCGGGGACAGCCTCTCGGGCATCGCGGCCGAGCGGCAGGTCGAGGGCGGCTGGGAGCAGCTCTACGCGCTGAACCGGGCCACGGTGGGCGCCGACCCCGACCTGATCCGCCCGGGCCAGCACCTCGCGCTCTCCGGGAAACCGGGCCCCCGTACGGCCGAGCGGGCGCCGGAGCGGAAGGCGGCGCCGAGGAAGGCGGAGCCGAAGAAGACCGAGCCGAAGGCCGCGCCCAAGAAGACCGAGCCGAAGAAGACCGAGAAAGCAGCCGCCCCCAAGAAGGCCGCGAGCACGGGCCACAACGTCACCGCGCCCGTCGCGGCGGGTACGGGCACGCAGTACCGCGCGGCGGGTTCCTCGTGGTCGAAGGGGTACCACACGGGCGTCGACTTCCCGGTCCCCACCGGCACGACCGTCAAGGCGATCGGCGCCGGAACGGTGGTCTCGGCGGGCTGGGGCGGCTCGTACGGCTACCAGGTCGTCCTCCACCACGCGGACGGCCGCTACAGCCAGTACGCGCACCTCTCCGCGCTCAACGTCCGCGCGGGCCAGCACGTCGCCGAGGGGCAGCGCATCGCCCGCTCCGGCGCGACGGGCAACGTGACGGGGCCCCACCTGCACTTCGAGGTCCGCACGGGCCCCGGCTTCGGCTCCGACATCGACCCGCTGGCCTACCTCCGCGCGGGCGGCGTCCACATCTGAGGGGGCGGGTCCCCGGGACGGCCTCCACCGGCCCGGGGACCTCGTCTCACGCCCCCGACGGGCTCGACTCCGTGACCGTCGTGGGCGGCTCGGGGGCCGCCGGTGGTGCCGTTCTGCCCACCGTCAGCCAGACGAGGCCCACCGCCGCGAGCGTGCCCGCGGCCGCCGCTCCCGCCTCGCCCAGGACGCCGAAGCGCATGTGCTCGCCGAAGAGCGCGAAACCCACCGCCGCCGCCGTCACCGGGTTGACGACCGTCTGCGTCGCGAGAGGGGCCGTGAGACCGGCGCCCCGGTAGCTCGCCTGGGACAGCAGCATCCCCGCGCACGCCAGCACGCTCACCGCGCCGAGCAACGGCAGCATCTCCAGCGGACTCTCGTGCGCGATCCGGTCCGTGACGGTCTTCGTGTAGACCGACGCCATCCCGAAGGCCACCCCGGCCGCCGCCGCGACGAATCCGCCGCGCGCCGCCGGGTGGTGGTGCACCCCGCGCGCCACGAGCAGCAGCGCGAGCACCGTGCCGAGCGTCACGAGGCCGAGCACGCCGAGCGTGGACCCGCCGGGGACCCGCTCGCCGCCGCTCCCGGTGAGCG
>NZ_JAAGLR010000669.1 GCF_010548245.1 Streptomyces sp. SID11385
GGGGGCCGGGGCGGGCTCCGCCGCGGCGGCGACCGCCGGCAGCGCGCACCCCCCGGCCAGGACAAGGGCGGCCACCGCACCGTTGCGCGTACGCCTCGCGGGCATGGTCCTCCTTCCGCGGGGGCCCGCTCGCGACCTCTGCGTGCCGCGAAGCCGAACGCGCCCCGCCTTCGAGGTAAGCCCGGCCCGCTCCGCACCGCGCGCTCAGCGCGGGCGTACGGGTGACAGCCCATCAGCGGACGGCGGCTCAGACCTCCTCCCAGGGCACCGCCTCGTACACCGCGCGCAGCCGCCCGAGCAGCGTTTCGTCCACCGCGTAGGCGTGCCCGTCGATCTCGCCGACGGCGACGATGCCGCGCGAGTTCGCGAGGAACACGGAGCGGAACCCGGCCAGGTCCGCGAGGCGCACCGGCCGCCGGGCGGGCGCGAGCCCGGCGCCGGGCAGCCCCTGTTCCAGGAGCGTGAGCGTCGTCCCTGCGAGGGCGGGCGCGGTGGGCAGCACGAGGCGTTCGCCGTCCCAGAAGAGGACGTTCGTGACGCCGCCCTCGGCCACCTCGCCGTCCGGCCCGGTGAGCAGGATCTCGTCGTACCCGTCCCGCGCGGCGAGCCGCCCGTGCTGCGTCTGGGCGAAGCCGCCGAGGTGTTTGACGTGCGGGAAGGGCCGTACGTACGGGACCGAGCGGACCCGCAGCGGCTCGTCGCCGACCCCGGTGGGCGCGGCGAGGGTCACCATCAGCGAGAGCGCCCCGGCGGGCCGGTGCACGTACACGCGCAGGGCGGCATCACGCGCCCGCGAGGACGCGAGCGCGTGCCGCACCCGCTCGCGCACGAGTCCCGTATCGAGCGCGTCCCCCCACAACTCCCACGACGCGGCCCGCAACCGCTCCAGATGCACCCCCGGCCCGCGCACCTTCCCGCCCCGCACCTGCGCGGCGGTGAAGTGCCCGTCGGACCGCATGGCCCGCCACAACAGATCATCGGCGGAAGCGGCCCGCCCATCGACCTCGACCACCTCGACCCCCAGCTCCGCCGCAAGAGGCCCCAACCCACCGGCCACGTCCCCCACCCCACCCTTGTTCACCATGGGGGCCACGCTAGAGTCCTGCGGCCGCGAACGGTGCGGGCGGATCAAGGGCGACCGGAGACGGTGCGGTAGTAACATGTACTACATGGAAGCCACCGCCCGCGAGTTCAATCAGAAGTCCTCGCAGATCCTTGCCGCCGCGGCCCGGGGCGAGACCGTCGTCGTCACGAAGAACGGCGTCGCCGTCGCTCGCGTCATCCCGATCACCGACGACGACGTCCCCCCGTACCCGACCGATCCCATGGGCCCCGTCGACCTGCCGGAGCTCGACCTCCCCGACCTCACGGACGAGGAGATGGAGGACGTGCTCAGGGGGATGGGATCGTGAGCCTCGTCGCCATCGCCGACACCAATGCCCTCTACCGTCTGCTCGATCCGAAACTCACTGGGCACGAGGCGCACAAGGGGGCGCTGGCAGCCATCAGCCACCTCATCGTCTCGCCCATGGTCCTGGCCGAACTGGACTACCTGATCACGGCGAGAGGCGGTCCCCGCAGTGCGTTGGCCGCGGCCAGGTTCATCGAACGCAACACGGCCACCCGGCGGTTCGAAGTGCCCCCTGTCGCCGCGCACTTGAGTGCGGCGATCGCCGTCGCGGAGGGATACGCGGACGCGGACGGAGGGAAGGGCATCGGGTTGACCGACGCCATGAACGTGGCTCTGGCCGCCGCATACCGGACCGATGCCATGTTCACCGCCGATCGTCACTTCCGCATGGTCCGGCCCCTGACCGGCCACAAAGCCTTCCGACTCCTCCCGGACGATCTGTGAGCAGGGAGGCGTGGGAGCCCCTTTCACGCCTCCGCGACCCGCTTCGTCATCCGCACCTCCGCCCCGTCCCCCGCCCCCTCCGCCACGAACCCCCGCCGCGCGTACACCGCCCGCGCCGCCGTGTTTCCCGCCAGCACGCCGAGGCGCAGCCGCTCCGCCCCGGTGCCGCGGGCCCACTGCTCGACCGCGTCGAGCAGCAGGCCGCCCACGCCGCGGCCCCGTACCGCCGTCGCGACCCACACCGAGTGCAGCTCCACCGTGCCGTCCCCGGCGGGGAGGCCGCTCGTCGTGCCGACCGCTCGTCCGTCCACGAAGGCCGCCACGTGGTACGCGCCGGGCAGCGCGAGGCGGGCCCGCCACCGGTCCTCCTCGCGCGGGCCCCAGTCCGCGAGCCGCGACCGGAAC
>NZ_JAAGLR010000705.1 GCF_010548245.1 Streptomyces sp. SID11385
CGAGGGCGGCGCGGCGTGAGCGCCCCGCCGGCCACCGCACCGGCCCCCGCGCCCGCGCGGTTCCGGGAGGTACGGGCCTGGGCGGCGCGCCGTCGCCTCGGCGCGACGATCGTCGTCCTCTGCCTCTTCGGGCTCGGCGTGCTCGGCTGGAACTTCTCCGGCACGGCACGGGCCTTCCCCGGACCCGCGCTCCTGTCCGGTTTCCTCCTCGCGGTCGTCCTGTACGTCGCTTTCACGCTGCTGCGGCGGGTGCGGCCGGTGCGCACGCCGCCCCGCGACTGGAGCTGGGCCGGGGTCGCCTGGGGGGCGACGGCGGCGACGGGCTGCGCGCTGCTCGCCAACGGCGGGCTCACGGCGGTGTGGTCGCGTACTGCCGGGATCGACTTCGCGTCCTCGTGGGGCGCGGCACTGACCGCGCCGCTCAACGAGGAGGGTGTCAAGACGGCGGGCATCGTGCTGCTCGGCGTGGCGTTCCCGGCGCGGATGCGCGGGCCGCTGGACGGCTGGGTGCTCGGGGCGCTCGTGGGGCTCGGTTTCCAGATGGCGGAGAACTGGACGTACGCGCTCAACGGGATCGTCGCCACGGGCGGGACCGCGCCGGGTGACGCGGCGCTCCAGTCCGTGGTGGGGCGGGTCCTGTACACGGGGCTCGGTTCGCACTGGACGATGTCGGCGGTCGCGGGGACGGGCGTGGGGCTGCTGCTGAGCCGCTCGCCGGGGCCCGCGCGGCGGCGGCGCGCGGGGGCGGCGGCGTGCGTGCTGACGGCGGTCGGGATGCACTGGCTCTTCAACGCGCCGTTCCTCGGCGGCGGGCTCGGCACGGGCGTCAAGGCGGCGTTCGACTTCCTCCTCGCTGGCAGCTTCTGGATCGTGCTGCGGCACGCCTACCGGCACCGTGCGCGGGCCGAGTTGCGTGCGCCGGGGGTCGCGCCGGGCGCGGACCGCCTGC
>NZ_JAAGLR010000732.1 GCF_010548245.1 Streptomyces sp. SID11385
TACGACCGGGGCGGGTGGCTCGACCACGTCGACTACGGACTGCGCTCCGACACGGTCTACAGCAAGAAGGCCGCGGCGAAGGTCGCATTCACGACGTCGGAGCGATGCCTGAGCGACTGCGGCACGTTCGATTCGGCGCATGCGAAGAACTGGCCGGACGTCCCGTTCGACCGGTACTGCAAGAGCGGTGAGGAGTGCAAGGACCGGTACTCGCCGTCGTTCTGGACCCGCAAGCGGCTCACGAAGATCGACACCTCTGTCCTCGTAGGCGACGCCTACAAGCCGGTCGACTCCTGGGCGCTGGCCCACCAGTTCCCCTCGACGGGGGACGGTTCGTCCCCCGCGCTCTGGCTTGCCTCCATCCAGCGCACGGGCCACACCGGCACGGGTGACGTTACTCTGCCGAAGGTGACGTTCAAGGGGCAGCAGCTCGCCAACCGCGTCGAGGGAGCCACGACCGGCGGCCGCCCCGACCCCGTACCGCCGCTGGTGCGCTACCGCGTCTACGCGGTGAACACGGAGTCGGGTTCGACGCTCGGTGTCACGTACTCGGCCCCCGACTGCAAGCCGGGTGACATGCCGAAGCCGGAGTCGAACACCCGGCGTTGCTACCCGGTCATCTGGTCGCCACCCGATTCCCCGGGAGCGGAGTACGAGCCGTACCTTGACTGGTTCCACTCCTACGTCGTCACCCAGATCCTGGAGAGCGACAACACCGGTGGCGCTCCCGTCAAGGAGACGGACTACAGCTACCTGGACGGGATGGGCTGGGCGAAGGAGGAGGCCGACGAGTTCACGAAGGCCAAGGAGCTCACCTACGGCGACCGCAAGGGCTACGGCCGCGTCCAGGTCCGTACCGGTGCTCCGGCCGAGGGCAAGCAGACCCTGACCGAGTACCGCTACTTCCGCGGCATCAAGGACGCCAAGGTCACCGACCACGAAGGAACCTCGGTCACCGACCACCCGGCCTTCGCCGGCATGACCCGTGAGGAAGCCACCTACAGCCAGGACGGCGGCACCCTCGAATCCACCACGAGCTACACCCCGTGGCACTCGGCGGCCACCTCCAGCCACAAGCGTGACGGGCTGCCCACGCAGTACGCCTACGCGACCGGCGGCGCCACCGAGATCTCCCGCACCTCGCTGGGCGAGGACAAGTGGCGCACGACGCGCACCGAGCGGACCTTCGACGACAACGGCCAGCCGCTGACCGAGTCGGAGCTCGGCGACACCGCCAAGAGCGGCGACGAGGAGTGCACCACGACCTCGTACGCCAAGAACACCGAGACGAACATCCTGACCCTCGTCAAGGAGATCAAGACCACCGCGACGGCATGCGGCGAGTCCACCTCTCTGCCCGAGGACCTCATATCCGTCGAACGGCACTACTACGACGGCGCCACCAGCCTCGACACCGCCCCCACCAAGGGTGACGTGACGCGCCTGGACGAGCAGGACGACAAGGGCACCGGCTACCTCACCACCGCCACCCACACCTACGACCAGCACGGCCGTGAGCTGACCGAGACCGACGCGGACGGCAAGACGAGCAAAACCGCCTACACCCCGGCGACACTCGCCGCGCCGACCGAGGTCGTCGAGACGAACGCGCTCGGCCACGCCACCACGACCGAGTACGACCCCACCAGGGGCCTGGCCACCGGCATTGTGGACCCCAACGGCAAGCGCGCGGACGCCGAGTACGACGGCCTCGGCCGCACCCTGCGCACCTGGACCCCGGCCTGGCCCAAGAGCGCCCACGCCACCCAGCCCGCCCAGGAGTTCGCGTACACCGTCTCCGCCACGGCCGCGAACACGGTCGCGACCAAGTCGCTCCAGTACGACGGCTCCTATGTCACCACCTACGAGATCCTCGACGGTCTGCTCCGCAGCCGCGAGACCCAAGTTCCCGCGTACGGGACGAAGAACCGACTGATCACGGAGACGCTCTACGACACCCGCGGCAACGCGTACAAGACCTACGACTCCTACTACGCGGACGGTGCCCCCTCGGCCACGCTGACCACCACGTCGGACAACAAGGTCCCGTCCATGACGGAGAACCTGTACGACGGTCAGAACCGCGTCACCGACTCCATCTCCCGCAAGTACGGCGACGAAACCTGGCACACCCGCACCCAGTACGCGGGAGACCGCGTGACGGTCATTCCCCCGGCGGGCGGCAAGGCGACGACCACCGTCACCGACGCGCGCGGCCGGACGAGCGAGCTGTACGAGTACACGAACGCGGCCCGCACGGCCTCGCAGAAGACCTCGTACACGTACGGCAAGTGGGACGAGCCGCTCAAGGTCACCGACCCCGCGGGCAACACCTGGACGCACACCTTCGACGCACGCGGCCAGGAGATCCGCACCGACGACCCCGACAAGGGCACGACGACGACCGGCTACGACAAGCTCGGCCGCGCCACGACGGTCACCGACGCCCGCGGCGTCACACTGACCACCAGCTACGACGCCCTCGGCCGCGAGACATCGGTCAAGAAGGGCTCCACGACCCTGACCAGCCGCGTGTGGGACACGGTCGCCAAGGGCCAGCCCACCTCCAGCACCCGCTGGGTGGACGGCCAGGAGTACACGAGCGCGACGACCGCGTACAACGACGACTACCAGCCCACCGCCAGCACCGTCACCATCCCGGAGCAGGCGGGAGCGGTCGCGGGCACCTACGACTGGACGTTCGGGTACAACAAGTACACCGGTCAGCAGGAATGGGTGAAGCAGCCGGCCGTCGGCAACCTGCCCAGTGAACGTGTCACCAGCGTCTACGGGGAGGGCAACCTGCCCTTCAAGACGACGGCGGGTTCCCTCGTTCTGGTCAACGACACCACACGCGACGCATGGGCCCGGCCAACCCGGCTCGAATTCGGACCACTGGGCAAGAGGCTGTACCGCACCCGGGTCTACGACGAGCAGACCGGGCGCCTCACCCGTCAGATCACCGACCGCGATCTCGCCCCGCAGCGTGTGGACGACTCGTTGTGGACATACGACGACGCGGGGAACATCACCTCGCTCACGACCGCGTCCGGGCAGGACACGGCCCGCACGGTCGACACGCAGTGCTACACCCAGGACGCCCTCGGCCAACTGACCGAGGCGTGGACTGCCACAAAGGACTGCACTGCCAAGCCGTCGTCGACCACGGTCGGCGGCCCTTCCCCGTACTGGCAGAGCTTCACGTACGACGCGGTGGGCAACCGCACCGAGCAGGTCGACCACCAGAGTGGAGCCACCACCACCTACACCCAGCCCGAGCCGGGCAAGGCCCTGCCGCACGCCGTCCAGACCGCCACCGTCAAGGGCGGCGCGGACGACGGCCGCAAGGACACCTTCGGCTACGACGACGCGGGCAACACCACCACCCGCAACCTCGGCACCCGCTCACAGTCCCTCGTCTGGGACGATGAGCAGCACCTGAAGTCCTTGACCGAGAACGGCAAGAGCACCGACTACGTCTATGACGCCGACGGCTCACGCCTCCTCGCGCACCAGGCGGACGGCAGCACGACCCTGAGCCTGCCCGGTGGCAACGAACTCACCGTCACCGCGAGCGGCGTCAAGGACGCCACCCGCTACTACACCCACGACGGCGAAACCATCGCCGTGCGGACCGGCAAGGGCTTCAGCTACCTCATCAACGACCACCAGGGCACCGCGCTGACCGCCGTCACCGCCGGAACCCTCCTCATCACCCGCCGCAAACAGCTCCCCTTCGGCCAGACCCGCTCCGAGGACTCCGAAACCATCCCCGGCACCCGCGGCTTTGTCGGCGGCACCGACGACCCCACCGGACTCGTCCACCTCGGCGCCCGTGAATACGACCCCGCCGTCGGCCGCTTCCTCTCCGTCGACCCCGTCATCGACGAAACCGACCCGGCCCAGATGAACGCCTACTCCTACGCCCACAACAACCCCATCACCCAAGCCGACCCCGACGGCCTGCGCCCCGACGGCCCCGCGGGCGGCGCCACCTACAACGACGACCGCTGGGCAGCCGACCGTGGCATGACCGCCGGCTACACCAAGAAGAACGGGAAATGGACCTGGAAACAAACCCCTAAGAAGGACAAGGCATCCCAGAAGAAGTACGCCGCCTACAAGGCCAGCCCCAGCACCTACAAGGTCTTCCACTACAACAAGAAGACGGCCGCGAAGGCGCAAGCCCAGGCGAAGAAGCGCGCCGACGATAGAAAAGCGGATGCCAAGCGAGCCGCAGACGAACAACGCCGTAAAGAGGATGGAATATGGGGCTCCATCAAGAAGGGGAACTTTGGGAATGCGCTGAAGGAGACGGGAGACGTCTTCGCTCATCCCCAGGATCATTGGCGAGGGTGGGCCGAGACAGCAGGCTTCGGTGTCTGTGTTTTTGCCACTCTCGGAACATGTGCGATGGCTGGGATAGCCGTCGTGGGCGCCAAGGCCGGAGCCGACTGGTACACTCACGACGCGGGCTATGCCCTTGAAAACGGCCAAACTAACCTCAGCGGCTACCTGATAGGGCTTGGATTGGGTGCGGCGGGAGGAAAGGCGTTTACTCACTTTGGCGCTATGAACGGGGTGGGGAAGTTCCTCCCCACTGGCCGCCACGCCCAACGTTTCATGCAAGGGCCAAAACACGCTCCTCAGGTCGACAGGCTTTTCCAGTGGGGCGGCTACGCCAACAACGTCGTCCTTGGACAGGCCGGATGCGGTACAACAATGAACGCGCCACAATGGTGTTGAGGAGTGGGACTTTCGTGGCCATTTGGAAAGTTGCGTGGCCGAATCGGATCGCGTCCGTGATTTTGGGCGTAGGATTTCTCGCATTCGCGGTTTTCGGGGTGATTACCGGGGCGGCCAAGGCTGGGCCGGTTTTCGCGGTCTTCCTCGCGGCCGCAGGAGTTGCTGGCCTGCTGTACAGTTTCGCTACCAGCATCACGCTGACCGACGACCGTGTCATTGTCAGGAATTTCGGCCTGACGGAAGAGGTGATGCTGACGGATATCACGCGCGTGGATGTCGGTTATGGGGGCACCTCTCTGTTCGGCCGGAACGGCATCAAGGTCAGAGCCTTCGCCGTGGAAAAATCCAATTACGCGGCCTGGTTGGGGCGTGTCACCCGCGCTGACCGGGTAAAAAAGGCGCTGCTGGACGCAGCGAAAACTGCGCAGCATTCTTCATGAGGCATTCGAATCACAGATTCTCGGCGTAGGCGACTACGCCGAGAAAGGGGCTGGAGCGTCGGAAACCGACCGATGCTCCAGCCCCCTTTGACCGCCAAGGATCGACCTCGGTGCGACGCTCGCCAATATGGCTGTGAACGTCAACCTGTCGGGACTCTCCTGCGGCATCGGCAACGTGAGCCCGGGCTATGCGGTGTCCGCATGCTGAGATGGGGTCGCGGACAAAGGGAAGCCCAAGAGTCGGACGAGAATACGGCAGAGATAGTGCTGCGCCGCAGATCCTGGAAGCCCATCTGCCTGGTTTTCACGGTAGGTCTGGGGTAGTCCTGATATTCGCGATAATCAGTGTCGCAGAAGAGCGCGGCTTCCGTGTCGGCTTTCAGGGAATACCCGTCTATCTAGGGGTTGTCGGTGTCATCTGGCGGATTCTGGGATGTAGAATCCTGCTCAAGGAAAATACGCTCATTGTGGTAAACTCTCTCCGCACATCCGCGATCCCCAAGCATCGGATAAGCGAAGTGGGCGTCAACAGCGGAGGTGGGCTGGAAATCATCCTCGATAACGAGAAAAGTATCGGCTCGTTCGCGTACGGCGGATTGATGATCGATAACTTCATTTTCCAGAGCAGCAAGGATGCGGCCTACCACATTGCTCGCTGGGTCAAGACGGAGGAGGGGAGCAAGGAAGGGGGAGAACCGCCCGTCGCCTGCAACTTCCGGTGGACCCGTGCCGGCGTGGCGGATCTCGCTCTCCTGGCCGCCGTGGCAACCGGGGCTGTCGCAGCGCTCTGGTCCGCGATCAAAGCGTCCTGACGGAAAGAAGCCCGACACCTGCCGCCGTACCTCGCCCCGCACGCCTCGGGCGGGGTGCGGCGGTTACCAGAGCGGGGCCACCACCGCCTACACCCAGCCCGAGCCGGGCAAGGCCCTGCCGCACGCCGTCCGGAGCGCCACCGTCAAGGGTGGCGCGGACGACGGCCGCAAGGACACCTTCGGCTACGACAAGGCGGGCAACACCACCACCCGTGACCGCGGCACTCGTTCGCAGTTCCGGGGCTCCAGTAAGTGAATCCCCGCCGACCGTCCGACCATAGGGAGAATGATCTTGAATTCAATCGAGCTCAGCCTTACCGTCACTCCTGCAGGTATCCCAATTGGAGGCGCTGTGGTCATTCTGGCGTTGTGCGCACTCCTTGTTTGGGATTCCCTCAGACTTCCTGCGGGTGCATGGTATCGATGGTTCATGCCCATAGGATTTCTTTTCATCGTTGCGGCAATTGTCTCAAGTTGGTACTGGGTGATTGCCATCGGAGCGGTAGTGATGGGAATCGGCATGTCGAAAGGGAAGATGTACCGGCAGAAAAATGATGCATTTCGCGGTTTCTGATTGGATATCAGGGGCGATGAGCGGCAGCAAAGGGCCGTCTACACGGTCAATCGGTGTTGAGGCATGCTGTCGTCTCGTGAGCGCTGATCGGCCGGGTCGAACTGGTTGGACGCGCCCTGAGAGCAGATGGCTCCACCACTGCCAGGTTTCCCATCAGATGCAGGACGGTGCACGACTCCGTAACCATCCCCGATACCTGCGGCTTTGTCGGCGGTACGGACGAACCCACCGACTTGTCCACCTCGGCGCCCGCGAATACGACTTCACCCTGGGCCGCTTCCTCTCCGTCGACCCCGTCCTCGACGAAACCGACCCGGCCCAGATGAACGCCTACTCCTATGCACACAACAACCCCATTACCTCATCCGACCTCGACGCGGAGTTCGAACACGCACGTATCACCCGCAAGACCCTGAAGGCCGTCCCCCGGCCACAGCTCGCCGACACGGAGCCGCCTCGCCCCGAGGCGCCCGACCACCGACCATCCGGCCTACCAGCAGATCCTCACCGTGCTCGCAGACGCCGGCCACCCGATGCGGGCTCGCGACATCTGCGAGGCCCTCGACCTGCCGATTCTCCCGAAGCACACCGAAGGCATCCGTTCCAAGCAGAAGCGACTGGTAACCCGGGGGGTCCTCGCCGCACCCGAGCCCGGCCTGTTCGATCAGTCCCACACCTGACGGTCCATCCGCCTCGCTGACCAGAGGCCCTCACTCAACTCCGGGCGCGAAACGGGCATCCGCCCGCATACCGCACTCTCAGTCCCGGTACCGGTCGAAGACGCGGTTGCCGTCGCGGGTGAGCTTGGTGCGGAGGGTGTCGAGGGTGATCGCGCCGTTGTAGTACTGCTGGAGGGCCGGGGTCGCGACCTTGTCCATCCACTCGGGGTAGCCGCGGGCGCCGAGGGCCGGGGAGGGGACGAGGTGGGTCGCGGAGCGTGCGCCCGTGCGCCAGCCGTTCTTCTCGGTGTTCAGGGACGGGTCGCGCAGCGAGGCGGTGCCGGTGGGCAGGAGCCAGTCGCCGCGCGCGAGGCGGGTGAGCGAGGCGGTACGGGTCAGGAAGGCCAGGAACGCGACGGCGGCCTCCTTGTGGCGGCACGTGCGCGAGACCGACAGCGTCTGCGGGCTCACGCCCTGCGCGCGGCCCCCGTCCGGCGCCCCGCGCCCCGCGGGCAGCGGCAGCGTCACCCAGTCGAAGCCCTCCGGCGCCTGCTGGCTGACCTGCTGACGGTACGAGAAGCCGAGCGGGACCATCGCGTACCGGCCCGCGAAGAAGCCGGGCAGCGTGTCGCCGCCGCCCATGCCGAGCCCGCTCGCCGGGGCGGTGCGCTCGTCCCGTACCTGTCGCCGGATCAGCTCGGCGACGGCCGAGTCCGCCGCGTCGAAACGGACCCGCGTGCGGTCGCCCTCGCGGTGGATGATCCGCCCGCCCGTCGTCACCGCCATGTTGACGGTCTGGTTGACCGGCTCCTTCATCGCCCAGACGACGCCGTACCGGCTCTCGCGCCCCTTCTCGTGCCGCGTCAGCTCCTTCGCTGCTTCCTCGAACTCGTCCCACGTCCAGGGGCGTTCAGGGGTGGGCAGGGCGACGCCCGCCCGGGTGAGGAGCGTGCGGTCGGCGATCAGGACGCGCGGCTCCTGGAGGAACGGCACGCCGTAGAGGCCGCCGCGGATCCGGGCCGTGTCCCAGGAGGCGGCGGGGATACGGGCGCGCAGGTCCGCCGGGAGCAGGTCGCTCAGGTCCGCGAGGTCGCCGCCGTGCCCGAAGTCGGTGAGGTCGTTCGCCTCGTCGTGGATGATGTCGGGCGCCGCGCCTCCGGCGAAGGACGTCAGCAACTGGTCGTGGACGTTGGTCCACGAGCCCTGCACGTACCGGACGCGGACGGCGGGACGCGACCTGTTCCACTCCGCGACGAGCGCCTTGTTCGCGGCGACGGACTCCGCCTGCCAGGCCAGGGAGAGGAAATCCAGGGTCGGGTGCCCGTCGTCCCCGCCCGAGCCGCAGGAGGACAGCAGGCCGGAGGAGGCGGCGGCCGCTGCCGCACCGAACACCGTACGGCGCCGCATCAGCCCTTCACCGCCCCGCCCAGCATCCCGCTCGCCAGGCGCCGTTGCAGGAAGCCGAAGAAAAGGAGGCTCGGCAGGGTCGCGAGGATCGAGGCGGCGGCGAGCGGACCGAGGTCGGCCGCGCCCTCCGCCCCGAGGAAGTGCGTCAGGATCACGGACATCGTCTGCTTCTCCGGGGACTTGAGCAGGACGAGGGCGAAGAAGAACTCGTTCCACGCGGTCACGAACGAGAACATGAGAGTCGCGACCAGCCCGGGCGTGAGCAACGGCAGGACGACACTGCGCAGCGTCCGCCACCGCCCGGCCCCGTCCACGGCCGCGGCCTCCTCCAGCGAGGGCGGCACGGCCCGTACGTACCCCTGGAGCATCCACAGCGCGAACGGCAGGTTCCACACGACGTACACGACGATCAGACCCGGCAGCGAATCGATCAAACGCACGCTCCGCAGTACCAGGAACAGCGGGATGATGATCAGCACGAAGGGGAACATCTGGCTCACGAGCACCCACCCCGTGCCGAGCCTGCCGAGCACCGAGCGGTACCGCACCATGACGTACGCGGCCGGGACGGCGACCGCCACCGAGATCAGCGCGGCCGAACCCGCCACGAGCAGGCTGTTGAGGCCCGAGCGGAGCAGTGGCTGCTGGTCGAACGCGGCACGGAAATTGGCGAGCGTGGGATGCGCGGGGAGCCACGTCGGGTCGACGGAGCCGAGTTCGCGCGGGGACTTGAACGCCGTGGACAGGAGCCAGAGGAGCGGGAAGGCGAGGAAGACGAGGTAGCAGAGGAGCGCGAGGTACTGGCCGGTGCGGCCCGCGGCGCGGAGCGCACGCCGTCCCGGGGGAACCGCGGCCCGCCCGTCGGCCGCCATGCCCGTACGCCTCGCGCGCCCGCCCGCCGCAGCGCCCGTACGCTCCGCCCCCCGTCCCCTCGGCACGGAACCGCTCACTGGTCCTCCCCCTTCAGCCGCCCGCGCAGGAACACGGCCAGGATCACCGCGATCACGGCCATCATCACCAGACCCATGGCCGCCGCGTAGCCGAACTGGCCGTAACGGAACGCCTCTTCGTAGGCGAAGAGCATCGGCAGGCGCGTCTTTCCGCCGGGTCCCCCATTGGTCAGCACATAGACAAGGCCGAAAGAATTGAAGTTCCAGATGAACTGAAGCGCCGTGATGGCGACCGCCACCGGTCGCAGCGCCGGCCACGTCACCGTACGGAAGCGCCGCCACATCCCCGCCCCGTCCAGCGCCGCCGCCTCGCGCAGTTCGAGCGGCACATTCTGGAGCCCCGCGAGCAGCACCACCGTCGTCTGCGGCATTCCCGCCCACACCCCCACGGCGATCACGGCGGGCAGCGCGAGCGAGAGGTCCGAGAGCCAGTCGGTGTGGCCGCTCGTCAGATGCAGATCGCGCAGCGTCGTGTTGAGCAGGCCCGCGTCCGGGTGGTAGACGAGCCGCCACATGATGCCGATGACGACCTCGGGCATCGCCCACGGCACGAGGGCGAGCGTGCGCGCGAGCCAGCGCAGGCGCAGGTCCTGGTCGAGCAGGAGCGCGAGCCCGAGCGACAGCACGAACTGGAGCGCAGTGACGGCGAGTGCCCAGGTCAGGCCGATGCGGAAGGAGTCCCAGAAGAGCGAGTCCCAGCGCAGCGCAGCGAAGTTGTCGAGCCCCGTGAGGGACGTGCCGCGCGCGCTGCCCGACTGCGCGTCGGTGAAGGCGAGCGAGAGACCGTACAGGAGCGGTACGACGCTCAGCACGAGGACGGGGATCAGCGCGGGGAGGAGGAGGAACCAGCCGTCGCGGTCGAGACCGAGAGCGGTGCGCCGCGCGCCCGGACTCCTCGGCGGCGGACCGCCCCGTGCGCCCGCGCCGCGCCATGCGCCTCCGCCGCGCGGTGCGCCTGCGCCGCCCCGTGCCCCCGCCCCGTCCTCGGCGCCCGCGTGTTCCGGCGCGGGACCGCTCGTCACCGTCATCCCGGCCCCTTCCCCCGTCGTGGGCCCCGGCCGGGACGCCCGTGTCCCGTGGGTGATCCCCATGGTGCGGAGGAGGGGGGTGCGGCGTCTACCCCTCGATCACCGCGTGTGCGGCGCCGCGTCGGCGATGATCCCCCGCGCGACTCGTACGAGTGACGCGTTGTCGTGCGCGGGCGTGCCGTCCGGGAGGAACAGCGTGTCCTCCAGGCCGGTACGGGTGTCGAGCCCGAGTTCCGCCGCGAGCGCGAGGACGGGCCACGCGCCCTCGTCCTCGCCGTGCAGCAGGACGGGGACGGGCGCGGGCAGGACGGTGCCGAGGAGGACGCGGGCCGTCGTGGCGGCCGAGGCCGGTTCCTGGTCGGTCACCTCCGCGAGAACCCGGAGGGTACGGGGCGCGAGCGGCGAGGCGCGGAAACGCGCCGGGCCGTCGGTGCCCGACCACAGCCCCGCCTCGACGCCGATCCCGCGCTCCATCAGCAGCGCCGCCAGCTCCTCGGCGCGCGGCTCGTGCCAGTTGACGGAGGCGTGGTCGGGCAGCTCCGTCCACGCCCGAACGTGCGCGAGCCGCGCCGCCGGGTCCGGCTCCGCCCACGCCCCCGTCGTCACGCCGACCGCGATGCCGGGGGGCA
>NZ_JAAGLR010000763.1 GCF_010548245.1 Streptomyces sp. SID11385
GGCTGCTGCCCGGCGTGCGCACGTACGGCACGGCCGGGAACGGGCGGCGCGAGTGGTACGGGGCGCGCGACATGTGGGGGCTCGCCGCGGCGGGCGGGCGCTGGGAGGGCGTGGATCTCGGCGCCCCCGGGCCGCTCGCGCCGCCGCCCCGCTTCGGCTTCGCGCAGACGCCCCGCAGGCCGTGTCTCGTACGGGTCGTCTCGACGGTGGAGCTGCCGGGGTGAGGGGGTGTCAGTGGCGCGTGGCAGGGTGACGCCCATGCGAATCATGGACAACTGGCACGCGGCGATGCGGGAAGCGGGCGCGCCCGACGAGGTGCGCGAGCGGATAGCGACGCTCGCCAGGCCGCGCCTGGAACTGCGCGGGCCGCTGGATCAGTTCCACGACGACGGGAACCCCGTCATGGGCACGTTCGGCGGCGCGCCCCTGCTGCCCGACGAGGTCGAGTGGGACGGCCGCCCCGAGCACATCGCGACCGTCGATCTCGCGGCCCTCGACCACGACTGGCTCGACTTCCCCCTCCCCCGCTCCGGGCGTCTCGTCTTCTTCGCCGACCGCGAGGTGGAGGAGGACAGGGGCGCCGAGGACGGGGCGGAGCCCGCCGGGCGCGTGCTGTACATCCCGGCGGGGACCCCGGTGCGGGAGCGGCGCCCCGAGGGCGAGCGGGCGCGCTTCGCCCTGGAGCCGTGCCCGCTGTACGGGCGCCGCGAGCAAGTGCTGCCCGAGCTGGGGGACAACGTGTACCTCAACGTCCACCCCGAACTGGACGAGCTCATCGACGAGCACGAGGAACTTCAGGACGTCGTGGAGTCCGGCGGCGGCGTCGACCAGCTCACCCTCGGCGGCTACGCCCGCTTCCCGCAGGCCGACCCCGTCGCCGGGCGGTGGGAGAGCACGGGCGACGAGGCGTGGCTGCTCCTCGCCCAGTCCGCGTACGACAGCCCCACGAAGCCGGATCTCGCCGCGTACGCCTCGTGGCTCATCCGCCGCGCGGACCTGGAGGCGGGGAACTTCGAGAACGTGAAGACGCTGGTCGACCTGCTCCTGTGAGCGCGCCCCTCAGAACACCACGAGCGCCCGCGCGCCCTTCCCCGCCCGCATCGCCGCGAAGGCGTCGGGGACGGCGTCGAGCGCGATGCGCTCGGTGACGAGGGCGCTCAGGTCGAGACGGCCCGCGCGGACGTGCTCGCCGAGTACGGGCACGTCCGCGGCCGGGTCGCTGTTGCCGTAGACGCAGCCGGAGAGCGTGCGGCCCCAGTGGAAGAGTTCGAGCGCGTTGAAGCGGACCTCCTCGGTGACCGGGCCGATGCCGACGACGGTCGTGCGTCCGCCGCGCCGGGTCGACTCCCAGGCGGCGCGGATCGTCACGGCCCGGCCCACGCACTCGATCGCGACGTCCGCGCCGCCGCCGGTGCGACGCCGCACCTCCTTGGCCGTCGTCTCCGAGGCGAGGACGAAGTCCGTGGCCCCGGCCCGGCGGGCGAGGTCCTCCTTGGCGGGCGAGGCGTCGACCGCGAGGACGCTCCCCGCCCCCGCGATCCGCGCCGCCTGGAGCGCCGCGAGGCCGACGCCGCCGGCGCCGAACACGACGACGGACTCCCCCTCGCGCACGCGCGCCGCGTGGTGCACTGCCCCGTAACCGGTGAGGACCGCGCAGCCGAGGAGCGCTGCTTCGTCGAGCGCGACACCTTCGGGCGCGGGCAGCAGGCAGGCTTCGGAGACGACGGTCTCCTCGGCGAAGGCCGCCACGTTGAGCCCGGGGTGCAGCGTCGTGCCGTCCTCGGTACGGGCGTACTCGGCGGCGGCTCCCACGAGGGCGTTCTCGCACAGCCACACCTCGCCCCGCCCGCAGGCCGCGCACGTCCCGCAGGCCGGGGCCCAGTTGAGGACGACCGGGTCGCCGGGGCGGACGGAGCGGACCCCCTCGCCGATCGACACGACGGTCCCCGAGCCCTCGTGGCCGAGCACGGCGGGCAGCGGCACGCGCAGGGTGCCGTTGGAGAGCGAGAGGTCCGAGTGGCAGACCCCGGCCGCCGCGAGCCGGACCCTCACCTGCCCGGGCCCCGGCTCCGGCAGGTCGATCCGGGTGACCTCAAGGGGCGCTCCCACGGCGGACTGGACGGCTGCACGCACCACGGTCTGTCTCCGTTCCTCGGTGTCGCTGGGTGTCGCTCGGCTGTGCTCGTGTCCCTCGGTCCCGGGGCGCCGGGCGACCCCAGCCAAACTAGCGGCGTTAGTTTTCACTGGCCAGGGGCCGGGCGTCCCCAGTGCCGGGGGGCCGGACGCGTCCGCGCGGTCGCCCTGCACTGGAGACGCCCGCCCCCGCGCGGAGGCTGCCTACGATGGGCCGTGTGAGGGACCGTGCGAGGCGTACCGTGCGAGGGATTGTGTGAGCGACGACGACCGGCTGCCCCTGAACGCCGTCCTGCCGTGGTCGGTGCCCGCGCCCCGCGCCGGGCGCGACTGGCCGCTCGCCACGGACCCGGGCACGGCGCGCGCCCGCTGGACCG
>NZ_JAAGLR010000796.1 GCF_010548245.1 Streptomyces sp. SID11385
CAGACCGGGTCCGGGCAGGCGCAGTGGTCGGCGGGGCGCAGCGCGGGGTGCGGGGCGCGGCGGGCCGGGCGGGTTCCGGCGCCCGGCAGGACCGGCCACTTCCAGCGCGTCGCGAAGAGCGCGGCGGCCTCGGGGTTGCCGGGGCCGTCCGTACGGCCGGGCCCTGAGCTGCGGTGCTTTCCGGGGATCTCACGCATGCGCGCTCGTTCCTTTCCGTGGGACGCCGAGGAGCCACACCACTGCGGTGCGGATCGCTTGCCTGCTGCTGCCCGCGCCGGGAGCCTGCCCGCGGCGCGGGTGGTGCGTGCGGTACCGGTGGTGCGTGCGGTGCCGGTGCGGTTCCCGGGCGGGGAGCGCGGCCCGGTCGCCGAGCGTGCGTCTGGTGCTGTCGTACGTGCGCCTGGTGCGGTCCGACGCGGGGCGGGCCCCGTGCGGTGCGCGGTGCGCGTCTGGCGGAGTCGTACGTGGTCTCTGCCGTACGTCGTACGTGTCGCTGTCGTACGGATCGCTCTCGTACGTGTCTTCGTCGTACGTGTCGCTGTCGTACGTGGTCGCGCGGGGCGGATGCGTACGTGCCCCGCGCCGAACCCCGGGACCGGTGCGCGGGCTCAGCGCGGGCCGGTCGTGGTCCGGACCGGTCCTGTTCCCGGCCGCTCTGTTCCCGGCCGGTCGTGGGCCGGTGGTGGGCCCGCCCGCCCCGGCGGGCCCCAGCCCCGGTCGGCCAGGATTCCGGCGCGTCACGCCGGGCTCCGTGCCGAACCGCCCCGTTGTGCTGTCGTTCAGGACGCCTTCCGCGCGTCACAGGGTTCCGCCCCAGCCCCCACTGGGTCGCAGCCCTCATCCACGTAAGTACCCCGAGCGACTTCGGTGACGCTCCCCGAGCGCCGTTCGCATTCCGGCGTCGCCGGAGGGCGAACTCCCCCAGTCGACCCCAGCCCCCTGTCCACACCTCGTTTTCCGGCCAACCTGGCGTCCCGCAGCGGTATGCACGCCCCGCGACCACCCCGCGCGCACCCCGTTGCCGGGGCCACGGACACCGGGAAACAGCACCGGACAATGCTGGACATGCCGTGACGTACCCGTGTAGATGTGAATCTCTCGCCCAGCCGCAGCACACTTTGGGGGTTTGCGATGCTGACGCGCCACCGGCACCTGCCAGAGAGCCGGACACCATGAGCACCCCGCCCGCCCCGAAAGTGGCCGGAACCCACTCCCCGAATCCCCCCTCCGCCCACAATGCCGACGCCCCGGCCGAGCCCTCCGCCGACGCCTCCCTCCCCTCCCCCGCAGGTGCTCCGGGCGCAGGTGCGTCCCGGGCGGGCGGCACCCCGGCCCATGCGCCGCTCGCTCTCCAGGAGCGTCTCGCCGCCTGGCTGCTCGACCTCAGCACCCTCCAGGAACTGAGCGGCCGACTGCACCGCACCCGCACCACCGAGGACGCGCTCGGCGAAGTCCTGCGCGCGGGCGCCACGTTGCTCGGCGCGGAGCGCGGCCTCATCCGCTTCTCGCACGCCGCGAGCCACCCCGCCCGCGTTCACGGTCTCGGCCTGGACCGAGGCGAACTCGGCCGGCTGGAGGCGCTGCCCGAGGAGTGCACGTCGCACGGCGCGCTGCTCGCGGCGGGCACCGGCGCGCCCGTGACCCGCCGCGACCTCCTCGCCGAACCCGGGCTCGACCCGCGCTGCG
>NZ_JAAGLR010000834.1 GCF_010548245.1 Streptomyces sp. SID11385
GCAGCCGGCGCAGCTCGGCGCTCGCGGGGTCCTCGCCGAGGGCGGTGACGAAGGTGACGGGGTGCCCGGAGCGGGCGGCGAGCAGTGCCGCGAGTGCCGCGCCGCCCGGGCGGGTGCGCCGTCGCGCGTCGTGCACGACGGGTACGGGCGCGTCCGGGGCGAGCCGCGCGACCTCGCCCTCCAGGTCGCAGTCGAGCAGCGCGTCGCCGACCACGAGGAGCGGGGCGCTCATCGCGTGCCCCCTTCCCCGTCCGGGCCCGGAAGCCCCGCCTCGCCCCCGTCGTCCCCCGCGAGCCCCTCCACCGCGACATCCCCGCCCGCGAGCCCTTCCACCGCGACGTCCCCGGGCGCGAGCGCCGCGTCGAACGCCTCGCACAGCATGTGCACCGCCACGAGGTGGAGTTCCTGCACCGTCGCGGCGACCGGCGCGTCCACGCACAGCGCGGCGTCGCTCGCCGGAGCGAGCGGATTGGGCGCGGGTCCGGTGAGCGACCACACCGTCAGGCCCAGCGCGCGGGCCTCCTCGGCGGCCGTGAGGAGATTCGCGCTCGCGCCGCTCGTCGAGAGCAGCATGAGGACGTCGTCCGCGCGGCCGTGCGCGCGCACCTGCCGGGCGAAGACGGCCTGCACCCCGTAGTCGTTCGCGATCGCGGTCGTCGAGGAGGTGTCGGCGTGCAGGGCGAGCGCCGAGTACGCCGGGCGGTCCTCGCGGTAGCGGCCGACCAGTTCGGCCGTCAGGTGCTGCGCCTGCGCGGCGGAGCCGCCGTTGCCCGCGACGAGGAGCCTGGACCCCGCGCCGAGGCGGCCCGCGAGCTCGCGGCCCCAGGCGTCGAGCAGGGCGGCCTCGCCGCGGAACCGGGCGAGGGCTTCGTGCAGGGCGTCGCAGTGGGCGCTCGCGGCCCCGGAGGG
>NZ_JAAGLR010000862.1 GCF_010548245.1 Streptomyces sp. SID11385
CGCCGCCGGGGTCGCGCGGGCGGAGGCGGGGGCGGCGCGCACGGAGGCCCGTACCAGCCGCGAGACGATCGAGCGCGAGACCCGCCACCTGCTCGAACAACGCCTGCCCGCCCTCCTCTCGCACCTGCGCACCCCGCACGTCACCGTCCCCGGACTGCTCACGCCCGAACTCGCGGGCACCTCCGTCGACCGGCTCCACCGCGCGCTCCTGGACGCGGTCGCCGAGGGCGTCGCCGCCGAGAGCGAACGGGTCGACGAGGCCGGACGGGCCGTCGTGCGCGGCGCGATGAGCCGCGTGCACTCGCTGCAACTGCGCCTCCAGGACGGCCTGAGCGAGATCCAGCGCCGCCACCCCGACGCCGAGCCCGCGCTCATGGCCGACGTCCTCGCGCTCGACATGCTCAACGAGCTGATCGGCCGCGCCGCGCAGACCCCCGCCCTCGCCACCGGCTCCACCCCGATGCTCTTCCGCGACGACACACACCTCGTGGACATCGCGGTGAGCGCCGCGAGCCGGGTCCGCGACTTCAAGGAGCGCGTCGGCGAACCCGTCAATCACCTGACCCGCCGGATCGGCGTCATGGCGCAGTCGGTCGAGCCCCTGCGCGCGGTCCTCGCCGAACTCCTCGCCAACGCCGTGCACTTCTCGCACGGCACGCTCAAGGTCGACGTCTCGCTGCACGAGACGCAGACCGGCGCGAGCGTCATCGTCGAGGACGCGGGTGTCGGCCTGAACGCCGAGCAGTTCGCCCGCGCGGAGCGCCTGCTCAGCGGCGCGCACCCGGTGCGGCTCGTCGAGCTGGGCGACCCGCCGCAGACGGGCTGGGCCGCGATCGGTGCGCTCGTGCGCCAGTACGGCTTCCAGGTCTCGCTGAAGAAGAGCAGCTACGGCGGCGTCGCGGCCGTCGTGAGCGTCCCCGCCGCCCTCCTCGTCGAGATGCCCGAGGGCCACGCCCCCTCCGTGCACGCGCCCGCGCCCGTACGCGGCCACGAGCAGGCCCCGCCGCTCCCCGCCGGGGTGCGCGCTGTGGCCCGTACCGCCGAGAGCGGCGAGGCGACGGCCCTGCCGCGCCGCCGCCG
>NZ_JAAGLR010000892.1 GCF_010548245.1 Streptomyces sp. SID11385
CCGGCGGCCCGGCCCCGCTCGCGCGTCTCCGCGGCCGTCTGTCTCGTCCTCGGGCTCGGGCTCGTCGGCGGGGCCGTGGCGGGCGGCGTGCTCGCGGAGGGAGCGGAGCCCGCCGCACCGACGCGGTACGAGGCCGCCGCCGCGCTCTGGCACAGCGTCCCCGTCGACACGCTCTTCGCACCCGTCGTGCACGGGAAGGGCGCCGGGCCCGGAGGCGCCGACCGCACCTGGACGCGGATCGCCGTCGCCCCCGACAGCGGCTGCGCGCACGCCTTCGACCCGCTCCTGCGCCAGGCCCTCGCCCCCGCCGGATGCCTGCGACTGCTGCGCGCCACGTACACCGACGAGACCCGCAGCCACCTCACCACCGTGGGACTCCTCTTCACGCGGGCCGACCCTGCCGGGATGGCCGCGCTGCGCACCCGCTTCCGCGCCGAACACCTCGACACGCGCACCGACCTGCTCCCCCTCCCCTACGGGCCGAGGGGCACGCTCGCCGAGGGCTTCGGCGCGCGGCAGCGCGTGAGCTGGAGCCTCGCGGTGCGCGCGGACCTGCCCGTCGTGGTCTGGGCCGTCTCCGGCTTCGCCGACGGACGCTCCTTCAGCACCCCGGTCCCCGCCGCGCGCGCGACCCGCGAAGGGGAGGAGGGCACCGTGGCCCTCTCGGGGCTCGGCCACGACGCCGCCGCGCTCGCGGCACGTACCGACCGCGCCCTCACCGAGGCCGCCGCTCCCACGGGGAACCTCACCGGATGACCGCCCGCCGCACCCTCCTCGCCGGGGCCACGAGCCTCGCCCTCGTCCTGCTGCCCGCGCACAGTGCCGCCGCGGACGGCATCCGCGCGCAGCAGTGGGGGCTCGGCGCCGTGCACGCGCAGAGCGCCTGGACCACGACGAAGGGCAAGGGCGTCACCGTCGCCGTGCTCGACACGGGCGTCGACGCCGACCACCCGGACCTCACCGGGAACGTGCTCCCCGGCAAGGACCTCGTCGGCTTCGGCGCGCACGCGGGCGAGAAGCACTGGGCCGAGCACGGCAGCGCGATGGCCGGCATCATCGCCGCGCACGGCCACGGGCCCGGCGCGGCCGACGGCGTCATGGGCATCGCGCCCGAGGCGAGCATCCTGCCCGTGCGCGTGATCCTGGAGGACGAGGACCCGCAGCGGCCCCGCGCCGGGCGCACCCGGGGCGAGGCGCTCGCCGAGGGCATCCGCTGGGCGGCCGACCACGGCGCCGACGTCATCAACCTCTCGCTCGGCGACGACAGCACCGAGGCCCGCCCGCAGCCCGCGCAGGACGCGGCCGTGCGGTACGCGCTCGGCAAGAACGCCGTCGTGGTCGCCTCGGCCGGCAACGACGGCGAGAAGGGCGACCACGTCTCCTACCCCGCCGCCTACCCGGGCGTCATCGCGGTCGCGGCCGTCGACCGCTACGGCGAGCACGCGCGCTTCTCGACGCGCCGCTGGTACGCGACCGTCGCGGCCCCGGGCGACGACATCGTGACCCTCAACCCCGACCTGCGCTACTACGAGGGCTGGGGCACGAGCGCCGCCGCCGCCTTCGTCTCCGGCACGGTCGCCCTCCTGCGCGCGGCCCACCCGGACCTCGCTCCCGACCGCGTCCGGGCCCTGCTCGAACAGACCGCGAGCGCCCGCCCGTCCGGCGGCCACGACGACGCCCGCGGCTTCGGCACGGTGGACGCGCGGGCGGCGCTCGCCGCCGCGGCGAAGGAGGACCCGGACCCACCGCGCACCGCGACGGAACACGCCCGCTACTTCGGCGAGGGGCCCGCCCCGCTCCCGCGCGGA
>NZ_JAAGLR010000927.1 GCF_010548245.1 Streptomyces sp. SID11385
CGCCGCCCAGCCCCCCGCCGGGCCCACGACGACGACGGGTTCCGGGGCGCCGGGCCGCAGCAGCCCGGCACGCTCCGTACCCGCCCGCAACGCGGCGGCGGCGCGGTCGGCGAGCCCCGTGCGCTCCTCCTCCTCGCGCAGCCCGAGGAGCAACGGCACCCGCCCCTCCACCGGCCGCACCCCGAGCAGCACGGGCACGCCGAGCCCGCTCAACTCCTCGTGCACGGCCCGCACGAGCTGCCCCCAGCCACCGCCCGGCGCGAGCGCGCCCGTCGTCTCGGGAAGCTTCATCACGAGCGGCAGGAGCAGCCCCGTCGCCGG
>NZ_JAAGLR010000958.1 GCF_010548245.1 Streptomyces sp. SID11385
GGCGTGCCCGCGCGCGGCCGCAGCGGCATGAACGTATGGGTCCCCGTCCCCGACGAGACCGCCGCGGTCGCCCGGCTGCTCACCGAGGGCTGGGCCGCGGCGCCCGGCGCCCGCTTCCGGCTCGCCTCGGGCCCGGGCGTCCGCGTCACGGTCTCGGGACTCGACATGCCCGCGCTCGACGCGCTCGCGGACGCGCTCGTGCGGGCGGTGGAGCGGGGCGCGGGGGAGCCGAGGACGTACGTGTGAGGGGCGGCGGTACGGGTGCGGGGGCCTCGCCGTGCGCGGGGCGGGCGCTCTTTCGCCGAGGCCCCGTCCCTGCCACCCCGCCCCGCCCCGTCAGGCCAGCTTGATCGTCTTGCCGGTGACCTTGAGCTTCAGCTCCTCCAGCGGCGAGGTCGCCGGGGCGTGCTTCACCGAGCCGTCCTCGATGGAGAACTTGCTGCCGTGGCAGGCGCAGTTGATCGTGCCGCCCGAGACCCCGGCGACCTGGCAGCCCTGGTGCGTGCAGACGCTCGTGAACGCCTTGAACTCGCCCTTCGAGGGCTGGGTCACGACGACCTTCGCGTCCGTGAAGATCTTGCCACCGCCCTCGGGGATGTCCGCCGTGCTGCCGAGGGTCGTGCCCTGGCCGCCCGCGGCGGACCCGGACGAGCCCTTGCCGCCGGAGCCCGAGGAGGAACCGCCGCACGCCGCGAGGAGAGCCGCGAGACCGCTGGCCCCCGCGGCGGCGACGAAGGCGCGGCGCGAGGCGCCGGAGCCGGAGGGGTGGAGAACGGTCATGCGGATTCCCTTCCGGGACACGAGGCCGCGCGAGGCGACACGGGTACGGGCGGTGCGCACGGGGCGCGCCGCCCCTATTGTCCGCCCTGTCGCACAGTGCCGGTCGCCCGGGGCCGACCGGCACCGCTCACCGCCCAGCACCGCTCACTCTCCGTCCACCGCGACGCCCAGCGCCGCGCCGAGCCACCGCACCTCGTGCCGCAGCAGCGCGGCGGCGACCGGCGTGCCCACCACGCCGTGCCCCGCCCCGGGCAGCGGCAGCACCTCGTGCGGACGGCCCGCCGCGAGCAGCGCCGCCGAGAGGCGCAGCATGTGGGCCGGACTCACGTTCTCGTCGGCGAGGCCGTGCACGAGCAGCAACGGGCGGCGCAGGCGCGGCGCGTCGTCGAGCAGGGAGGAGGCCCGGTACCCCGCGGGCAGCACCGCCGGATCGCCGAGGAACCGTTCCTCCCAGTGCGTGTTGTAGAGGGCCCGGTCGGTGGGCGCCGCGCCCGCGACCGCCGCGTGGAAGGTCTCCGGGTGCCGCAGCACCGCCCCGGCGGCGAGGTAACCGCCGTAGGACCAGCCCCGGATGCCGACCCGTCCCGGGTCCAGGTCCGGGCACACCCCGGCCGCCGCCCGCAGGGCGTCCGCCTGGTCGGCGAGCGCGGCGGTGAGCCGGTCGCCGTGGATCGCGTACTCCCAGGGCGCGCCGCGCCCCGGCGTCCCGCGCCCGTCCGTGATCAGCACCGCGAAACCGTGCTCGGCGAACCACTGCGCGACGGCCGCCCACCACGTGCGCGCCCGCACCACGAGCGCCAGGCCGTGGCCCGCGTACGGGCTCAGGAGCACGGGCAGCCGCGTCCCGGGCGTGTGCCACGAGGGCAGGAAGAGCGTGCTGCGGAGCGCGCGGGCACCGAGACGCAGGTGGCGGGGGCGGGGGAGGACGAGGGGCGTCTCCTCGAAGGAACGCAGGACGGCGGTACGGGGCTCCGCCACGCCGCCGGCCCTCGCCCCGCTCGTGACCCGTACCGTCCGGCCCTCCGGGCCGAGCCCGTCGAGCACCAGCGTCGGCCCGCCCGCCGCGCCCTCGTACACGCCGGGCTCCGGGCCGCTCAGCCGCGTCGGCGCGGTGCCCGGCGTCCACGCCCACACGTGGACCTCCGTCGGGTCCGTACCGGCACGCAGCAGCACCTCCTCGCCCCGCGCCCCCAGCACCTCGCGCACCTGAAGGCCCTCCGGCGTCGTCGCCGTCCCCGCCGCCAGGCCGCGTGTGCCGTCGCCGAGGACGCGCGCCGTCACGAGGGTGCCCGCGTCCGTGCGCAGCGGAGCGCCGGGCAGCAGGGAGACCCAGTACGGGTCGTGCTCCTCGGCGAGCGTGCGCGCGGAGCCGTCCGCCGGGTCGAGCGCGAGAGTGCGCACCGTGCGCTGGTCGCGGGTCTGCACGCTCGCCCAGGGGCCGTGCGCGTCCCAGCCGGCCGCCGTCAGGTACTCGAACTCGGGTGCGTGCCAGGGGGCTTGCGGGTGGCCCTCGCCCGCCCGCGCGGGGAGCGCGACCCGCCGGGTGCCGCTCCCGTCCGCTGCGACGAGGTGCAGGCTCGTGACCGCGTTCGCCGTCCCGGCCGCCGGGTAGCGCAGCACGCGCGGGGGAAGTTCGGGGCGCGCGGGATCGCTGAGCCAGCGGCGCGCGACCCCGCTCTCGTCGGTACGGGCGACGAGCAGCGCCGTGCCGTCGGGCGCCCACCAGTACCCCTCCGCGCGCCCGATCTCGCCCCGCGCCACGAGGTCGGGCAGCCCGTACGCGACGTCCGCGCCCTCCGGCGCGAGGAGGCGCGTCACCGCGTCCTCACCACCCGGCCACCGCACGGCG
>NZ_JAAGLR010000988.1 GCF_010548245.1 Streptomyces sp. SID11385
CAGCGCGGCGAAGGTGGTGCGGCGCGGCGCGGTGTCGGGCCCGGTGACGAGCGCGGTGGCGCCGGGGGCGCGGCGGGCGGTGTCGGCGAGGATCTCGGGCACGGAGCGGGTCTCGACGGGGTGCGCGGTGTCGTTCCAGGTCCCCGTGGCCTCCGCGTGCTCCTCCGGCGTGAGGATGTCCAGGTCGCGCAGGGGCGCGTCCGGGGTGCGTGCCGCGCGGTCCAGGAGGAGGACCAGGCGTTCGGCGAGGAGCGCGGCCGTCCCCGGATCGGCGAGGTCGGTCGCGTACTCCAGGAGCAGCGTGATGCCGCCGTCCGCGTCGGAGGCGTCGACGAAGGTGAAGTCGAGGTCGAACTTGGCGGTGCCCGTGTCCATGTCGTACCACTCGGCGGGCAGCCCGAGGAGGGTGGCCGCGTCACCCTCGGGGCGGTGGTGGTAGCCCAGCATGACCTGGAAGAGCGGGTTGCGCCCGGTGACGCGGGGCGGGTTCACGGCCTCCACGAGCCGGTCGAAGGGGAGGTCCTGGTGCTCGAAGGCGGCCAGCGACGACTCCCGTACGCGGGCGAGGAGTTCGGTGAAGGTGGGGGTGCCCGAGAGGTCGGTGCGCAGGACGAGGGTGTTGACGAAGAAGCCGACGAGGTCGTCGAGTCCGCCGTCGGTGCGCCCGGCGATGGGCGCGCCGAGCGGGATGTCCTCGCCCGCGCCGAGCCGGTGCAGCAGGGCCGCGGTGGCGGCCTGGAGGAGCATGAACATGCTCGTGCCGCTCGCGGCCGACAGCTCGCGCAGGGCGCGCCCGGTCGCGGCGGGCACCTCGCGGCGCACGACGGCGCCGTGCCCGGTGGGCGCGTGCGGGCGCGGCCTGTCCAGGGGCAGGGCGAGTTCATCGGGGGCGCCGTCGAGGGCCTGTGTCCAGTAGGCGAGTTGGCGTTCCCCGAGGCGTGCGAGGAGCTGTTCCTGCCACAGCGTGTAGTCGGCGTACTGGACGGGGAGCGGGGCCCAGTCGGGCGCGGCGCCCCGCGCCCGCGCCGTGTAGGCGGTGTCGAGGTCGGCGAGGAAGGGCCGGTCGGACCACTCGTCGGTCGTGATGTGGTGCAGGACGAGCGCGAGGACGTGGTCCTCGGGCGCGAGAGTGAACACGTCCGCGCGTACGGGGAGTTCGCGGGTGAGGTCGAAGGGGCGGCGCTGCGCGGCCTCGATGAGCGCGGGCAGTTCGGCCTCGGTGCGCGCGCTGACGGTGAGCGGTGGCCGAGCGTCCGGGACGACGTACTGGTACGGCTCTCCCTCGTGGAGCGCGACGAGGGTGCGCAGCGACTCGTGGCGTTCGGCGACGTCGCGGAGGGCGAGGCGCAGGGCGTCGGTGTCGAGCGGGCCGCGCAGCCGCACGACGAGCGGGAAGTTGTAGGCGGGACTCGCGCCTTCGAGCTCCTGGACGAGCCACAGGCGGCGCTGGGCGGCGGACAGCGGGACGCGCTCGGGGCGGTCCGCGCGGGCGGTGAGCGCGGGGCGGGCGGGCTTGTCGGTGTGGACGCGGGTGGCGAGAAGTGCCGGTGTGGGGGCCTCGAAGAGGTCGCGGATGGCGAGTTCGGCGCCGAGTCCGGCGCGGGCGCGGCTGACGAGCCGGGTCGCGAGCAGGGAGTGGCCGCCGAGGTCGAAGAAGTTGTCCTCGGCCCCGGCCTCCGCCAACCCGAGCACGTCGGCGAACAGGCGGCACAGCACCTCCTCGCGCGGGGTGCGGGGCCCGCGCCCGCCGCCGAGCGCGACGGCCGGCTCGGCCTCGGGCAGCGCGCGGACGTCGAGCTTGCCGTTGGCGTTCATGGGCAGCGTGTCGACGGTGACGAACGCGGCGGGGACCATGTAGGCGGGCAGGGTGCGGCCCAGGTCCTCGCGCAGGCGGCGCACGAGCGCGGCGGTCCCGCGCGCGGCCGTGGGGTCGTTGGTGTACGGGG
>NZ_JAAGLR010001017.1 GCF_010548245.1 Streptomyces sp. SID11385
GGGCAGACCGCGCGCACCAACAGCGCCCGGTCCCCGCTCGGCTCGCGCAGCCCGTCCACGTCCTCCGGGCGTGGTGGGGGCTCGCGTGTGCCCACCCAGCGCGGCGCGCAAGGCGGCGGACGGGGCGCTTCGACCCCGGGCACGAAGTCGTTGAAGTCGCTGGGTGCCGGTTCCGCCCGCTCGGCGACGGGCGGTGGGGGCCGGTTGCGCCAGGCGAAGGCACTTCGCGCCGCCGAG
>NZ_JAAGLR010001036.1 GCF_010548245.1 Streptomyces sp. SID11385
CGCGGGCGACCTCTTCGCCGACGGCGCGCTCGGCTCGCACACCGCGTGCCTGCACACGCCGTACGAGGACGCGGCGAGCGGCCACCGCGGCACCCCCTACCTCGACGCCGAGGCGGTCGCCGAGCACGTCACGGCATGCACCGAGGCCGGGCTCCAGGCCGGTTTCCACGCGATCGGGGACGCGGCGCTCGGCGCGGTCGTCGCGGGCTTCCGCGCGGCGGCCGAGAAGACGGGCCTGGACCGGGTGCGCGCGCTGCGCCACCGCGTGGAACACGCCGAGATGCTCGACGCCGAGTCGATCGCGGCCTTCGCCGCCCTCGGCCTGACCGCCTCCGTGCAGCCGGCCTTCGACGCGCTGTGGGGCGGCGAGGACGGCATGTACGCGGCCCGGCTCGGCGCCGAGCGGGCCCGTACCCTCAACCCCTTCGCCGCCCTCCTGCGGGCCGGTGTGCCGCTCGCGCTCGGCTCGGACGCCCCGGTGACCCCGCTCGACCCCTGGGGCACCGTGCGCGCCGCCGCCTTCCACCACACGCCCGAGCACCGCGTCTCGGTACGGGCCGCCTTCACCGCCCACACCCGGGGAGGCTGGCGCGCCGCGGGCCGCGACGACGCGGGCACCCTGGTCCCCGGCGCCCCCGCGGACTACGCCGTCTGGCGGACGGGCGCCCTCGTCGTACAGGCCCCCGACGACCGCGTCGCCCGCTGGTCCACGGACCCCCGCTCCGGCACCCCGGGCCTGCCCGACCTCACCCCGGGCACCCCGCTTCCCGAGTGCCTCGTGACGGTCGTCGGGGGCCGGGAGGTCTTCCGGGCCGGGGCCTGAGGGCACGGCGGGGCCGTCCGGGTGGACCCGCGGCGGCGCGTACGGCCGCTGGGGTGATGTGCCCCCGTGCCCGCGCGGGCCTGAGTCTGCGGGCCCGACCGGCCCCCGGCGGCCCCGGGACTCGCCGCTGACCTGCGGGATCGCGCGACACTCCGCCCCGGGCCCCGGGCCACGGGTGTTGACAGGGTGCGGCGGTCGGCGGGTAGGTTCGGCCGGGTCCACCACCGGACAACCGATCGGCGACGTCCCGCGCATCCGCTGGGCGCGACTGGGCCACGGGGGGAACGCGCCGGAGTTCCTCCCCACGCGAGCCAGGTCCAGCGTCCGCGTCCACCGGACACGGGAACGCTTCGTACGAGGAAGGGGTCCCTCCCCGCCAGCGGCGTGGGGGACGGTGTGACCCGGGTGGGGCCCGGCCGCTCAGTAGACAACGGTTCACGGTCGATCCGCAGCCAGCGGGTCCCTGGCCGGCCCGAAGGGCGCCGGGCCCTCATCCGCAGCGCTTCCGCACGCCCCGCGTCAGCTTCTCCCCGCACATCCCCCGGACGTGTGGTCGTCGTATCCCGCCCCCGCCTCCCCGTGTCGCCGCCGTGGCCACGACCGCCGGTATGGGCAACTAAGGTGGTCACTCGCACGGATCGGCACGTAAGGGGCAGCAGTGAACGCAGGCGAGGGTCTGCCGGGCAGCCGGGACGGACAGCGCCCGCCGCTGGGCGAGGCACTGGTGATCATCCCGACGTACAACGAGGCGGAGAACGTCCGCACGATCGTCGGCCGCGTCCGCAAAGCGGTGCCCGAGGCGCACGTCCTCGTCGCGGACGACAACAGCCCGGACGGCACCGGGGCCCTCGCCGACGAACTCGCCGCCGAGGACCCCCACGTCCAGGTGCTGCACCGCAAGGGCAAGGAAGGGCTCGGCGCCGCCTACCTCGCCGGTTTCGCCTGGGGCCTCGACCACGGCTTCGACGTCCTCGTCGAGATGGACGCGGACGGCTCGCACCAGCCGGAGGAACTTCCCCGGCTCCTGACCGCCCTGCGCGACGCCGACCTCGTCCTCGGCTCCCGCTGGATCGCGGGCGGGCGCGTCGTCAACTGGCCCAAGTCCCGCGAACTCCTCTCGCGCGGGGGCTCCACGTACTCGCGCTTCCTCCTCGACGTCCCGCTGCGCGACGTCACGGGCGGCTTCCGGGCCTTTCGCGCCGAGACCCTGCGCGGCCTCGGCCTCGCGGACGTCGACTCCCAGGGCTACTGCTTCCAGGTCGACCTGGCCCGCCGCGCGGTCCGCTCCGGCTACCGCGTCGTCGAGGTCCCCATCACCTTCGTCGAACGCGAACTCGGCACCAGCAAGATGAGCCGCAACATCGTCGCCGAGGCCCTGTGGCGCGTCACCACCTGGGGAGTCACCTCCCGAGTCGACAAGGTCCTGGGCCGCCCCCGCAACCCGTCGAATCTTCAACGATCCAACAGCAGCAACGAATAGCAATCCCCCCAGCGAAGAAAGCAGCCCCTCCGGCGCTTGAGGAGCGGGGCCCGGGGC
>NZ_JAAGLR010001071.1 GCF_010548245.1 Streptomyces sp. SID11385
GGGGCGGAAGGCCCAGCGGGGCAGCGAGGCGCGGGCGTAGGCGGTGAGGTCGCCGCGCAGCCGCAGCGCGAGCGCGGTCGCCGCGGGCCCTTCCTCGTACGTCGTGCCGCTCAGTTCGTCCGGCCGCAGGCCGTGCTCCTCGGCGGCGACCAGACACAGAGCGAGCAGCCACATCCCTGTGTGGCCGCCGGGGAGCGCGAGCCGCACGCGAGCGAGCGGGACACCGTCGAACAGGCGCCGTACGTCGCCGAGGTGAGCGAGTGCCAGGCCCTCGCGCCCGAAGGCGCCGGCCGCTGCCGGGTCGCCCGGGTCGAAGCCCGTGCGCGTCGGCGCGTCGCACACGAGGGCGAGGGTGGCCGTACCAGTGGTCCTGGAGAGGTCGAGGGTGTCCTTCACGGGTGCCTCCGGCGGGGGCGCTGTGGCGTGGCGGCCCGTGGAAGGACCGCCCGGACTTCCTCAACGTATGGCACGCGGTGTCAGTCAGCAAGGAGGTTTTACTACTCGCGAGTATCGATATGGCAAAGGGGACGCTCAGATGAGCGATGATCGATCATTCCAAGTGGAGCAAGGGATATGTCCGGCTGGTGGACGGAAATGATCGATCGCGATGGCGCGGGGTGGGGGCTTTTCCGCTCGGGTGCGGCCGTGGCGCGATGGGCGGGCCGAGGCGACCTTGGCACTGCGTGCCGCACCTGCGGGGGTGGAGCGGGATACGGGAAAGGGGCGGCGGGACCGTACGGCCCGCCACCCCTCGCGGTGGAAGTTCTCCGGCGCTCAGTCGCCCTGCGGGCGCAGCGCCTCCTTGATCGTGCGCATGACCTCGTCGAGCGGCGCGTCCGTGCGCGCGACCGTCACGAGCACCTCGCCGCGCGCGCTCGCCGTCGCGGCGGGCCCGGGCCTGCCCGGTGTGAGGCCGCCGACCGCGAAGTTGGCGCCCACCGTGGCCCGTACGATCGCGAAGGCGCGATCGAGCTGGGACATGACGTCGCCCTCGCCGCCGGACCGCAGCCAGCGCCGCAGCACGTGGTTGTGCGCGGTCACGACGGCCGAGGCGGCGACCTCGGCGAGCAGCGGTTCGTCGTTGCGGTTCTGCTCGTGCTCGTCGAAGTGGCCGAGGAGGTAGCGCGTGAAGAGGCGCTCGTAGCGCGAGACGGAGGCGATCTCGCGCTCGCGCAGCGTCGGCACCTCCCGCGTCAGCTTGTAGCGCGCGACCGAGACCTGAGGGGCCGCCGCGTACATCTTCATGACCTCCTTGATGCCCCGGCAGACCGTGTCGAGCGGGTGCTCGTGCGCGGGCGCCGCCTTCAGCACGTCCTCCACGCGGACGAGGGTGTCGTCGTGCTCGGGGAAGATCGCCTCCTCCTTGGACCGGAAGTGGCGGAAGAAGGTCCGGCGGGCGACCCCGGCGGCGGCGGCGATCTCGTCGACGGTCGTCGCCTCGTACCCCTTCGTCGCGAAGAGCTCCATCGCGGCGGACGCCAGTTCGCGGCGCATCTTGAGGCGTTGGGCCGCGGCCCGGCCGCCGGAACCGTTCTCGGTACCCGCCGGGGCCGGGGGAGGGGTGCCGCGGGATGCGGAGGGGGACGACGGAGGCGTGGCCGACTGGGACATGCACCCGAACGTACTGCATCACGCCGCGCGCGTGTGCGCTGCCCGCCGCTCGCGGCTCCTCCCGCACGCCCCTCGCCCGCCCCCCCCGCGCCGCTCGCCGTCCACCGCTCCGATGAGCGGTGCTCGCGCGCGATGAGCGGACAGAGGGGGCCGCCGTCCCCGGATGGGTGAACTGGTCAACGGGGAAGGGGGTTTCCTTCCTTCTGGCCCCCTGACCCGGCGCCGCCCGAGCCGCTACGCTCGGCTGCCATGAACAAAGAGTTGCGTGCGCTCACGGACCGCTTACGGTGCGAGGCGGTGGTGGAGGGGGAGCGGGCGGTCGAGGAGTGCGAACGACTGGCACGCGCGGCCGGGCCCGAGGAACTGGCCGGGGTGCTCAGCGACCCTGGCCGCCCGCTGTGGGCCAGGGAGCTGGCGGCCTACCGCCTCGGCGTCGCCAAGGACCCGCGCGCCTTCGAGACCCTCGTCCTCTTCCTCAACCACCGCGACCCGCAGCGCTGTGCCACCGCCGCCCAGGCCCTCGCCGCGCTCGGCGACCCCAGGACCGCGCGGGCCGCCGCCGCGCTCGCCACCAACGAACTGCGCGTCGCCTACGCGGGGCAGGCCGTCCGGCTCCTCACCACGCTCCGCGCGCCCGAGTCCGTGCCCGCGCTCATCGCGACGCTGGAGCGCCGGCTCGTGCGCAACGACCCCTACCGGAACGTGGCGCTCGCGTGCGTCGCCGGGCTCGGCGTGCTCGGCGACCGGCGGG
>NZ_JAAGLR010001102.1 GCF_010548245.1 Streptomyces sp. SID11385
CAGCTCTCCGGCGGTCAGCAGCAGCGCGTCGCGATCGCCCGCGCGCTCGCGATGGAGCCGAAGCTCATGCTCTTCGACGAGCCGACCTCGGCGCTCGACCCCGAGCTGGTCGGCGACGTCCTCGACGTCATGCGCGACCTCGCGGAGAGCGGCATGACGATGATCGTCGTGACGCACGAGATGGGCTTCGCGCGCGAGGTCGGCGACTCGCTCGTCTTCATGGACGGCGGTGTCGTCGTCGAGGCGGGCCACCCCCGCGAGGTCCTCACCACTCCACGGCACGAGCGCACCCGCGCCTTCCTCTCGAAGGTGCTGTGAGGCCGCGGGCGCGGTGAGGCGGGCGGTCGGCGGATGAGGCGGCACGCGGACGGGGCCGGGCCACGCGCCCCGGCCCCGTCCGCCCCGTACCGGCGTCGCCGCCCCGCCTTCGCGTGCTCAGCGCAGCCCGAGCACCAGCGCGTCGGAGGGCGAGGCCCACACCGTGCGGGCCTCCGCGAAGCCCGCCTCGCGGAGGGTCGCCGCGTGCCAGGCGGGCGGCTGCGTATCGCCCTCGGAGTGCGCGCCGAAGAGCTTCATGCGCGCGGCGACGGGCTCCGCGAACGCGGGCTCCTCGGCGAGCGCCGCCCACCACGCGTCCCAGTCCTGCGCCCCCGCCGCGAGCGCCCGGTCCATCACGGCGTGGCGCAGGGCGCGCTCGGCGGCGTTGATCCGGGGCGTGGCGGGGTCGGGCATGTGGTCGGCGTTCATGAAGGCGCCGCCCTCGCGCACGAGCGGCGCGAGCTGCCCGTAGAGCGTGCGCAGGGCCCCGGTGGGCATCCAGTGCAGCGCCGTCGCGGTGAGCACGACGTCGTACGCGGCGTGCGGCAGTGCCTCGTACCAGCCCGGCGCCGTCAGGTCGGCGTCCACGACGTCGACGCGCGGGTCCCCGGCGAAGGTGCCGCGCGCGAGCGCGAGCAGCGCCGGATCGCGGTCGACGGCCGTCGAGCGGGCCTCGGGGAACCTTCGCAGCACGCGGTCCGTGATACTTCCCGTACCGCAGGCGAGGTCGAGGACCCGCGGCGCCGTGCCGACGAGCGCCTCGGTCATGTCGAGCATGACGCGGAAGCGTTCCTCGCGGTCGGGCATGTACCACTCCTGCTGACGGTCCCAGCTCTCCTGCCAGGCCCCGAAGTCGGTGCCACCTCCGCCACCCCGCGCGCCGCCTCCCGCGCGCACCCCCACGCGACCGTCACGCCCGCCCCGCCGTGCCCGTAGTTGTGCACGACCGGGGTCCCGTCCGGCAGTCGCTCCTGGGCGAGGCGCACGCCGCCGGCGCGGGCGGGACGGAGACCGACGCGGTGGGCGAGGACGCGGGCGCCGGCTATCTCGGGGCGCAGCGCGGCGCAGTCGCGGATGATCGCCTCCGCCGTGGCCGGGTCCGGGCTCTCGCGGAAGTCGTGCTCCTCCGCCGTGCCGCCGAGGAGGAGCCCGTACGGCTGCGGAATGTAGTAGACCGAACGTGCCCCGCCGCCCGCCGTCGACGTGAACCACGTCGTCACGCCGGGGTTCTCGACGAGGACGAGCTGACCGCGCACCGGGTGCACCGCTTCGTCCGGCACGAGGGACCGCGCGCCCAGCCCCGTGCAGTTGACGACCGCGCGGGCCCCCTCGGCCGCTTCGGCGAGCGAGGCGGCGGTACGGGGCACGACGGGGGCGGCCGCCGCGCGCAGCCGCTCCTCCAGCCAGGCCAGGTGGTGCGGCATGTCGATGACGGGCAGCCGCCCGAAGAGCCCCGGGGAGTGCGGGGACTCGGCCGCCGTCGCCGTGCGCAGGCCCCGTACGGAACCGGCCCACGGCCCCAGCGTGTCGAACGACGTCTCCGTGTGCACCCCTTCGACGAGCCGCACCCCCGTCCGCGCCGGTTCGGCCGCCCACTCCTCGTACACGGCGAGCGTCTCCAGCGCCCAGGCGCCGACCCGCTCCTCGGGCTCGATGTGGTACGGCCACCACAGGCCGCCCGCGACGGCCGAGGTGGCGCGCGCGGCGGGCCGTTCGGCCCACACCTCGACCTCGTGCCCGGCGGCGCGCAGCGCGAGCGCCGTACTGAGCCCGATCACCCCGGAGCCGAGGACGCGGACCGGGGCGGAGGCGGTGGCAGAAGGTGAGGTCATGGCCCAAGACCGTACCGCCGGGGGTTCAACGCACCCGGCCCACCCCCGCGTAGAGCCCGCCGCGCGGCACGTCGAGCGCCGGTGCGCCGCCCTCGTCCCACTCCGTGACCGTGACGAGCCCGGGGGCCACGAGGTCGAGCCCCTCGAAGAAACGGGCCACGGCCGCGTGGTCGCGCAGCGCCATCGCGATGCCGCCCTTCGCGTACGCGGCGGCGGAGGCTTCGAGTTCGCGCGGGAAGAGGTCGTAGGCGGAGTGCGTGAGGACGAGGTGGCTGCCGGGCGCGAGCGCGCCGGTGAGCGTCCGCACGAGCTCGTAGGCGCCCGTCTCGTCGGGGAAGAAGTGGAGGATCGCGATGAGCGAGAGGCCCACCGGGCGCGAGAGGTCGAGGTGTTCGGCGGCGCGCGCGAGGAGCTTGTCGGGTTCGCGCACGTCGGCGGGCAGGTAGTGCGTCGCGCCGTCCGGGTGCGAGACGAGCAGGGCCTGCGCGTGCGCGAGGACGATCGGGTCGTTGTCGGCGTAGACGACGCGCGCCGCCGGGTTCACCTCCTGCACCACCTGGTGCAGGTTCGGCTCGGTCGGTATGCCGGTGCCGATGTCGAGGAACTGGTCCACGCCCTCGCGCGCGAGCCAGCGCACCGCGCGGTGCATGAAGGCCCGGTTCTGCCGCGCCCCCTCGGCGGCCTCCGGCGGCAACCGCGCCGCCACCGCCTCGTCGACCGGGTAGTTGTCCTTGCCGCCCAGGAGCCGGTCGTAGACCCGCGCGGCATGCGGCTTGCTCGTGTCGATTTCCACGGGTCCTTCGCCCATGACGGCGTGTTCCTCGCCCATGACAGCCCTCCGGTGCGCGTGTGTGATCACTGCGGACCCATTCTGTCCGAACACGGGCGACTACAGGGGCCGTTGAGGGCAATACGCGGGGCAGGGGACGGGGGCGGCTCGTACGGGAGCCGCCCCCTTTCACCGCGGCACGGGACTCAGCGCCCCGAGCGACCGCCGCGCCGCGAACCGCCCTGACCGGCCTGGCCGCCGCTCTGGCCGCCCCCGGTGAGGCCCGCGCGCCGCAGCGCGTCCGCCATCGCCGAGT
>NZ_JAAGLR010001138.1 GCF_010548245.1 Streptomyces sp. SID11385
GGGATGACCGGCACGGGGTGGGGATGACCGGCACGGGGTGGGGATAACCCCCCGTTCGAGAGACCGATCGCCCGCATGTCCCGCGGCGCCCGCGCTCGCCATCCTGGAAGGGAAGCGAGAGGAGGCGTCCGGATGACGGCAGGGACGTGGTACGAGAAGGACGGACCGGGCGGAGGCCGCGCGCCGCACGGCTTCGGCCCGTCCGCACGGGGCGGCGCGGACCCGTACGGCCGCGACAGCGGCTACGACCGCGACGGCCGGCACGACCGCGACGACGGCCACGGCC
>NZ_JAAGLR010001160.1 GCF_010548245.1 Streptomyces sp. SID11385
GCGCTCGACGCCGCGCGGCCCGCCGTCGTCCTGATCGAGGGCCCGCCCGAGGCCGACGCGCTCGCCCCGCTCGCCGCCGACCCGGATCTGCGCCCGCCCGTCGCGCTCCTCGCCCACCTCGTCGACGAGCCCGCGCGCTCCGCCTTCTGGCCCTTCGCCGCCTTCTCGCCCGAGTGGACGGCCCTGCGCTGGGCCGCCGCGCACGACGTCCCCGTCCGTTTCATCGACCTCCCGGCGGCCCACAGCCTCGCGCTGCGGGACGAGGAGGAGGGGAGCGCGGAGGAGGTACGGGAGGAGGCGGCGGAGGACGCGGCGGACGGTGAGGCGGTCGAGGACGCGGGCCCGGCCGCCGTACGCATCGACCCCGTCGCCGTCCTCGCCGAGGCCGCCGGGTACGACGACCCGGAGCGGTGGTGGGAGGACGTCGTCGAGCACCGGAGCGGCCCGGGCGAGGGCGGCACTAGGGACGACGGCCCGGCGGAGGGCGGTCCTGCGGAAGGCGGACGGGCGCGTGACGGCGCCGAACCCCCGTACCCCTTCGGCGCCTTCGCCGCGCTCGCCGAGGCGATGACCGCGCTGCGCGAGCGGTACGCGGACGGCGGGCACCCGCAGGACGCGGTGCGCGAGGCGCACATGCGGCTGTGCCTGCGCGCCGCCGAGAAGGAGTACGGGCCGGAGGCGGTCGCCGTCGTGTGCGGCGCCTGGCACGTACCCGCCCTCGCCACGCGCGTCCCGCTCGCCACCGACCGCGCGGCGCTGCGCGGGCTGCCCAAGGCGAAGACGGCGCTGACGTGGGTGCCGTGGACGCACCGCAGGCTCGCGCGGGCGAGCGGCTACGGCGCGGGCATCGAGTCGCCCGGCTGGTACGGGCACCTCTTCGCCGCGCCCGACCGGCCCGTCGAGCGGTGGCTCACGAAGGTCGCGGGGCTGCTGCGCGAGGAGGACAAGCACGTCTCCTCGGCGCACGTCATCGAGGCGGTACGGCTCGCCGAGACGCTCGCCGTCATGCGCGGGCGCCCGCTCGCGGGCCTCGGCGAGACGATGGACGCCGTGCGCTCCGTCATGTGCGAGGGCTCCGACGTGCCGCTCGCGCTCGTCCACGACCGGCTCGTCGTCGGCGACGTGCTCGGCGAAGTCCCCGACAGCGCGCCCGCGATGCCGCTCCAGCGCGACCTGACCCGCCTCCAGCGCGCGCTGCGCCTCAAGCCCGAGGCGCTGGAGCGCACCCTCGAACTCGACCTGCGCAAGGAGAACGACGTCGCGCGCAGCGCCCTCCTGCACCGGCTGCGCCTGCTCGGCGTCGAGTGGGGCGTCCCGGCCGCCTCGCACGGCAGCACGGGGACCTTCCGCGAGACGTGGACGCTGCGCTGGGACCCCGAACTCGCCGTACGGGTCGCCGAGGCGGGCATCTGGGGCACGACGGTCCTCGGCGCCGCCGAGGCACGTGTCGTCGCGCGCGCGGCGGAGGCGCAGCGGCTCGGCGAGATCACCGCCCTCGTCGAGGCGAGCCTGCCCGCCGCGCTGAGCGAGTCGCTGCCGTACGTGATGCGCGCGCTCGCGGACCTCGCCGCGCTCGACACGGACGTGGCCCGCCTCGCCGAAGCGCTCCCGGCGCTCGTGCGCACCCTCCGGTACGGGGACGTGCGCGGCACCGACACGGGCGCGCTCACGGAGGTGGCCGCGGGCCTCGCGGAACGCGTCTTCGTCGGCCTGCCACCCGCCTGCGCGGGCCTGGACGAGGAGGGCGCGGCGGCGGTGCGCAAGCAACTGGACGCCGTGCACGGCGCGGTGGGACTCCTGGCGGACTCGCTGGAGGCGGGGCGGGAGACGGCGGCGGGCGGCGCGGGGGCGGTACCGGAGGCGGGGCCGGGGACTTGCGCCCCCGCACCCCCACCCACCGTCCCCCACGCCGGCCTGCGGCAGCGGTGGTACGGCGTGCTGCGCCGGATCGCCGGGCGGGACTCGGCGGCGGGGGTGGTGCGGGGGCGGTGCGCGCGGCTGCTGCTCGACGTGGGGGAGTGGGAGCGGGAGGAGGCGGCGCGG
>NZ_JAAGLR010001196.1 GCF_010548245.1 Streptomyces sp. SID11385
GGCGAGCAGCGCGGCGGCGGTACGGGAGACGGCGCGGGCCCGGGCGCCGAAGGCGGCGCGCGCGTGGCGCAGCGCGTTGCCCGCGCGGTTGCGCAGCAGGGCCAGGCACAGGCCCGTGACCCAGACGGTGGCGAGGAGCACGGCGACGAGCAGCCCGGGCAGCTGGGAGACCTGGGGGTGGAGGAAGGCCGCGAAGAAGTAGCCCATCCAGCCCATGAAGCCGTAGAAGAAGAAGGCGAGGCCGAAGCGGCGCACGTACACGGCGGCGAACATCACGACGACGAAACCGGCCAGCATCGCCACCTCGTGCCCGGCGACGGCGATGCCCGGCAGCAGCCCCGCGAAGAGCGCGACCGGGAAGAACGCGGCGATCCGCAGGTTCGTCACGGCGGAGGGACCGGCGAGGGCGTTCGAGCCCAGCATCGCGATCACCGTGCCGATGATCATGTGGACGATCATGTCCTGCGGAGCGGCGCCGGCCAGTCGCGCGTAGACGTACTCGATGCCGAGCGCGCCCGCCATCGCGAGGCCCGCCGTGAGAGCCGACCTGAACCGCCCCAGCCCGGGGTCCGAGCCGAGGTGGAAGTCGCGGATGCCGTGGGCGGCGGTACGGAGCGCGGAGGTGCGCGGTGCGGGGGCGCGGCCCTCGGGGGCGCGGTCCGCGCGGGTGCGGTCCGCGGTGCCGGGTGCCGGGG
>NZ_JAAGLR010000591.1 GCF_010548245.1 Streptomyces sp. SID11385
CGTGCCGGGCGGCGTCGTGGCCGGGTGGGCGCTGATCGCCGCGGGGCTCGCCGTCGCCGGCCCCGGGCTCACGTGGCTGTGCGGCAGGCTGCTGCAATCGGGCCGCCCCGGCGCCGTACGCCTCCTCGCGGGGCGCGGCCTCCAGGAGGAGGCACACCGCGTCGGCCGTCCCCTCGGCGTCGCGGTCGCGGTGGGCGCGGCGCTCGCCGCGGCGTACGGCGGCGACGCGACGTACAAGGCGACGGGACCGCTCACGGCCCTCGGCATCGGCCTCGTGGTCGCCTGCGCCGCGATCGGGCTGCTATTGGCCGCCGTCGAGTCCCGGCAGGCCCGTACGGACATCACCGCGGCGCTCGCGCGGTCGGGGACGTCCGCCGCGACACTCCGGACCGCCGTGGCAGTTCGTGCGGGCGCCGTGCTCATCGCGCTCCTCCCGCTGACGTGGGCCGTCGCGTTGCTCGCGACGTTGCCGGCCGGCCACTGACGCGTACGCAGTCCGCATCGAACACATCAGCGGCACACCGATGAGTTCCTTCGCGCGCCACGGTCATCACCGGCATACGGAAGTACGGATACGTCGCGGCGCCCGCCGCGGCATGGCCGTGGCGTCCCCACGCGACGTCGCCTCCCTTTCCCTGATCAGGAGAACCTGATGAGCTACCAGCAGATGATCTTCGTCAACCTCGTAGTCAACGATCTCGCCGTTTCGAAGAAGTTCTTCACCGACCTCGGCTTCCGCCTCAACGAACAGTTCAGCGACGAGCAGACCGCGAGCGTAGTCATCAGCGACACGATCATCGCGATGCTGCACACGCGGGAGCGCTTCGCGCAGTACACGCCGCCCGGCAAGACGCCCGCGGACGCCACCGCGACGACCGAGGTGCTGCTGACGCTCAGTGCGCGTAGCCGCGAGGAGGCCGACATGCTCGCCGATCGCGCACTCGCCTCGGGCGGCAGCCCGGCGCGCGAGGCCGAGGACCACGGCTTCATGTACGGACGCTCCTTCACCGACCCCGACGGCCACGTCTGGGAGGTCGTGTGGATGGACCCCGCGCAGGTCCAGGAGTGAGTCACGCGACGTCGCGTCGCGCAGGGTGATCCACGCGACGTCGCGTCAGGCGACGGGGCGGACGGTCGCGACGTCGCATCAGCCGGGCGGCACGGCGTGCGCGACGTCGCGCGCGCCGTGGCCCCGTACGTCACGCGCCGCGTCGGGCCACCACACGGCGCGCGACACGGGCACGCGACGTCGCGTGCCACGTCGCGCTCAGTCCAGCACCACGACGTCCTGGGCGTCGAAGACGACGCCTACTCGGTCCCCCCGTTCCGGTGCCTTGTGCCACGGGCACGTCGCCTCGATCTCCGGCGCGTCGTGCGGGCGCAGCCGCACCGAGACATGAGTGCCGTGGAAAGTCCGTGCCGCGACCTCGCACGGAAGGCCGTCCGCCTCGGCGACGAGGCGGACGCCTCCGGGCCGTACGAGCACGGTGCGCTCCCCCGCCGCGACCGCGACGCCCTCCGCCAATGGCAACGGCCCCCACGGCGTCTCCGCGGCACGTTCCGTGATGCGTGCCGGTACCAGGTTGCCGAAGCCGAGGAAACGCGCGACGAAGGCATCGGCGGGGTGCCCCCAGACGTCGAGCGGCGTCCCGGACTGCGCGATCGCCCCCTCACGCATGATGACGACGCGGTCGGCGAGGGCGAACGCCTCGCCCTGATCGTGCGTCACGGCGAGGACGGTGGTGCCCAGCACGGTGAACAACTCGCGCAGCTCCAGTACGAGCCGTTCGCGCAGCGTCCTGTCGAGTTGCCCGAAGGGCTCGTCGAGCATGAGCAAGCTCGGTCTGGGCGCGAGTGCGCGCGCCAGGGCGACGCGCTGCTGCTCGCCGCCCGAGAGCGAACCGACGCCGCGGCGCCCCGCGTCGGCCAGTCCGACCAGCGAGAGCAACTCGGCGACGCGCGCCTCACGTGCACCGGCCGGCATGCGTCGCATGCGCAGACCGAACGCGACGTTGCCCGCGACGTCGCGCTGCGGGAAGAGCTGATGGTCCTGGAACATGAGCCCTACGCCGCGCCGGTGCACCGGTACGTCGCTCTGATCCTCGCCCCCGAGCCGCACACTCCCCGCGTCGAGCGGCTGGAGACCCGCGACGACGCGCAGCAGCGTCGACTTCCCGCTCCCGCTGGGGCCCAGGACACAGACGACCTCGTGCGCGCGCACCGACAGGTCCACGGCATCGAGCGCCGGCCGCCCGTTCCCGAAACGCACCGTGGCGCCGTCGACGCGCAACGCGGCCCCGCTCCGCGTCTCCCTTCGCCGCGCGCGCACGACGCGCGACGTCGCGGCCTGCGCCGTGCCCACGTCGCCCGCCGGGACTTCGGCACCGTCCTCGCGACGTGCACGACTGAAGCGCGTCATCGGTGCGACCTCTCCTTCGTACGGAGCCCCTCGGCGGGGGCAGTGAGCGCGGCGTCCGGCCGCCGTGTCGAGACCTGGTGCCGATCGGTGGCGCCGGCGGCGTCGGGCCGTCCACCGGCGAACGAGTGCGTGCCGTCATCACGCAGGTCGCGTGGGCGCAGCCGTTCCAGGACGAGCAGGGAGACGACGCACACCAGCATGAGGACGGTGGAGAGCGCCATGGCCTGGCCGTAGTTCAGGTCGCCGGGGCGCCCCAGCAGACGGGCGACGGCGACGGGCAACGTCGGGTTGTCGGGACGGGCCAGGAAGACGGTGGCCCCGAACTCGCCCAATGACACGGCGAAGGCGAAGCCGACGGCCACGAGCACCGCGCGGCGCACCAGCGGCAGATCGACCTCCCACCACACCCGCCAGGGCGACGCCCCGAGCATCGACGCGGCGTCGCGCAGCCGTGGGTCGACGGCGCGCAGCACGGGAAGCATCGTCCGTACGACGAACGGCGCCCCCACGAGCGCCTGCGCGAGCGGGACGAGAATCCAGGACGCGCGCAGATCGAGCGGGGGCTCGTCGAGTGCGATGAGGAATCCGAAGCCCACGGTGACCGCCGAGACTCCGAGCGGCAGCATCAGCAGGGCGTCGAAGCCGCGCAGCAACCGCGACATGCCACCCGGCCGGTCCCGCTCACGGCTGAGCGCGACAGCGGCGAGACCGCCGACGAGGAGGGCGATCAGCGTCGCCACGGTCGCGTAGCGCAAAGAATTGCCAACGGCCGCGAGGGGAGCGACGAGAAAGGTGCCCCCGTCGGCGGAGCCGAGAGCCCTGAAGTAGGTCAGCCCGAAGCCGTCCGGGGCGTCAAAGGCGCGCAGGACGAGCACGGCGAGCGGCAGTACGAGGAGTACCACGATGACGGCCAGGACGCCGCTCAGGAGCGTCCACTGCGCCACGCCGCGTGGCCGCCGCGCCGTGCGCGACGGGTCCACGAGCCGCAACGTGCTCTCGCCCCTGCGTACCACCCACGCGTGGAGAGCCAGCACCGCGACGACGGCACCCAACTGGACGAGCGTCAGCACCGCTGCCGTGGAGAGGTCGAGCAGTTGCGCCGTCTGCCGGTAGATCTCCACCTCCAACGTCGCGTACGCCGGGCCCCCGAGGATCTGCACGATCCCGAACGATGTGAAGGTGAACAGGAACACCATCAACCCCGCCGATGCCACGGCAGGAGCGAGCGCCGGCAGCGTGACCTCCCGCCAAGCCCGCCAGCGCGAAGCGCCCAGGGTGCGCGTGGCGTCCTCCTGTCGCGGGTCCAACTGTGCCCACAGGCCGCCCACCGTGCGCACCACGACGGAGTAGTTGAAGAAGACGTGGGCCGCGAGGATCGCCCAGACCGTGGTGTCGAGCCGCACACCCCACAACTCGTCCAGCAGGCCGCCCCGTCCGAGCACGGCGAGGAAGGCACTGCCGACCACGACGGTGGGCAGAACGAACGGCACGGTGACGACGGCGCGCAGCACGCCTTTCCCGGGGAAGGCGAAGCGCGCGAAGACGTACGCCCCGGGCAGGGCGAGGAAGAGAGTGAGCGCTGTGGACGCCAGCGCCTGCCACGTCGTGAACAAGAGCACGTCGCGTATGTCGCCTCGCCCCAGGACATCGGCGACGGCGCCGAGCTGCCACCCCGCCGAGGTGCGCAGCCCTCGTCCCACGATCGCCGCGACGGGGTAGCCGAAGAACAGCGCGAAGAAGAGGGTGGGCCCCGCGATGAGGAGCAGCACGGTGACGCGACGTCGCGTCACGGGACGCGCGGCAGCGGGGCGAGGTCGCGTGGGACGTCGCGACGTGTCCGCGCGACGTACGCCGCGTACGGCCCCCTCACGCGGCGCCTCTCGCGACGTCCCGCGCGACTTCACTTGACGACCAGTGAGGTCCAGGCGTTGATCCAGTCCTCACGGTGCTCGGCGATCTTCTGCGGCGCGACCGTCCGCGCCCCGTCGGCGGCCGCCCCGTACCGCGTGAACAGATCCGGCAGCGGCGTCCCCTTGACGACCGGATTGACGAACATCTGGAGCGGCATGTCCCGCTGGAACGTGTCGCTCAGGAGGAAGTCGAGGAGCGCCTTGCCGCCCTCCGGGTTGGGCGCTCCGTCGAGAAGGCCCGCGAACTCCGTCTGCCGGAAGCACGTCCCGGTGGCGACGCCCGTGGGCGCGTCCTTGGGCCGCGGGTCCGCGTAGAGGACCTCGACGGGCGGGCTGGAGGCGTACGAGACGACGAGCGGCCGGTCGCCGCCGGCCTTGCGGCCACCCGCGGAGCCCGAGAACTCCTCGTTGTACGCCTGTTCCCAGCTGTCGACGACCTTGACGCCGTTGTCACGGAGCTTCTGCCAATACGTCTTCCAGCCCTGCTCCCCGTACTGCGCGACGCTGCCGAGCAGGAACCCGAGACCCGGAGAAGACGTCGCGGTGTTCTCCGTGACGAGCAGGTTCTTGTAGGCGGGATCGGCGAGGTCGTCGAAGGTCTGCGGCGGATCGAGCTTCTCGTCCTTGAAGTACTCCTTGTCATAGTTGACGCATATGTCGCCCGTGTCGATGGGCGTGACCCGGTGCTGCTTGCCGTCGAGCTGGACTTCGGCGGGAACGGCGGAGAGCCCCTTGGCCTCGTAAGGCTGGAAGACGCCTTGGCCCAGGGCGCGGGACAGCAGCGTGTTGTCGACGCCGAAGAAGACGTCGCCCTGCGGGTGCCCCTTGGTGAGGACGGCCTGGTTCACCGCCTGGCCCGCGTCGCCGCTCTTGAGGACCTTGAGGCGGTACCCGGTCTGCTGCTCGAACTTCTTCAGCACGCCCTTGGAGACGGCGAAGGAGTCGTGGCTCACGAGGGTGACGGTCTTGCCGCTCGACGAGCCGGCATCGGACTCCGAGTCGTCGCCACAGGCGCCGAGGCTCGTGGCAGCCAGACCCGCGGCGATGACGGCGGCGACGGTCCTGCGTCGGGTGGTCATGTATTCCTCCTGGGGTGGCCAGGAGAAGACGCGGCCCTGCCCGCGGCCGGCGCGGCCGCGGGCAGGGCACAACAGCATGAGTGGTGACCGAACTCCCTACCCGGAATGACCCGGGCGAGGTTCAGAGGGTCTGCGACCTGTACACCAATTGCCGGTGTGATGTCGCACTCTCAGCGCTGCGGCGCTCCCCTGTCGGAATGTGTACGTCGTACGGAGTATGAAGATGTCGCGCTCCCGGACACGCCGCGAGCGATGATGCTCGCCCACCCTATCGCTACGTCGCGCGAGGCCCCGCGCCGTGCACGCGGCGTCCCCTGCGCGCGACGCGTCCCTTCACGGTCCACGCCGCGCACGCCGCGTCCTGCCCGCGCCACGCCCTCCACCGCCTCGCCGCCGCGCAGCACCTCGCCACACGCCGCGCCGTGCCGCCGCACCACGCGCCATCCGAGCCCGCTCAGCGCTCCGCCGCCGCCAGTTGCCCGCACGCGCCGTCGATCTCCTGCCCCCGCGTGTCCCGCACCGTCACCGGCACACCGTGCGCCGCGATCGCGTCCACGAAGGCGCGCTCGTCCTCCGGTCGCGACGCGGTCCACTTCGACCCGGGCGTCGGGTTCAGCGGGATGAGGTTGACGTGCACACGCTTGTTTTTCAGGAGTCGGCCCAGAAGGTCTCCGCGCCACGCCTGGTCGTTGATGTCGCGGATGAGCGCGTACTCGATCGACACCCGCCGCCCCGATTTCTCCGCGTACTCCCACGCGGCGTCCAGGACCTCACGGACCTTCCACCGCGTGTTGACCGGCACCAGCGTGTCCCGCAGCTCGTCGTCCGGGGCGTGCAGCGAGACCGCGAGCCTGCACTTGAACCCCTCGTCCGCGAACCGGTGGATCGCCGGCACCAGGCCCACCGTGGACACGGTGATGCCACGCTGCGAGAGCCCGAGCCCGTCGGGCTCCGGATCAGTGAGCCTGCGGATAGCGCCCACGACGCGGTTGTAGTTGGCGAGCGGCTCCCCCATCCCCATGAAGACGATGTTGGAGAGCCTCGCCGGCCCGCCGGGGATCTCCCCGTCGCGCAGCGCGCGCATCCCCTCGACGATCTGGTGCACGATCTCGGCCGTCGAGAGGTTGCGGTCGAGCCCGGCCTGCCCCGTCGCGCAGAACGGGCAGTTCATCCCGCACCCTGCCTGGGAGGAGATGCACATGGTGACGCGGTCGGGGTAGCGCATGAGCACCGACTCGACGAGCGTGCCGTCGAAGAGGCGCCACAGCGTCTTGCGCGTCGTGTCGTCGTCGCACGAGATGTGTCGCACCACCGACATCAGCTCGGGCAGCAGTGCCTCCTGGAGCCGCCCCCGCGCCGCGGCGGGGATGTCGGTCCACTGCGCCGGGTCCTGCGCGTAGCGCGCGAAGTAGTGCTGCGAGAGCTGCTTGGCGCGGAAGGGCTTCTCGCCGATGGCGGCGACGGCCTCCTTGCGCTCGGCCGGGCTGAGGTCGGCGAGGTGACGAGGGGGCTTCTTGGCACCGCGCGGCGCGACGAAGGTGAGTTCTCCCGGTGCGGGCGGCATGGGCCAGTACTCCTCAGATACGGTGCGGCGCCGCACGCCCCTGGGGACGCGACGACGCGCCGGGTGGGCGCCTCGGGGGCGGCGTACGGTGCGCGCGACGTCGCCCCGTTGGGCGCGACGCGGCGTGAGCCCGTACACGAAAGGGTCCGCCGTACGTCACGGCGGACCCTTTCAGCGTAACGCGCGCCCGGACTTCCCCCGAGCCGAAGGACGGACGCCGCCCGAGCCCGGCCCGGCCCTCGCCCGAGAGCCGCCCGGACCTCAGCCCGAGCCGACGAACAGGACGAGCAGCAGCCACACGACGGGCGCCGTGGGCAGCAGCGAGTCGAGCCGGTCCATGATGCCGCCGTGGCCGGGGAGCAGCGTCCCCATGTCCTTGATCCCCAAGTCCCGCTTGATCATGGACTCACCCAGGTCGCCCAGAGTGGCGCTGGCGGCGACCGCCAGACCGAGGAGCAGCCCCTGCCACCACTGCCCGTCATCGATCATGAACTGCATCAGCAGCGCGCCGGCGACCATGGCGAAGCTCACGGCGCCCAGGAGACCCTCACGCGTCTTGCCCGGGCTGATGCGGGGAGCGAGCTTGTGCGTGCCGAAGCGCCAGCCCACCGCGTACGCGCCGGTGTCGCTGACGACCGTGAGCACGAGGAAGAGCAGCACGCGTCGCGGTCCGTCGTCCGCGGTGAGCAGCAACGCGACGAACGTCGCGAGGAACGGCACGTAGAACGTCGCGAAGACGCCCGCCGTGACGTCCCGCAGGTAGCCCTCGGGCGGCTGGAACATCCGCCACACGAGCACGACGAGCGCCGTGAGCGCCATCGCCACCCACGCGCCCTCGGCGCCCCGCACGTAGCCCGCGACGACCATCGCGACGCCGCCCGCGGCGAGCGGGATCAGCGGCGCCTTGATCTGCTTGCGCTCGGCGAGACGGGAGGTCAGCTCCCACAGGCCGACGACGACGGCGAGCGCTATGACGCCGACGAAGACGGCCTTGACGATGAACAACGACGCGACGACAACGACGCCGAGACCGAGACCGACCCCTATGGCCGCCCCCAGGTTCCGGCCGGCGCTCTTCTTCGGCCGGCCGGGGCTCGGTGCCGAGGACGGCTGCACAGGCGTCGAGGACGACTGCGCGGCCGGGGACACGGGCGGCGCGGGCGCGGGCCGGCCGGTCTCCCGCGGCACCTCGTCGCGGAACAGGGGACCACTCAGCCGAGCGGCCTCCCGGTCGTCGTCCTGGTCGCCGCCGTTCGCGGGTACGTCGGGCACGATGGGCATGGGCCGAGTCTCTTGGACGTCATGCGCTTCGTACACGGGACCCGCCGAGGCAGCCCCCTGTCCGGAGGTGGGCCACGGCTCGCCGTATCCGGTGCGGGGCGGCGCGTCCCAGGAGGAGTCGTTCATCAGACCTCAAGCAGCTCGGATTCCTTGTGCTTGAGCAGCTCGTCCACCTGCGCGACGTACTTCGCGGTGGTGTCGTCGAGCTCCTTCTCCGCGCGGCGTACCTCGTCCTCGCCGGTCTCCTTGTCCTTGACCAGCTTGTCGAGGGCGTCCTTGGCCTTGCGACGCACGGCGCGAATCGAGACGCGCGCGTCCTCGCCCTTGGTCCGCGCGACCTTGATGAACTCCTTGCGGCGTTCCTCGGTCAGCTCGGGGAAGACCACCCGGATGATGTGCCCGTCGTTGCTCGGGTTGACGCCGAGGTCCGAGTCGCGGATGGCCTGCTCGATGTTGCGCAGCGCGCTCTTGTCGAACGGGGTCACGACGGCCATGCGGGGCTCGGGCACCGAGAACGAGGCGAGCTGGTTGATCGGCGTCAGCGCCCCGTAGTAGTCCGCGACGATCTTGTTGAACATCGCCGGGTGCGCGCGACCGGTACGAATGGCGGCCAAGTCCTCCTTGGCGACCACCACGGCCTTCTCCATCTTCTCCTCTGCTTCGAGGAGGATCTCTTCGATCACCACTTGCTCCTGCGTGTCTTGAGTTGGCCTGATGAGGTTCGTCCCGCCGCGGGGGCGAGAGGCGCACAGGTCCGGCTGCGTCGCTTCCGTACTGCACGGTGTCCGAGCGACGGGGCTTTGTCCATCCCGTCACTCGGCGACGGCGCTCCGTGCCCGCCCGCGAGGGCTGCCGGAGCACGCGACGGTCAGGCCCGAGTGCCCTGGTCGCTCACGAGCGTGCCGATCTTCTCACCCTTGACCGCCCGGGCGATATTGCCCGCCGTCAGCAGCTCGAAGACAAGGATCGGGAGCTTGTTGTCGCGGCAGAGGGTGATGGCGGTCATGTCGGCGACCTTGAGGTCGCGCGTGATGACCTCGCCGTAGCCGAGCGCGTCGAACTTGACGGCGTCGGCATTGGTCTTCGGGTCCGAGTCGTAGACGCCGTCCACGCCGTTCTTGCCCATGAGGAGGGCTTCGGCGTGGATCTCCAGGGCGCGCTGCGCGGCGGTGGTGTCGGTGGAGAAGTACGGCATCCCCATGCCGGCGCCGAAGATGACGACGCGTCCCTTCTCCAGGTGTCGCACGGCGCGCAGCGGGATGTAGGGCTCGGCCACCTGTCCCATCGTGATCGCCGTCTGGACGCGGGAGTCGATGCCTTCCTTCTCCAGGAAGTCCTGGAGCGCGAGGCAGTTCATGACCGTGCCGAGCATGCCCATGTAGTCGGAGCGCGCGCGGTCCATGCCGCGCTGCTGGAGCTCGGCGCCGCGGAAGAAGTTGCCCCCGCCGATGACGACGGCGATCTGGGCGCCGTCGCGTACGACGGCGGCGATCTCGCGCGCAATGGTGTGCACCACGTCGGGGTCGACCCCGAGCCCGCCACCGCCGGCGAACGCCTCACCGGACAGCTTCAGCAAGAAGCGGCCGGCGCCCTTGCCGTGCACGCTGGAATCGGTGGATTTATCGGCTTCGGCCATCGTCATGGGGTTCTCCTCGTGATGCACATAGCAAGAAGGCCATTGCCGGCGGGCGTCGTGGGCACCCCGTGCACGGCAATGGCCTCCTCGTCAGATCAGCGCCTCGTCCCGCGCCCTGTGGGGTACGGGACGAGAAGCTCCGCGTCCCGTCCGGCGCATGCCGGGCGGGACACCGAGCCGGTCGTGGTGCGGACTCAGATGCCGACCTTGATGCGCACGAAGCGCTTCAGGGTGACACCGGCCTCGTCCAGGACCTTCTTGACGGACTTCTTGTTGTCCTTGGCGAACGGCTGGTCGAGGAGGGTGACCTCCTTGAAGAAGCCGTTGACGCGACCCTCGACGATCTTGGGGAGCGCGGCCTCGGGCTTGCCCTCGTTGCGCGAGGTCTCCTCGGCGACGCGACGCTCGGACTCGACGACCTCGGCCGGGACGTCCTCGCGCGAGAGGTACTTCGGGCTGAACGCGGCGATGTGCTGCGCGACGTCCTTGGCGACCTCGGCGTTCTCCTTGTCGAGCTCGACGAGGACACCGATCTGCGGCGGCAGGTCGGGCATCGTGCGGTGCATGTACGCCGCGACGTAGCCGCCGGAGAACTGCGCGAAGCGGTCGAGGACGATCTTCTCGCCGAGGTTGGCGTTGGCCTCGTCCACGTACGCCTGGACGGTCTTGCCGGCCTCGATCTCGGAGGCGAGCAGCGCCTCAAGATCGGCGGGGGACGACTTCGCGATGTGCTCGGCGAGCGTGTGGGCGACGGCCTGGAACTTCTCGCCCTTGGCGACGAAGTCGGTCTCGCACTTCAGCTCGACGAGGACGCCCGAGGTGTGGTCGTCGGCGAGGAGGGAGACGACGGCGCCGTTCTCGGCGGAGCGGCCCTCGCGCTTGGCGACGCCCTTCTGGCCCTTGACGCGGAGGAGCTCGACGGCCTTGTCGACGTCGCCCTCGGCCTCGTCCAGCGCCTTCTTGCAGTCCATCATGCCGGCGCCGGTCAGCTCGCGGAGCTTCTTGACGTCGGCAGCGGTGTAGTTCGCAGCCATGATCCTGTGAGTCTTTCTCGAAGTCTGGAGGGCGCGGTCCGTACGGCGCGGCCCTGCCGCCGCCACCGGAGGTGGGCGGCGTGGGCACCCTCGGACCGCGGGATTCTACGGGTGGACGGCGGGGGCCGCGTGGCCCCCGCCGTCACCAACCCCGGAAGGTCAGGCCTGCTCGGCCGGCGCCTCGGCGGTCTCGGCCTGGGCCTCGGCGGCCGGAACCTCGACGGTCTCGGCGTCGGCGACCTTCTCGGTCTCGGCGGAGGTCTGGACCTCGGCCTCGGCGGCGGCCTCGTCCTTCTTGTCGCCGTCGAGCAGGTCGCGCTCCCACTCGGCCAGCGGCTCACCGGCGGCCTTCTCGCCCGGCTTGGAGTCGCCGGTGGCGGCGCCGGAGCGGGCGATGAGGCCCTCGGCGACGGCGTCGGCGATCACGCGGGTGAGCAGGGTGACGGAGCGGATCGCGTCGTCGTTGCCCGGGATCTTGTAGTCGACCTCGTCGGGGTCGCAGTTGGTGTCGAGGATCGCGACGACCGGGATGTTGAGCTTGCGCGCCTCACCGACGGCGATGTGCTCCTTCTTGGTGTCCACGATCCAGACGGCGCTGGGCACCTTCTGCATCTCGCGGATACCGCCGAGGGTCTTCTCCAGCTTGGCCTTCTCGCGGGAGAGAACGAGCAGCTCCTTCTTGGTGAGGCCGGAGGCGGCCACGTCCTCGAAGTCGATCTGCTCCAGTTCCTTCAGGCGCTGGAGGCGCTTGTAGACGGTGGAGAAGTTGGTGAGCATGCCGCCCAGCCAGCGCTGGTTCACGTAGGGCATGCCGACGCGGGTGGCCTGCTCCGCGATGGCCTCCTGCGCCTGCTTCTTCGTGCCGACGAACATGACCGTGCCGCCGTGGGCGACGGTCTCCTTGACGAACTCGTAGGCGCGGTCGATGTACGACAGCGACTGGAGCAGGTCGATGATGTAGATGCCGTTGCGCTCCGTGAAGATGAAGCGCTTCATCTTCGGGTTCCAACGACGGGTCTGGTGACCGAAGTGGACGCCGCTTTCCAGCAGCTCCCGCATCGTGACGACGGCCATGGCCGTATCTCCTTGTTTTTCCCGGTTGCGCCGGCCGGTCGGCCGACGCTCCTGACGCCCCGGTCGCGCTGCGCCACGAGGGACCGAGAAGCGCGGACATCGGAGAACCCACCGCCGTACGGGACGAATCCCACCGATGTCGGGGCGTGCGAAGTCGATCCGGGACCCCGGATCGCCACGAGAAGTGTACGGGACCGCCACGCTTCCGAGTGACGGCGATATCCGTAACGGGCCAGTTATCCACAGATCGCCAGAAAGTGGCGCCGACCGTGTTGCGCATGCGTCACGCTTTACTTATGGAGAGCGACTCTCCGTGATCGCGCCCAGCCCTGTCCGGGCTGGGCGACGGCCTGACCTGCACAAAGAAAGACGGTGGTCACTGATGGCAACCACTCCTGATACCTCACTTCGCGCACGCTCCCTCCTGCGCCTGGGTACGGCGGTTCTCGCGGCCGCCTCGGCGACTCTTGCCGCCTCGCTGGCGGCCTGGGCAGCCACGTGGGCCGCGCAAGAAGGCCCGGAGGGCACGGCGCACGGCTGCACGGCGAGCCGAGCCCCGGCGACGGCGCCGCCTGCGACACAGTCCCCGCCCGGCCCGCGCGCTGCCGGGTGCCCGCAGCACCGCCCTCGCAAGAAGGCACCCGCTTCGGGTACGGCTTCCACTCGTACGGCCACCACGCGCACGACGAGCACTCGCGCCACTAGTGCGATCAACCGCCGTCTGACCAACACCCATAAGACAAGCAGCACATCGGTACGGAAATCCACAGCCTCACGCGGCGACGGCGGTACGAGCGCAAGCGGCCTCGAAAGGAAGTCGCCTCACTCCCCCGCAGCCCCCGCGGCCACCACTCCGGACCGCGCCGCGCGCTCCTGGCCCGTCTCCGCACCGCCCCCGGTGCTGCGCGGCTGGGAGCCCCCGGCCACCCCGTACGGTCCGGGCCACCGCGGTGTCGATCTGGGAGCGAGTGAGGGCACGGTCGTACGGGCAGCGGCGGCCGGCCGGGTCGTCTTCGCCGGTCCCGTGGGGGGCCGCGGCGTGGTGAGCGTCGAACTTCCCGGTACCGGCAACCCGCCGCTGCGGACGACGTACGAGCCCGTCGCGGCGTCCGTCCGCAAGGGCGACCTCGTCGAGGCGGGGCAGCCGCTCGGCGTACTGAGCGGAGCCGGCGCGTACCACTGCGGGACCCCTTGCCTGCACTGGGGACTGCGTCGCGGGAAGACGTACCTCAACCCGCTGAGCCTGCTGCCGCCCGAGTTGCTCGGCCTCGGCCCGTCGCGGCTGTTCCCGCCCACCGGCCCCCTCCCGCAGCCGCAGGCACCGGGGCCGAAAGCCTCGGCGGACCCCGCCTCGCATCCGCTGCTGTCGCCGCCCGTTCAGCACGGCGCCGCGCGACCGGTTTCCGCACGGCAGCCGGCGTCGTCTCCCCCGGCCGGGCAGCCGGCTCCGGCCTCTGCGCCCGGCTCCCGCGCAGTCGCTCCTGGCGGCGGGGAGGACGGGGAGCATCCCGCAGGCCGGGAGCGGCGGGTCAGCCGCCGGTCACTCCGCACAGAGCGAGGGCGACGGCCGCGTCGGCGATCTTCCCCGGCTCCTCGGCGACCCCGAGCTCGATCCGGCGCACGGCGGCATCGACGACACCTTGGAGGAGCATCGCCGCGAGGCGCGGCTCCTCGTGGCCGAGCTCGCTGAGCGCGCCCACGACGAGACCGACGAGACCGCCGTGCGCGGCGCGGATCTTCTCCCGCGCACCGCGGTCGAGTTCGCTGGCGGAGATCGCGGCGACGGCGCGGTGCCTGCGGTCCCCGACCAGGTCCAGTTGGCGACGGACGTACGCCTCGATCTTCTCCGCCGCGGTGGATGCCTCCGTCATGGCGAGCTCGACCTCCGCCGCCCACACGGGGAAGTCGACGGCGCAGAGTTCCTCGACGACGGCGCCCCGGGAACGGAAGTACTCGTAGACCGAGGACCGGGCGAGGCCGGTGCGCTCGGCGAGTGCGGGGAAGGTCAGCGCGTCGGTCCCGCCCTCGGACAGCAAGGTCCGTGCGGCGTCCAGCAAGGCACTGCGCTGCATCGCTCGGTGCTCGGCCACGGAGGCCGCTCGAATCCTTGGCACCCGTCCACTTTACGGACGCCGCACCCGTCAGCCCAGGGCGCGGGGTACCGATACGTGAAAGGAGGTCAAATTCTCGCAAAGCGCATGACGGACCCGGACGCCCCCACCCTGCGCGGGCCCACCGGTCACGCCCACCGCGCCGCGCCCACCACGCGGAGCCGACCTCAGGTGTCGAAGCTCGACAGCTTCGCGCGGAGCTGGAGCACGGACTTGGTGTGGATCTGGCTGACCCGGCTCTCGGTCACACCGAGGACGTGGCCGATTTCCGCGAGCGTGAGCCCCTCGTAGTAGTAGAGCATCACCACGGTCTTCTCCCGGTCCGGCAGGGAGTTGATGGCCCGCGAGAGCAGTCGGCGCAGCTCGCGTCCCTCCGCGACCTCGACGGGGTTGTCGGCCCCCGTGTCCTCCAGGGTGTCCATGATGCTGAGCCGGCCGCCCCCCTCGCTCCCGACGCTGAGCAGTTCCTCCAGGGCCACGACGTTGGCGAGGGACAACTGGCTGAAAACCGCGTGCAGATCCTCCACGCCGACGCCCATCTCCCGCGCCACCTCCGTCTCGGTGGGGGTGCGATGGAGCTTCGCCTCCAGCGTCGCGTAGGCGCGTTCGACGTTGCGCGCCTTCTGGCGGACGGAGCGAGGAATCCAGTCGAGAGCACGCAGTTCGTCGATCATCGCGCCACGAACCCTGGTGATCGCGTAGGTCTCGAACTTGATGGAGCGCTCGATGTCGAACTTCTCGATCGCGTCGATCAGTCCGAAGACCCCGGACGAGACGAAGTCGGCCTGCTCGACATTGGGGGGCAGGCCGACGCTCACGCGGCCGGCGACGTACTTCACGAGGGGCGAGTAGTGCAGGATCAACTGCTCGCGGAGACGCGGGTCGCCGGTCGTCTTGTACATGCGCCACAGTTCGTCCACCGACTGGGGCGCGCGGCGCTGGACACTGTCGCCACCGGCGGCAGGGGGAGCCGCCGCGCTGTCGGAGTCGGAGATCTGCTGGGGCATGCGTCGCCTTGGGTCGTTCTGGGCCGAACTGGGGTGTTCGTCTGCGGGGTTTGGACGCGGGCCGGGCCCGCGGGGGCGGGATCCGCCCGGTCGCCTGCTGAGAGTGGGAGTGTCGTGAGCGTAGCGTGACTACAGTGTCGCAATGTGCGCATGTTAGGGGATTACCCGTTTGCAGATACGTTCCGCTCGCCCGGCGAGACCATGCGTGCCGTTACGCTCAGCGACGGCATCACGCGCTTCGCCCCAGGGATGGCGGGGACTTGAGGCCCCGCCATCCCGCTCGGGTCACACACGACCACCTCTTTCCCCTCCCGGGGAAGCCGTCGTCCGCGTCCGGCGTGTCAACTTCCAGGCGTCACCGTCCCGTTCGACGAACCCGAGCGCCTGAAGCTCGTACAGGCGCGCGATCACGTCGTCCTTGGCGGTGACAGTGGCCAGGGCGACGCTCTCTGCCCGCACCGCTCCGCCCGCGGGCATCACGGCGAGCACAGCCGCCGCCTCCGGGGTCAGCAGATCTCTCGGTACGAGGGGGCCGCGCTTCTCCGGAGCCAGTTCCCCCATCTCCCCGACCAGTTCCACGATCTCGGCCGCGTCCGTCACCAGGTGGGCCTGGCCGCCGCGCAGGAGTTCGTGCACTCCGGCCGAAAGCCCGCTGGTGGCAGGGCCGGGAACTCCCATGACGTGGCGTCCCAGACGTTCGGCGGCGCGTGCCGTGACCAGCGCCCCGCTGCGCAGCGCGGCCTCGACGACCACGGTCCCCCGGGTCAGCGCCGCGATGACGCGGTTGCGCGTCACGAAACGGCTGGGCGTGGGGTGTTCACCCGGCGGCAGCTCCCCGATCACGAGCCCCTGCTCGGCGATCCGGGCGAGAAGGCGCGCGTGGCCGGGGGGATAGCCGCGGTCGACGCCGCAGGCGAGCACCGCCACCGTGCCTCCGGTGACGCCCAGGGCGCCGCGGTGCGCCGCCCCGTCGATTCCGAACGCTCCCCCCGATGCGACGACCCAGCCCCGCTCCGCGAGGCCCACGGCGAGCGCCCCGGCCAGGTAGGTGCCGTAGTCCGTGCATGCGCGCGCCCCCACGACGGCGACTGCTCGCAGCGACCACATGCGCAGGTCAGCGGGTCCGCGCACCCACAGTCCGAGGGGGCGGGTGTCCTGGAGATCGTCGAGCTGGGACGGCCATTCGAGGTCACCCGGACAGACGAACCGGGCACCCACGGCTGCCGCGCGCGCCAGGTCCTGCTCCGGGTCCGCCCGCAGCGCCCGGGCGGCCAGCCCTTCCCAGCGGGCCCTCGTGAAGCCCTTCGGAGGTCCTTCGCCCGTGCGCAGCCGTGCCAGGAGCGGTGAGGCACCGCCGCTGGTCCGCAGCAGGGCGCCGGTCTTCGGCTCGCCCGGTTCGAACACCCGGCTGAGCACGACGCGCGCCAGGCGTTCGCCGTCGCCCGCCCCGGCGGGCCCCGGGATGGTCGCGCTCATGCGGGGGCTCCCGTCGTGAGGGCGGCTCCGCGGCGCACGCCGGTACGGAGTTCCAGAGCCAGCGCGAGAGCCGCAGCGTCGGGGCGGTCCTGGCCCGCGAGGTCGGCCAGGGTCCAGGCGACGCGCAGCACCCGGTCGAGCCCCCGGGCAGTCAGCAGGCCGCGTTCCAGGTCCCTCGCCACGGCGTCGAGCGCGCCGGGAGCGAGCGGCCAGCGAGTGCGCAGCTCGTGGCCGGGCACCTCGCTGTTGCAGTGCCACGGCTCGTCGCGGTACCGGGCGAGCGCGCGCTCCCGCGCCTCGCGCACCCGCACGGCCACGACGCTCGTGGACTCGTTGTCGGCACGGTCCCGGTGAAGCTCTGCCCGGCCGATCGGGTCAACCCGTACGTGCAGATCCACCCGGTCGAGGAGCGGACCGGAGATCCGGGCCTGGTAGCGCCGCACCATGGTCGGCGGGCACTCGCACGGGTCGCCCACGAGGCCGCTGCGCCCGCAGGGGCAGGGATTGGCCGCGAGGACCATGAGGAACTTCGCGGGGAGCCGCACCACCCCCGCCGAACGCGCGATCACCACGTACCCCGATTCGAGCGGCTGCCGCAGCGAGTCCAGCACCTGGCCGTGGAACTCGGGGGCCTCGTCGAGGAAAAGCACTCCTCTGTGCGCCAGGGAGACCGCGCCGGGGCGGGGCATCCCGGCGCCGCCGCCCACGAGTGACTGCATCGTGGCGGAGTGGTGCGGCGCGCAGTAGGGCGGTGACTCGACCAGGGGTCGCCCGGGCGGCAGCATGCCCGCCACGGAGTGCACCGCGGTGACCTCCAGGGACTCCGGGCGGGTCAGCGGCGGGAGAATGCCGGGCAGCCGCTCGGCGAGCATCGTCTTCCCCGCTCCCGGGGGCCCGTGCAGCAGCAGGTGGTGCCCGCCCGCCGCGGCGACCTCCAGGGCGCGGCGAGCGGTGTACTGCCCCGCGACGTCCGCCAGGTCCGGCTGCCGGTCCGTGAGACCGGGGATCACCCCGGTCCCGAAGCCCGCGCCTGGCATCGACAGGCCCGCCAGCAGCGGATCGGGGCGGCCTGGGGCGAGTGGTTCCTCCTCGGGGACCGTTTCACCGGCGAGCACGGCGACGAGCTGGCGCAGACTGCGTACGCCGAGGACGGACATCCCGGGCACGAGGGCCGCTTCGGCCGCCGAACTCTCCGGGACGACCACGTGCCGGTAGCCGGCGTCGGCCGCGGCCAGGACGCCCGGCAGGATGCCGCGTACCGGCCGTACGCGCCCGTCGAGGCCCAGCTCGCCGATCATCACGAGGTCGGCGATCGCGGCGGGATCGATCCGCTCCGTGGCGCCGAGGACGGCGCAGGCGACCGCCAGGTCGAAGCCGCTGCCGCTCTTGGGGACCGAAGCGGGGCTCAGCCCGACGGTCAGCTTCTTCTGCGGCCATTCGGCACCGGAGTTGACGACAGCGGCACGCACCCTGTCCCGGCTTTCCACGAGGCTCTTGTCGGGCAGTCCGACGAGGGCGAAGGCCGCGACGCCCGGTTCGAGGTCGGCCTGGACCTCGACCACGACGGCGTCGATGCCGAGCAGGGTCACCGAGCAGGTACGGGCGAAGCCCATTCAGCCCACCCCCCGCGCGTGCTCGATCTCCGGGGCCCCCGACCGCCGCGGGACGAGTACCCCCACGAGATCGATGCGTACTCCTCCGGGCGGTGCCCCTCCGTGCTTGCTCAGCCACAACTCGGCGAGCCGCCGCAATCGCTCCACCTTCGCGGTCCTCACCGCCGACATCGGGTGCTCGAATCCCTCGGCCTTGCGGGTCTTCACCTCGCAGATGACCAAGGTGTCGCCGTCCATGGCGACGATGTCGACCTCGCCGGCCCGACCACACCGCCAGTTGCGTGCCACGATCCGCAGCCCAGCCGTGCGGAGCGCCCGCACCGCGGCTTCCTCGCCGTACTTGCCCAGCGCCGTTCTGGTGTTCACGGACACCACCTCCTTCCTCACCGACTGTGACGGATGACGAGGGTGCGGGGGAGGGCCGAACGGGAATCTGTGGATAACTTCGAAGAAAAAGAAAAATCGCCCGCCCGTTCGGGTGAGGCGTGTCGGCGGGAACGCTGAGTTATCCCCAGGCGGGGTCGAGCCCCCGCCTTCATGGTGTATGGCGAGCGGGAATGCCGGAGGGGCCCGGCGCTCGCGCGCGGGGCCCCTCGGGTCGGTTCGTCGTCGCCGCTGTTCAGCCGCCAGGAAGATCCAGGTCGGTCTTGTTCAGCTCCTCAATGTTCACGTCCTTGAACGTGAGCACCCGCACCTGCTTCACGAAGCGTGCGGGCCGGTACATGTCCCAGACCCAGGCGTCCGCCATGGACACCTCGAAGAACACCTCGCCCTGCACCGAGTGCACCTGCATCTCGTAGTCGTTCGTCAGGTAGAAGCGCCGTTCGGTCTCGATCACGTATTTGAACAGGCCGACGACGTCGCGGTACTCCCGGTAGAGCTTCAGCTCCATCTCGGTCTCGTACTTTTCGAGGTCCTCGGCGCTCATGTCGGTTCCCCTTCAGCCGTGCGTCCCCCCATTGTGCGCCTGCCCATCCGCTCTCAGGCGATTTCAGTGGCGAGGATCTCGGGCACCGATGGCGGCCCCTCGCGCAGCAGACGTCGCAACAGCGCCGCCAGCCGAGTGGGATACACGGTCTCCGACGAGGCCTCCAGCTCGGCGCACGTCCACCACCGGGCGTCATCGACGCTGCTGCGCTCCAGGTCGGTCAGCCCCTCCGCGGCGGTGGCGGTCTGCGCCGTACGCGCGAGGTAGTACCACTCGTCCTGATCCCAGCGCCGGCCCGCGAACGGGAAGGAACAGGTGCGTTTCCACAGGAGCGGTCCGAGGGCTACGTCGGTGATCCCCGTCTCCTCCCTCAGCTCCCGCCGGGCCGCCTGCTCGCGCGTCTCGGCCCCCTCCAGGCCGCCGCCGGGGGTGAACCACCACGCGTCGGCGACGTCGCCCGGCTCGTGTCCGTGGATCAGGAGGATGCGGTCGTCGGGATCGAGCAGGACGACGCGCGCTACGCGGCGTAGCGGAGCGGCGTCGCGCGGCGGAGGAATCTGGGGCGCGTCGCGTGACGCGGCGTCGCGCGCGCCGTCGGCCGACGCGACGTCTCCGGGGCGTCGCGCTTCGTCACGCAGCGTCGCGTCGTACGTCCCGGACGTGGCATCGCTCCGCGACGTCGCCACGTGGCCCCCGCCCGCCTCGCCGTCTCCCCCACCCACCGTGCCGTCCCGCCTCGTGTCGCCCCCGTGGGCCGCGTCGTTCGGACGCGGACCGCCGTCCCGCCACGTACGCCCGCCTCCACCGTCCTCATCCTCACGCCGCACTCGCCGCCGCCTCCCTTCGGCGTCGCGCGGCGCGACGTCGCGCGGCACGTTGCGCGAGTGGGCCGTACGCCGCACCGCCGAGGATCAGTACGGCGCCGAGAACGACGGAACCCAGCAGGAGACGCAGCGGACCGGGCGTGGAGATGCCGCCCGGGAGCCCCGCGAAGCCGCTCGGGCGCTCCAGCATGCCGCGCCACGGCACGACGACGGCATCCACGCGCGCCGATACGGCGGAGCGGGGCACGGAGCCGCGCGCGACGTCGTCGAGGTGGGCGGTGGAGTCGAGGGAGCCGGCGCGTTCGTCGCCGAGGAGGAAGAGCCGGCCTTTGGGCACGGCCGTCTCTGGCAGTCGCGTGCCGCGGTGCGCGGCGTCGGTGGGGAGGTAGGGCTCGGCGATCTGCTCACCATTGACGGTGAGGTGGCCGTCGGTGCAGCAGGCGACCTTGTCGCCGCCCACGGCCACGACGCGTTTGACCAGCGTCTCGTTGCCCCAGGCGCGGTCCTTGAAGACGACCACGTCGCCGCGGCGTACCTCGTCACCCGATATGCGTTGCCCGAGGACGCGGTCCCCGGCGTCGATGGTCGGGGCCATGGAAGGCGTGGGCACGGTATACGGCCGGTACTGCCAGGCCCCCCAGGCGAAACCGCCGACGAGCAGGACGAACCCCAGTGCGACGACGAGGCCCGACAGCACGTTCCCCTTGCGGCTTCCGGGCGGGGCCGTACCGGACGATGCGCTCATGGTGGTGCCCCCAGATGGAACGGTGCGTCACCGGGTCGGCGCACCCCGGATACGGGGCGTCCGACCACGATGATCGCCGGTCTGGGGAGGCACCCTACCCGTCGGTACGCTCGGCAGAAAGCCTCCGCCTGCGCCAGAGCACGAACGGGAAGGCACCCACGAGGCCGAGGGCAGCAGGGGCGGTGGCGGAGGCCGCGGCGTTGATGCCGGACTGGTGGAAGGTGTCGGGGACCGAGAGCGTCGACCAGCGGTTCGGCGGCCAGGCGATCACGAAGGCGCGGCCGATGACGTTGTCGACCGGGACGAAGCCCTGGTTGCGGTCGGTCTGGTGGTACCGCGAGTCGGCCGACGCCTGACGGTGGTCACCCATCACCCACAGCTTGTCCTTGGGCACCTTGACCTTGAACTGGCCGCCTTCGTCCACCGAGCAGGGGGTGTTCCCCTGGAAGACGTACGGCTCGTCGAGCGGCTTCCCGTTGAGCTTGAGGGGGCCGGTGCCGTTGCATTCGACGGTGTCACCGCCGACGCCGATGACGCGCTTGATCAGGTCTTTCTCGTCCGCGGACGGCATCAGCCCGATGAAGCTGAGGCCCTTCTGGAGGATGTTGGGCGTGGGCGTGGGCTCGTTCTCCAGCCAGCGGTCGGGGTCCTTGAAGACGATCACCTCGCCGCGCGAGGGCTTCGAGCCGAACCACGGCGTGAGCTTGTCGACGAGCACCCGGTCGCTGACCTGGAGGGTGTTCTGCATCGAGCCGGACGGGATCGAGAACGCCTGCACCAGGAACGTCTTGATGATCAGCGCCAGGACCAGGGCGATGACGATCAGCAGCGGCAGTTCCTTCCAGAACGGCCGCGGCTTCTTCGGGGCGCTGGTCCTGCCATGGCCTCGCGGGGTGTCCGCGTCGGACTCGGTCACCTCAGGCTCCCGCCCTTCTCCGGCGCCGGCCGGCCCCGCGCCTCCCTGCTCCGGCTCTTCCGGCCCCTCGTGTCCGGACCGGGCGCCCACCGCGACGTCCCCCACGCTCACTCCTCACTTCGAGCCATTGCCCACGCCGTAGGAGACGTGGGCCCACTACTCCCATAACGAGCGGGAGTTCCGCAGGGGTCGGGAGCGCGACGCCGGCCTTCGGCCGCGCCTGGGCCAGACTATGCGAGTCCTCTGTGCGTACGGGCCACCCGGACGCCGCGTCGGGGACCCGCGCGAAGCGGTCCCTGTGCCCCGGCGTGGACCAGTGCCCCAGGGGCCAGACGACGGCGACGGCGCGCCCCACCACGGCGTCTTCCGAGACGGTTCCGTCGTAGCCCGCGTCGAGGTGGTAGCGGGAGTCACCCGAGTTCGCCCGGTGGTCCCCCAGCACGAAGAGGCGCCCGGCCGGGACGTGGACCCGGAACTCGACTTCGGACGGCCTATTCCCCGCACGCACGTACGGCTCCTCGACGGCCTGTCCGTTGACGGTGATCCGTCCGTGCGCGTCGCAGCAGGCGACGGTGTCGCCGCCGACGCCGACGACGCGTTTGATCAGGTCTTTCTCGTCCGCGGACGGGAGGAGGCCGATGAACGCCAGCCCCTTCTTCAGCTGCCGCACGGGTCCGGACGAGGTGTCCTGGCCGGGCGCCTCCTCGCCGAGCCAGCCGCCGGGGTCGCGGAAGACGACGACGTCGCCGCGGTGCACGTCGGCGCCGAACCACGGGGTGAGCTTGTCGACGGCCACGCGGTCGCCGATCCGCAGTGTCTCCTCCATCGATCCCGAGGGGATCACGAAGGCCTGGACGAAGAATGTCTTCAGGACGAGGGCGATGAGCAGCGCCGCGCCCAGGAGGAGGGGGATCTCGCGCAACGTCGCGCGACGTCTGCGGCGCGCGACGCGACGTGCCCGCGCGCGACGTCCCACGCGCCCCACATCGCGTCGGGCCGCGGCGGCGGCCCCGTACGTCGCCTGCGCGTCGCGCGGTGCCTGCGCGTCGTACGTCGCCTTCCCGTCGTGCGACGCGTCGTAAGACGCCTCGACGTCGCGCACGGAGCGCGTGGCGTCGTGCGCGTCGTACGGGGCACCTTCCGCGCCGTCCGCCCCGCCCACGCCGTACGGGGCGTCGTCTGGGGCGCCGTCCGCCTCGTACCGGACGTCGTGGCCCTCGTACGGAGCCTCGCGGCCTCCGGACGCTGCCGCCTCCCGCTCGTCGTACCAGGCGTGCCACGTCGCGTCGGGCGAGGGTCCCGCCTCCCCTGACGCGCCGCCCGACGCGGCCTCGTCGTCGCCGTCGTCCGCCGTTCCGCGATGCCCCGGCTGTCCCCCGTGCCTACCCATGGGCCGCGGCGGACGGCGCGGGAACGCGCGCGTAGGCGTCGCGTTGTTGCAGGCCGCTCCAGCGGCTCGGCGGCCAGACCACCAAGTCGGCCCGGCCGCGTACGGCGGAGAGGGGGATCATGCCGCCGCCCGGCGAACCGAGGTGGTCGCGCGAGTCAGCGGAGTCCGCGCGGTGGTCACCGAGGACGAAGAGGCGTCCGGCCGGGACCACGATGTCGAAGGCGACGTCCGAGGGGGCGTCCCCGGTGTGGAGGAAGGGCTCGGTGACCGGCTTCCCGTTGATCGTGAGCCTGCCGTCCTTGGCGCAGCACCGCACCCGGTCCCCCCCGACTCCCACGACGCGCTTGATGTAGTCGCCGTCACCGAAGTACCCGGTGCCGTCGAAGACCACGACGTCGCCGCGGCGCGGCTCGCCGCCGAAACGGTACGCCAGTTTGTCGACCATGACACGGTCGCCGGCGTGCAGCGCGGGTTCCATCGACGCGCTCGGAATCCCGAAGGGCTGGGCGACGAAGCGGCTTACGAGGAGCAGGACGACGACGAGAGCCAGCCCTCCGACGGTCCAGACACCGCCGGGCAGCCAGGACAGACGAGAGCGCGACCCCTCCACCGCCCGGTCCGTCGCTTGTGCGGACGGATTCGGTACGGCGGAGCGGTCGCGCTCCGTGTCCTGCGTTTCGGTGTCCATGGCGCCCCGATGCTATCGGGCGACGCTGTGGGCCCTGGGGGCCGTGGTGGCCCGGTGCGCGCGGCCCGCCGACCGCGCGTGCGAGATCAGCTCTCGCGCTTCTCCTTGATCTTCGCGGCCTTGCCGCGCAGCTCACGGAGGTAGTAGAGCTTGGCGCGACGGACGTCACCGCGGGTCACCAGCTCGATCTTCTCGACGATCGGGGTGTGCACGGGGAAGGTGCGCTCCACGCCGACGGAGAAGGAGACCTTGCGGACCGTGAAGGTCTCGCGGACGCCCGAGCCCTGGCGGCGGATGACGACGCCCTTGAACTGCTGCACACGGGAGCGGTTGCCCTCGATGACGCGCACGTGGACGTTGACGGTGTCGCCCGGGCGGAACGACGGGAGGTCGCTGCGCAGCGACGCGGCGTCGACGGAGTCGAGCAGGTTGGACATGTGTGTCTGCTTCCTCGCTGATGCCACAGGTCATCAACGGAACATGGTGATGAGTGAAGGGTGCCGCTTCATCGGGCGGGCGTCGTTCCCCCTGTGGCAGGGGCGCGCGCCGGACGGACGGCAGCGGCCTATTCTTCCACGTCGGAGGGGGTTGGCCCAAATCGGCCGTCGGGTCCCTGCCGCCAGCCCAGGATGGACAGCGTCTCGCGGTCCTTCTTGTCGAACGCCGCGGGGTCGCAGCGCGCGATGAGGTCGGGGCGGTGCGCGACGGTGCGCGCCAGCGCCTCGTCGCGACGCCAGCGCGCGATGCGGCCGTGGTGACCGCTCAGCAGCACGTCGGGGATGCCGCGCCCCCGCCAGGACGGCGGCTTCGTGTAGACGGGACCTTCGAGCAGGTCCGCCATGGCCCCGGGGGCGAAGGAGTCGTCGCGGTGCGACTCGGCGTTGCCGAGCACGCCGGGCAGGAGCCGGGCGACGGCTTCCGTGATGACGAGTACCGCCGCCTCGCCGCCCGCGAGCACGTAGTCACCGATGGAGACCTCGTACACGGGCAGCCGCGTCGCGTACTCCTCCATGACGCGCCGGTCGATGCCCTCGTACCGCGCCGGTGTGAAGATCAGCCAGGGGCGGGCCGACAGTTCGACGGCGAGCTGCTGGGTGAAGGGTCGGCCGCTCGGCGTCGGCACGACGAGGACCGGTTCGCACGCCCCCGCCTCGTAGCCGTCCGCGAGTACCTCGTCGAGCGCGTCGCCCCACGGCTCGGTCTTCATGACCATGCCGGGCCCACCGCCGTACGGGGTGTCGTCGACGGTGTTGTGACGGTCGTACGTCCAGTTGCGGAGGTCGTGCACGTGGACGTCGAGCTGCCCGCGGGCGCGCGCCTTGCCCACGAGGGAGACGTGGAGCGGGTCGAGGTACTCGGGGAAGATCGTGAGCGCGTCGAGACGGAGCGAGGGGGCGGCGGGGGGCGACGCCGTCGGGGTCGCGGGCTCGCGCGACGTGGCGGGATGCGACGTAGCGGCGGTACGCGGCGCCGGGGCGGTCACCGGGGGTCCTCGGGCGCGACGTCCCGCGACGTCGCGTCGTGCCCGGCGGATGCCGCGTCGCTGCCGCGCGACGTCACGCCGTCCGTACGCGACGTGCCGCGCGACGTCGCGTCGCCCGACGTCGCGTCCGCCTCCGTACGCGGCGTCTCCCGCTCCGACGCGACGTCGGCCTCGTCCGGATCGAGCAGCCCGCGCGGCGGATTGATCACGGCGCGCTGTTCGTGGAGGTCGATCTCGGTGACGATCTCCTCGACGAAGGGGATCATCACCTCGCTGCCGTCGGGGCGCTCGACGATGAAGAGGTCCTGCGAGGGGAGGTGTGAGATCTCCGTGATCCGCCCGATCTCCTGGCCGTCCTCGGTGACCACGTCGAGGTCCATGAGCTGATAGTCGTAGAACTCCTCGGGGTCCTCGGGCACCTCCTCCGGATCGATCTCGGCGATCAGCAGAGTGTTGCGCAGCGCCTCCGCGGCGGTGCGGTCCTTCACGCCCGCGAAGCGCAGCAGCAGCCGGCCGCTGTGCACCCGCCCCTGCTCGATCGTCAGCGGCCCGGCACCGGGCGGATCGGTCGCGAGCACGGCGCCGGGCGGGAGCCGCAGCTCCGGCTCGTCCGTACGCACCTCGACGGTGACCTCACCCTTGATGCCGTGGGCGCGGCCGATCCGTGCGACTACCAGCTGCACTCTGGGGATCTCCTGTCCTGCTACGACGCCTGCTGCGACGTGGGTCCTGGTACGACGACGGGCCGGGGCCGGCCCGAGGGCCCGCCCCGGCCCGCGCCGGTGCTGTGCTGTGTCCGGTGGGACCTCAGCGCGTGTACGAGTTCAGCGCACGTGGTCCACGTCGACGAGGTCGACGCGGACGCCACGGCCACCGATGGCACCCACGACGGTGCGCAGGGCGCGCGCGGTGCGGCCACTGCGGCCGATCACCTTCCCGAGGTCGTCGGGGTGCACCCGTACCTCGAGAACGCGCCCGCGGCGCAGGGTGCGTTCAGCCACCTGCACATCGTCGGGGTTGTCGACAATGCCCTTCACGAGGTGTTCGAGAGCCTCGTCGAGCATGTCAGCCCTCGGTCGACTCGGACGAGTCGGACTCGTCCTTCTTGTCGGCCTTCTTCGCCTTCTGCGTGATGGCCTCGCCCTTGGGCTCGTCGCCGGCCTTCGCCGAGACGGCCTCGAAGAGACCGCTGTGGTCGGGCTTCGGCTCCGGCTGGAGCAGCGGCGCCGGGGCGGGCTCGCCCTTGAACTTCTGCCAGTCGCCGGTCTTCTTCAGGATGGCGAGCACGGGCTCGGTCGGCTGCGCGCCGACACCCAGCCAGTACGCCACGCGGTCGGCGTCGACCTCGATGCGCGAGGGGTTCTGCACCGGGTGGTACAGGCCGATCTCCTCGATCGCACGGCCGTCACGGCGGGTGCGGGAGTCGGCGATGATGATGCGGTAGTGAGGCGCGCGGATCTTGCCCAGACGCTTCAGCTTGATCTTGACTGCCACGGGAGTGGTGTCTCCTGGTCTTGACGGGGTGGGGCACCGGATGATGCCGCGTGGGGTTGCGGAATCCGACCGGGCCCGCAGGACACGTCAGCCGGAGGAGAGAGGGGTCCTGTGCGGCTGTCGAGTACAGCTGTCCATTCTGCCACAGCCGCCGACGCGCCCGAACCCGTGGGGAGAGGCAGCCGGGCCGCGCTCACCGCGGGAGCGGCGCGACGTGAGGGAGACGACGCGACGTCGCGTGCCATGCCGCGACGTACGAAGCGCTGCGACGCGACGTGGGGGGCGATCCCGCGCGACGTCGAGGCCGGCGCGGTGGGGCGGCGCGACGGGAGGTCGGCGCGACGCGACGTCGCGCATGGCGAAGCCGGTACGCGCCGGAGCGTCCGGCGGCGTGGCACGTCCGGGGCGGGGCCGGACATGCCGCGCCGTCGGCTCGCACGGTGGCGCGCGGCCCGGCGCTCAGGACATGGCGGGGACTGCCGGCTCGGGGATGCGGAAGGGCTCCCCGCACTTGCCGCACATGATCGGCGCCTGGGCGAGGACCGAGGGAACGACGCGTACGTTGCGTCCGCAGTCGCACACCGCCTTGACGCGTACGCCGCCGCCGGACGAACCGTGCCGGGCCGCGGGGCCGCGGAAGCTGCTCGACGAGTCGGTGGAGGTCGCGGCGGTGTGCGCCTTCAGCGCGCGGTGCAGTTGGTCAATCGTGGCCCGGTACCGCTTCCTCGCCTCGGTACCGAGAGTCACGAGGGAGAAGCCGCTGCTCGGGTGGGGCTCCTCGGGGTGGTCCAGGCCCAGTTCCTCGGCGATCGCGAGAAATCTGCGGTTGTGGTAGCGGCCGGCGCGGGAGGTGTCGCGTACCCCCCGGGCGGCGGCGAGACCGTGAACTGCCTCGTGGAGCAGTCGTTCGAAGGAGAGTTCGTGTCCGCAGGCGGACGAGGACTCCCCGATCAGGGACTCGGGCGCGGCAAGATCCGGCAGGTCGGGGTGGTACCGCTGAATATCGGCCCACGCCTGCGCCAGCTCTGCGGCGAGAACAGGTGGTGTCGTGCTCACGTCGTGACCAACGAGCCGCGCGCGCGGCGTGTTCCTATTCCGGGCCATCCCAAATAATTTGCTCGTACCCGCCAGTTGGCCGTGATGCGTCCGGAGGAGGGCGGGTGCGTCGATGTGCGGAGAAGCCGTCACAGCTCCCCGCAAGACGGTACGTAGCGCCGCTACGCGCGGCGTCCGGCGACGCGGCGCCCGGATACCTCAGGGACCGGCGGCGGGGAACACCCGGCGGAAGGACGCGGGCGGGCGGTCCGGCGCTGTTGCGTGCCGCGTCGCGCGACGGGGCGACGTTACCGCGCGACGTGGGCGGCATCCGAGGCGGGGTACGGCGGACGGATACGGGTGACGTCGCGTGCTCCGACGACGCGACGTCGCGGTGACGTCGCCTCGCGGGCCGCAAGCCGGTGCGGCGGCGCGGTGACATCACGCGGCGTCGCGCGGCGAGCCTCGTCCGGCGGCATGAAGGGGGCGCCGCTCCGGGCAAACCGGCATGCGAACGGCGCACGGAAGCGCGGAACGTGGCACACAAGCATTGGCCGACAAGCCCCGGGTCTCCCCTGGACGGCGTGGCGCGGACGGAGTTTCCTGGCATACGTGGGGGAGCACGCGCGGACAAGCGACGGCTCACGCCGCGCACGAGGGCGGCACGGGCCACACGGGGGCGGACTGCACAGGCATCACACACCTCTGGGCCGATAGGGGCGCCATCCATGACATCCATGCTCGTGCGGGAACCACGTCGCGGGGCCACGGGCTCCCGGCACACACACGACGAGGAACGGGCCGCCCTCGACTGGGCGGAGATCCAGGAACGCATGCTCGTCCCGCTCTACACGGCGGTGTACGAACGCCTTGCGATCGGACCGGACGCGCGTCTGCTCGGCCTGGGTTGCGGGGCGGGGCTCGCGTTGGTGCTCGCGCGGGCGCGGGGCGCGACGGTGACCGGCGTGGACGAGGGGCCGAGGGCCCGGCTGGCGCTCGCCGCCGAGCGCCTCGGCTGCTCCGTGACGGAGGTGCGGCGCTCGCGGGAGCCGGTTCCCCCGCCCGGGGCGGCCGTGGTACGCCGCGACGTCGCGTCGGGTGACGCGGCGCATGGGCCGGTAGACGTCGCGACGTCGCGTCTCCTGCACGGGATGCCCGCTCTCCTGCGCGACGTGGACGCGCCGCCGCACACCGTCGTGACCGCCTTTCAGCCCGCGGGCGCGACGGCAGGCGACTACGAGACCCTCACGGCGCGGCTGCGCGCCGCGCTGCCCTTCGCTGCACGCGGCGCGACG
>NZ_JAAGLR010000019.1 GCF_010548245.1 Streptomyces sp. SID11385
TGGCGCGGGTGGTGGTGCGCGGGGGGCGTGCGGTGGGGGTGCGGACGGCGGGCGGCGAGACGGTGCCCGCCGGGCGGGCGGTGCTCGCGGACGTGGCGGCGCCCGCGCTGTACGGGGAACTGGTCGACGCGGCGGACCTGCCGGGCCGGGTGCGCGCCGATCTGGAGAGCTTCCAGTGGGACTTCGCGACCTTCAAGGTCGACTGGGCGCTCGACGGGCCCGTCCCGTGGACCGCGGGGGACGCGGCCCGGGGCGCGGGCACGGTGCACCTGGCGGACGGCGTGGACGGGCTCACGCGCTTCGCCGCGCAGCTCGCCATGGGCCGCGTACCCGATCGCCCCTTCCTCCTCTTCGGGCAGATGACGACCGCCGACCCCTCGCGCTCCCCCGCCGGTACGCAGGCGGCGTGGGCCTATACGCACGTGCCGCACACGGTGAAGGGCGACGCGGGCGGGGCGGGCCTGGACGGCCGGTGGACGCCGGGGCAGGGCGAGGAGATGGCCGACCGGATCGAGCGCGAGGTGGAGCGCTGGGCGCCGGGCTTCCGGGCGCGGATCAGGGCCCGCCGTGTCCTCGCCCCGCCGACGCTCCAGGCGCTCGACGCGAACCTCCGGGGCGGCGCGATCAACGGCGGTACGGCGGCGCTCCACCAGGAGCTCTTCTTCCGCCCGCTGCCGGGCAGCGGGCGCCCCGAGACACCGGTCAAGGGCCTCTACCTCGCCTCGGCCTCGGCCCACCCGGGCGGCGGCGTCCACGGCGCCCCCGGCGCGAACGCGGCCCGCGCGGCGGTCCGGGGGCACTTCCCCCAGCGCACACTGAGCCGCCTCCAACGCCACCTGGCCCGCCGCGACCGGGAGGGGGTGTGGGAGGCGGAGGAGTGAGGGGACGGGGCGGCCGCGGCGGGCGGGTCGCTCGGCCCCGTACGGGGGACCGCCCGCCCTCGTACCCGCGGCGGATCGCCCGGTCCGTCCCCCGTCCTACACCCCCAGCGCCTCCAGCCGTTCCTCCGCCCGTGCCGGGGCGTAGAGGTGTTCCACCACGAGGTGGGCCGCTCCGACCAGGGCGGCTCGGTCGCCGAGGCGGGAGGTGACGACGTCGAGGTGGGCCGTGCAGCGGGGGAGGGCGCGTTGGTAGAGGAGTTCGCGGACGCCGGTGAGGAAGGGGGTTCCGGCGAGGTCTCCCGCGATCATCAGGACGCCGGGGTTGAGGAGGGTCACGACGGTCGCGAGGACCTCGCCGACCTGGCGGCCCGCCTGGCGGGCGAGGCCCGCCGCCTCGGGGTGGCCCTCGGCGAGGAGGGCGCGGACGTCGGAGCCCGAGGCGGCGGGGACGCCCGCCGCG
>NZ_JAAGLR010000056.1 GCF_010548245.1 Streptomyces sp. SID11385
CAGCCCCGTACCGAGGCACCCGCGCCCAAGGCCGAGAAGGCCCCCCAGCCCGCCGAGGACGTGGCCGAGCCCGCGGAGGCCGCCGAGTCCGCCGAGTCCGCCGAGTCCGCCGAGGACAACGAGCGCCAGTACGGCGACGAGGGCGAGCGTCCCTCGCGCCGCCGTCGCCGAGGCGGCCGACGCCGCAGGCGCGGCGAGAGTGCCGAGCAGGACCAGCGCGAGGACAGCGACGACGAGGAGGAGGGCGAGGAGCCCGCTGCCGAGGAGGCCACCGCCTCCGCGCCCGCCGCCGAGCGGCGCCCCGCCCCCGTCGAGGACACCGCCGACGAGGAGCGCGAGGAGGAGCCCGCCGGCTCCGCCGCGCGCGACGAGGACGAGGGCTCCGGCTCCTCCTCCAGCCGTCGCCGCCGTCGCCGTCGCCGCCGCGCCTCGGACGCCTCCGGCGAGGCCGAGGCCACGCCCGCCGCCGACGACCCCGAGCGCACCGTGGTCAAGATCCGCGAGCCGAAGGAACGGCGCAAGGAGAGCGACCACAGCGACGAGGTGCAGTCCATCAAGGGCTCCACGCGTCTGGAGGCGAAGAAGCAGCGCCGCCGCGAGGGCCGCGAGCAGGGCCGCCGCCGGGTGCCGATCATCACCGAGGCCGAGTTCCTCGCGCGCCGCGAGGCCGTCGAGCGGGTCATGGTCGTCCGCGAGCAGGGCGAGCGCACCCAGATCGGCGTCCTGGAGGACGACGTCCTCGTCGAGCACTATGTCAACAAGGCCGAGTCGACCTCGTACGTCGGCAACGTCTACCTCGGCAAGGTGCAGAACGTGCTGCCCTCCATGGAGGCCGCGTTCATCGACATCGGCAAGGGCCGCAACGCGGTCCTCTACGCCGGTGAGGTCAACTTCGAGGCGCTCGGCTACCACGGCCCGCGCCGTATCGAGACCGCGCTCAAGTCCGGTCAGCCCGTCCTCGTGCAGGTCACGAAGGACCCGATCGGCCACAAGGGTGCCCGCCTCACCAGCCAGGTCTCGCTCCCCGGCCGCTACCTGGTCTACGTGCCCGAGGGCTCGATGACCGGCATCAGCCGCAAGCTCCCCGACACCGAGCGCGCGCGCCTGAAGACCATCCTCAAGAAGATCGTCCCCGAGGACGCCGGCGTCATCGTGCGCACGGCCGCCGAGGGCGCGAGCGAGGACGAGCTGCGGCGCGACGTCGAGCGGCTCCAGTCGCAGTGGGAGGACATCCAGAAGAAGGCGAAGTCGGGCAACGCGCCGACGCTGCTCTACGGCGAGCCCGACATGACCGTCCGGGTCGTCCGCGACATCTTCAACGAGGACTTCACGAAGGTCGTCGTCAGCGGCGATCGCGCCTGGGAGACCATCTACGGCTACGTCTCGCACGTCGCCCCCGACCTCGTCGGGCGCCTGTCGCGGTGGACCTCCGAGGTCGACGCCTTCGCCACGTACCGCATCGACGAGCAGCTCGCCAAGGCGCTCGACCGCAAGGTGTGGCTGCCCTCCGGCGGCTCCCTCGTGATCGACAAGACCGAGGCGATGATCGTCGTCGACGTCAACACCGGGAAGTTCACCGGGCAGGGCGGCAACCTGGAGGAGACCGTCACCAGGAACAACCTGGAGGCGGCCGAGGAGATCGTGCGCCAGCTCCGGCTGCGCGACCTCGGCGGGATCGTCGTCATCGACTTCATCGACATGGTCCTGGAGTCCAACCGCGACCTCGTCCTGCGGCGCCTCCTGGAGTGCCTGGGCCGCGACCGCACCAAGCACCAGGTCGCCGAGGTCACCTCGCTCGGCCTCGTGCAGATGACCCGCAAGCGCGTCGGGCAGGGGCTCCTGGAGTCCTTCTCCGAGACCTGCGTCCACTGCAACGGGCGCGGCGTCATCGTCCACCTCGACCAGCCCACCACCACGGGCGGCGGCGGGGGCGGCGGCAAGCGGAAGAAGAAGGGCAAGGGCGGCGAGCACGCCGAGCACGACCACGCCGAGCACGAGCTGACGTACGAGTACGTGAGCGCCGAGCAGGCCGAGGAGGCGAAGGCCCAGGAAGAGCCCGCCACCGAGGTCGTCACCGGGCCCGCCGCACTGCCCGAGCCCGTCTTCACCCCTGACGAGGACCTGTACAGCAGCGCCGCGGAGGCCGAGGCCGCCGCCGCCGGGTACGGCGGGCGCCGCGAGCGCAGCCGCCGCCGGGCCTC
>NZ_JAAGLR010000087.1 GCF_010548245.1 Streptomyces sp. SID11385
CCGCGGGCCGCCCGCTCGCCGCCGCGAACGGCGCGCTGTCCTGGCCCGATGCCCCGCACCTCCAGCTCTGGCAGGCCGCGACGATCCTGCGCGAACACCGGGGCGACGGCCACGTGGCCGCCCTCGTCGCGGCGGGGCTCGACGGCATCGAGGCCCTCGTCACCTTCGCCTCGATCGGCGCGGCGCCCCGCGCGGTCTTCGCCTCGCGCGGCTGGAGTGAGTCGGCGTGGCAGGAGGCGACGGGCCGTCTGAGGGACCGCGGCCTCGTCGCCCCCGACGGCACGGCGACCGACCGGGGCCGTGCCCTGCGCGCGGAGATCGAGCACCGCACCGACACCCTCGCCGCAGCCCCCTGGCAGGCGCTCGGCACCGCGTCCACGACCCGCCTGACCGACCTGCTCGCGACCCCGTGGCTCACGATGATCGGTTCCGGACTGCTGCCGGCGGAGAACACGCTGGGCATCGGAAAGGTGTGAGGGCGGCCCCTGCGGCAACACGGGGTCCAGGGCGGACGCGTCGTCGTCGGACGACGCCCCGGCCGTACGCCGTGCGGCGGTCGTCCGCTCACTCCTCCACGAGGAGTTTGTCGCGGAGCTGGGCCAGCGTGCGGGCGAGCAGGCGCGAGACGTGCATCTGGGAGATGCCGACCTCCTGGGCGATCTGCGACTGCGTCATGTTCCCGAAGAACCGCAGCAGCAGAATCCGCTTCTCGCGCGGCGGCAGGTCCTCCAGGAGCGGCTTGAGCGACTCGCGGTACTCGACGCCCTCCAGCGCCTCGTCCTCCGCGCCGAGCGTGTCGGCGACCGCGGGCGACTCGTCGTCGGTGTCGGGGACGTCGAGCGAGAGCGTGCTGTAGGCGTTCGCGGACTCCAGCCCTTCGAGCACCTCCTCCTCGGAGATGGAGAGCCGCTGCGCCAGCTCGTACACCGTCGGCGAGCGGCCGTGCTGCTGCGACAGCTCCGCCGTCGCCGAGGTGAGCGAGAGCCGCAGCTCCTGGAGCCGGCGCGGCACGCGTACCGCCCAGCCCTTGTCCCTGAAGTGCCGCTTGATCTCGCCGACGACGGTCGGGGTCGCGTACGTGGAGAACTCGACGCCGCGCTCGGGATCGAAGCGGTCCACCGACTTGATCAGGCCGATCGTCGCGACCTGCGTGAGGTCGTCGAGCGGCTCGCCGCGGTTGCGGAAACGCCGCGCGAGGTGCTCCACGAGCGGCAGGTGCATCCGTACGAGCTGGTTGCGCAGCTCCGCGTACGCCGCCGACTCCGGCTCCAGCGTGCGCAGCCGCACGAAGAGCGCCCGCGCCTCGCTGCGGTCCTCGTTCTCCCGCGCGCTGCGGACCCGGTGATGCCCCGCCCGACCGGCAGCCGCGTCGTCGGGCACGGTCTTCTCGTCGTGCGGCGCGGCGTCGTCGTGCGGCGCGGCGTCGTACGGTGCGACGTCCTCGTCCTGCGCGACGGTTTCGCGCGACGCGATGTCCTCGTCCTGCGCGACGTCTTCGCGCGGCGCGGTGTTCTCGGGTACGGGTGGGGCCGCGTCGGTGGCGGCTTCGTCCCGTACGGGCCCCACGGGCGCCTCGCCCCGTACCGGCTGCCCGGCCGACGACGGGGCCCGCCCCGTGTCGTCCGGCTTGCGCTCCCCCTGCGGGTGCTCCTGCTCGCTCATTCGTCCCGCCCGCTCCACCGCGTCCCTGGGGTCAGGAAGACCCCCTCGCTCGTTCCCCCGTCCGCGGTCGCTCGCCCCGGGCGCCTTCGCGCCGGGGCCGCCGCCCACCGGGCCCGGAGCCCGGCCGGTCCGCGGGGGACCGGCCGGTGTGGCCG
>NZ_JAAGLR010000123.1 GCF_010548245.1 Streptomyces sp. SID11385
GGCGGGCGCACCGCTCGGTGGCGCGCTCGCGCGGGGGCTGCGCGCGAGGGCGCGGGAGCGGTTGCGCGGCGCGGGGTGGCCGGAGGGGTGAGGCGGACGGGGAGTGAGGTGCGGGGTACGGGCGCCGGGCCCGTACCCCTTCCGCTTACGGGAGGTTGCGGGCCATGACGATGCGCTGGACCTGGTTGGTGCCCTCGTAGATCTGCGTGATCTTCGCGTCGCGCATCATGCGCTCGACCGGGTAGTCGCGCGTGTAGCCGTAGCCGCCCAGGAGCTGGACGGCGTCCGTCGTGACCTCCATCGCGACGTCCGAGGCGAAGCACTTCGCCGCCGCGCCCTGGTAGGTCAGGTCGGCGTCGCCGCGCTCGGAGGCGGCGGCGGCCTGGTACGTGAGGGCGCGCGCGGCGGAGATCTTCATCGCCATGTCGGCGAGCATGAACTGGATGCCCTGGAAGTCGGCGATGGCCTTGCCGAACTGCTTGCGCTCCTGGACGTAGCCCTTGGCGTAGTCCAGGGCGCCCTGCGCGATGCCGAGGGCCTGCGCGGCGATGGTGATACGGGTGTGGTCGAGCGTCTTCATCGCCGTCGCGAAGCCGGTGCCCTCGGCGCCGATCATCCGGTCGGCCGGGATACGGACGTTGTCGAAGTAGACCTCGCGCGTCGGCGAGCCCTTGATGCCGAGCTTCTTCTCCGGCGCGCCGAACGAGACGCCCTCGTCGCCCTTCTCGACGACGAAGGCGGAGATGCCCTTGCTGCGCTTGGTCGGGTCGGTCACGGCCATGACCGTGTAGAACTCCGAGACGCCCGCGTTGGTGATCCACCGCTTGACGCCGTTGAGGACCCAGAAGTCCCCGTCGCGCACGGCCTTCGTCTTCATCCCGGCCGCGTCCGAACCCGCGTCGGGCTCGCTGAGCGCGTACGAGAACATCGCGTCGCCCTTGGCGAGCGGGCCCAGGTACTTCGCCTTCAGCTCCTCCGAGCCGGAGATGATGACGGGCAGCGAGCCGAGCTTGTTGACGGCCGGGATGAGCGAGGAGGAGGCGCAGACGCGGGCGACCTCCTCGATGACGATGACGGTCGCGAGGGCGTCGGCCCCGGCGCCGCCGTAGGTCTCCGGTACGTGCACGGCGTGCAGGTCGGCGGCGGTGAGCGCGTCGCGCGCCTCCTGCGGGAAGCGGCCCTGCTCGTCCACCTCGGCGGCGTGCGGGCCGATCTTCGCCTCGGCGAGGGCGCGGACCGTCTCGCGGAGCATGTCGTGCTCCTCGGCCGGACGGTACAGGTCGAAGTCGGACACGGTGCTGGTCTCCTTCTCGAACGGCCCGGCGCGAACGGACCCGGGAGTGCCGCGAAGGGCCCCGGGGAGTTTCCCCGCACGCTCATTACCGGTAAGTAACCTACGGTTCCGAATAATAGGCGGCGAAGCCTGCCGCGCCTACGGAACGCGCACCTTGAGTGACCTTTCCGACAGCCCCCGCGCGTTCCCGGCCGCGCCCCCGGAGCGCCCTGGCACCCGCCGACTATGCTCGGCATCCGCCGGGGAGGCGCCCGCGCGACCCGCCGTCGGCCGCTCCGGCGGCCCGTACCGGGCCGCGCCACGCAGCCCCGTCACACAGCCCCATTACGCAGCCCCGCCACGTACCCCCGTCGCACAGGAGCCGTCCATGAGCCAGCCGCCGGTCCAGTCCCCCCGGATCACCGTCATCGGTCTCGGCTATCTCGGTGCCACGCACGCGGCGTCCATGGCGGAGCTGGGCTTCGACGTGCTCGGCATCGACGTCGTGCCCGAGAAGATCGAATCGCTCTCGCGCGGCGAGGCCCCGATGTACGAGCCGGGCCTCGAAGAGGTGCTGCGCAAGCACGTCGCGGGGCTCGACGGCTCCACCAAGCGGCTGCGGTTCACGAGCTCCTGGGAGGAGATCGCCGACTTCGGCGATGTCCACTTCGTGTGCGTCAACACCCCGCAGCGGCAGGGCGATCTCGCCTGCGACATGAGTTACGTGGACAGCGCCGTCGAGACGCTGGCGCCGCTGCTCACCCGCCCGGCGCTCGTCGTCGGCAAGTCGACGGTCCCCGTGGGCTCGGCCGAACGCCTCGCGGCGCGCCTCGCGGAGCTGGCACCGGCCGGGGAGGGCGCGCGGCTCGCGTGGAACCCGGAGTTCCTGCGCGAGGGCTTCGCCGTCGAGGACACGCTCCACCCCGACCGGCTCGTCGTCGGGGTGCGCGACGAGGAGTCCGAGGAGTTGCTCCGTACGGTGTACGCGGGCCCGATCGCCGAGGGCACGCCCTTCCTCGTCACGGACTACGCGACCGCCGAGCTGGTGAAGGTCTCGGCGAACTCCTTCCTCGCCACGAAGATCTCCTTCATCAACGCCATGGCCGAGGTGTGCGAGGCCGCGGGGGGCGACGTCTCGCAGCTCGCGGAGGCGATCGGCTACGACGCGCGCATCGGGCGGAAGTTCCTGCGCGCCGGGATCGGCTTCGGCGGCGGCTGCCTGCCGAAGGACATCCGCGCCTTCATGGCCCGCGCGGGCGAACTCGGCGCGGACCAGGCGCTCACCTTCCTGCGCGAGATCGACTCGATCAACATGCGCCGCCGCGCGCAGATGGTGGACCTCGCGCGCGAGACCGTCGGCGGTTCCTTCCTTGGCGTACGGGTCGGGGTGCTCGGCGCGGCCTTCAAGCCGGACTCCGACGACGTACGGGACTCGCCCGCGCTGAACGTCGCGGGGCAGATCCACCTCCAGGGCGGCCAGGTGACGGTGCACGACCCGCGCGCGATGGCGAACGCGGCGCGCGTCTTCCCGACGCTGGGGTACGCGGACACGGCGCTGGACGCGGTGCGGGGGGCGGACGTGGTGCTGCACCTCACGGAGTGGGGGGAGTACCGGGAGATCGACCCCGGGGAGATGGGGGAGGTCGTGGCGCGGAAGGTGCTGCTGGACGGGCGGAACGTGCTCTCCGCCGCGCGGTGGCGGGAAGCCGGGTGGACGTACCGGGCGATGGGGCGGCCCAACGCCTGAGTGGCCTCCCGGGGCTCCGCCCCGGACCCCGCTCCTGAAATGCCGGAGGGGTTGTCAGGCCCGGCCCTCACGGGTCACAGCCCCAGTCCCGGCACCGCCCTCGGCGTCAGTTCGTCCCGCTCCCCCAGCCTCGCCGTGCTCGGGCCGCGTCGCGCGCTCGTCGCTCTCGCCGTCTCATCGGCCTCCTTCAGGACGCGGAGGACGTTCTCCCAGGTGAGGGCGGTGAGTTCGGCGTCGCTCCAGCCGCGGGCGCGCAGTTCGGTGAGGAGGGGCGGGTAGCCGGTGGGGTCGGTGAGGCCCTCGGGGTGGGGTTCGCCCGTGTCGTGGGCTCCGCACAGGGCGACCGCGCCGGGGCCCGCGACGGCGCGGACGTGGTCGATGTGGTCGGCCGTGTCGGTGAGCGCCGGGCCGGTCAGCGGCGCGGTGAGCGGGACGAGGCACAGGCCGCCCGCGGCGC
>NZ_JAAGLR010000158.1 GCF_010548245.1 Streptomyces sp. SID11385
GGCCGGGAAGGTGGCCGCCGGGAGCCCGGCGCAGGGCCCGGCTCCCGTACCGGCCGCGGACGCGAAGCGCGGGCGCCGCGCACGGCCGCGTACCGGCTTCGCGCGCACGAGGAGCGGCATGACCGAGGAGCAGGCGACCGAGGAGCGGGCCCCGGCCGGGGTGCGGGTGCCCGACACCCGTCTCGCACGCGAGGCGACGGCGCTGGTGCGGGAGGCGACGGACGACCTGATCTACCACCACTCGCGGCGCGTCTACTTCTTCGGCGCGCTCCAGGGGCGGCGCAGGGGGCTGAGTTTCGACCCCGAACTGCTCTACGTGGGCGCGATGTTCCACGACCTGGGCCTGCTCCCCCGCCACCGCGACAGCGGGCGCCGTTTCGAGGTGGACGGGGCGGAGGAGGCACGCGCCTTCCTGCACGCGCACGGCGTGCCCGAGGACAGCGTGCGCCGCGTGTGGACGGCGATCGCGCTGCACACGACGCCCGGCGTCCCGGAGTTCATGGAGCCCGAGGTGGCGCTCGTGACGGCGGGGGTCGAGTACGACGTCCTCGGCATCGGGTACGGGGACCTGACGGACGCGCAGCGCGCGGAGGTCGTCGCCCTCCACCCGCGCCCCGGCTTCAAGCGCCGCATCCTCGCGGCCTTCACGGAGGGCATCGCGCCGAAGCCGGCGACGACGTTCGGGAACGTGAAGGCGGACGTCCTGGAGCACTTCGTGCCGGGTTTCGAGCGGGGCGACTTCGTGACGACGATCGAGGAGTCGCAGTGGCCCGAGTGAGAACGCGGAGTGGCCCGGGTGCGGCGGCAGGTCCCCGAGTGAGACGGCTGGTCCGCGAGCGCGGCGTCACGTGACCCGGGCGAGGCGGTAATCGGCGCGCGGGAACGCCTTCGGCGGTCCTACTGTTGCCGCCATGACCACCCTCGCGCACCGCCCCGGCACCGCTCTCCTCGTCATCGACATGCAGAACGGCGTGGTGGCGCGCGCCCACCGCCGGGACGAGGTGGTGGCGACGCTCGCGGACCTTGTGGCGCGGGCGCGCGTGGAGGGGGTGCCGGTGGTGTGGGTGCGGCACCAGGACGCCGCGCTGGTGCCGGGGACCCCGGCGTGGCAGCTCGTGCCGGAACTCGTCCCGCTGCCGGACGAGCCGGTGGTCGGCAAGGAGTACGCGGACGCCTTCGAGGCGACGGAGCTGGAGTCCCTTCTCGCGGCGGCGGGCGTCGGCCGGATCGTGGTCACGGGTGCCGCGACCGACGTGTGCGTCCGCTCGACGCTCCACGGCGGTCTCGCCCGCGGCTACGACACGCTCCTCGTCGCGGACGCGCACACGACGGAGGACACCGGCGTCGAGGGCGTCCCCGGCCCGGCGGCGATCATCGCGCACACCAATCTCTACTGGTCCGAGCAGGTCGCCCCCGGACGGGTCGGGGGGACGGCGGAGGCGGCGGAGGTGGTGTTCGCGGCCGGGTGATTGATCCGTTGCCGGCGCGGCCGGGGGCGGGGAACACTGCCCGGATGTACCCGGACAGCGACACGGCCGCGCTCTACGACCTGCTCAACCCCTGGGACCCGGAGCGGAACGCCTGCGACCGCTTCTACCACCCGCTCGTCATGGGCGCGGACGCGGTGCTCGACGTCGGGTGCGGCACGGGGGCCATGCTGACGCTCGCGCGCGAGCGGGGGCACACGGGGCGGCTGGCCGGGCTCGATCCGGACCGCGCCGCGCTGGAGCGGGCGCGGCGGCGGGGCGATGTCGAGTGGATCGAGGGGCGGGCGGCCGACGCGGCCCCCGGCGCGGAGTTCGCTCTCGCGACCATGACGGGCCACGCCTTCCAGACCCTGCTCACCGACGACGAGGTGCGGGCCTCGCTCGCGGCGGTCCGCAACGCGCTGCGCCCCGGCGGCCTGTTCGCCTTCGAGACGCGGCACCCCGCCGCGCGGGCCTGGGAACGGTGGAACCGGGCGAACCCGAACGACATGACGGAGCTGGTGGACGACGCGGGACGGGCGCTGCGGTACTGGCACGACGTCGATTCGGTCGCCGGGGACGTGGTCACGATCCGGGGGACGCTCGCCGACGCGGAGGGGCGCGTGCTCCGCGTCCTCGGCGAGAGCCTGCGCTTCCTGGGGGTCACCGAGCTGAACGGCTTCCTCGCGGAGGCGGGTTTCCTCGTCGAGGAGCAGTACGGGGACTGGGACCGCGCGCCGCTGGGCGAGGCGGGGCCGGAGATCATCACGGTCGCGCGGCGGCGGTGAGCGGGCGCAGCGCGTGAAAGGCCGCGCCCGCGAGGAGGTTCAGCGTCGCGCCCGCGAGGAGCGCCGCCGTCAGGGAGTGCGCCGCCAGGGCGCCCGCGAGGGCGGCCCCGGCCGCGCGGGCCGTGATCTTCAGGCTCGCGCCGGTCGTGAAGACCTGACCGCGCAGGCGGGCCGGGGCGTCGCGGTGACGGATCGCGAGGAGCGCGGTGAGCTGCGGGCCCTCCCCCGTGCCGGTGAGCAGGACGGCGGCGACCAGCGCCCACGGCGAGGGGACGGCGGCGAGGAGTTGCGCGGCGGCGAGGACCAGGACGCTCGCGCCGAGCACCGTGTCCGGGAGCAGCGCGGTGGGCCGGCGGGCGAGGACGGCGCCCGCCGCGAGCGCCGACGC
>NZ_JAAGLR010000198.1 GCF_010548245.1 Streptomyces sp. SID11385
GCTCGGCCGCCTCGCCCGCCGCGGTGGCGCCGACCGCTTCGGCGAGCCGGTCGGCGAAGGCGACGCGGGCGTCCTCGCTGAGCCCGGGGCTGCGGCCGGCCGCGTAGAGGGGGCGCAGGCGTTCGGCGACGAGGTCGATGTCCGCGGCGAGGCGGCGTGCGGCGGCGCGGCGTTCGCTGACGAACTCGCCAAGCATCTCCCGCAGTTCGCCGACTCCTTCGCCGGTGACGGCGGAGAGGGCGAGCACCGTGGCACCGGGTTCGCCGTGTTCGCCGAGCGGCATGCCGTCCTCGTCGAGCAGACGGCGCAGGTCGTCGAGGACGAGGTCGGCCGCATCGGCGGGGAGCCGGTCGACCTGGTTGAGGACCACGAACGTGACCTCGGCGTGGCCCGCGAGGGGGCGCAGGTAGCGCTCGTGGAGGACGGCGTCGGCGTACTTCTCCGGGTCGACGACCCAGATCACGGCATCGACGAGGCCCAGCACGCGGTCGACCTGCGCGCGGTGCTCGACCGCCGCCGAGTCGTGGTCGGGCAGGTCGACGAGGACGAGTCCGCTGAGTTCCCCGTCGTCCTCGGACGGCAGCACGGGCCGGCGTCGCAGTCGTCCGGCGACGCCGATCCGGTCGAGCAGCCCGGCGGCGCCGTCCGTCCAACTGCACGCCAGGGGCGCGGAGGTGGTGGGCCGCCGGACGCCGGTGTCGGAGATGTTGGCGCCCGCGAGGGTGTTGAAGAGCGTCGACTTGCCGCTCCCGGTGGCCCCGGCGAGGGCGACGACGGTGTGGCGGCCCGAGAGCCTGCCGCGTGCGGCGGCCTCGTCGAGCACGCGCCCCGCCTCGGCGAGGGTGTCCTCGTCGAGGCGGGCGCGGGAGAGGCCGACGAGTTCGCGCAGCGCGTCGAGCCGTTCCCGCAGCGGACCTTCGCGGAAGGCACGCACCTCGGCATCGCCGCCTCGGCTGCCTGCGGCCTCGCGCGTGGTGAGGTCCGGGCACGTACCGATCGGTCCGGCGCGGCGCGCGATGAGGCCGTCGTCGAACACCGGCCGAGGGACATCCGCCCCGGCCTCAGTCCTGCCCGTGTGCGGGGCGGGCGCGGTGTCTTCGGCGGGTGTGCGGGGGTCCGTCTCCGTCTCGGGGGAACCGGTACCTGCCCCGGTCCCGGTCTCGGGGGTGAGGGCGTCTTCCGCGGCGCGGCCTGCGGCGGGGCCTGTGCTGGTCGGCTGCGAGGTGAGGTCCGTACGTTCCGGGAGCGGACCCGTGCGGGGAGTGGTCCCGTCGGCCGGGGCGGGCACGCGCGCGGCGCCGGGCCTGGCGAGTCCCGCCTGGAGGGCGCCCGGCGTGCTGCCGGCGCCGGCCGGCGTACCACCGAGGGTCTCCGGCGTGCGGTCCGAACTGCCGGACGTGTCACCCAAGATGTCCGGTGTGGGGCTCGACCCGCCCGCCACCCCGGAGGCGGCATGGGCGACGGGCGCCTCTTCAGCGGCGGGAGCCTCGTGGGCCCCGGGCTTCTCGTGGGCTCCGGTCTCCTCGTGGGCGGCGGAAGCCGCTGGGCTTTCCGGAAGCGGACGTTCCGGGGCGGGGATGTGGCCGCCCCTTCCTTCCGGGGTGCCGGGGCGGTCCTGGTGCTCGGTGGCGGCGGTGCTCACGCGCTCGCCCCTCCTTCTGTCTCGGCGGCTGGGACGTGGTCTTCCGCGTGTCCCGCGACGGCGACGGCCGCCATGCCGCGGGCGACCGCTCCGTCGGCGCCCGGCGAGTCGGACGCGGCAGCCTTGGCAGCCACGGCAGACGTCCCAGCCCTCGCAGTCGCTCCAGCCGTGGCAGCCGTGCCCCCCGCTCCAGCCGCCCCAGCCGTGGCGCCGGTGCTCGGCACGGTGGCGGGCGCGGGTACGGCGACGGACTCGGGCCGGGGGATGACAGCGGTCCGTACCTCGCGCACCTTCTCCACGAGGGAGAGCGCGGCGATCAGCGCGGACTGCGGTTCGTGGCCGATGCCGAGGGCATCGAGCGGGGCGAGGCGGCGTTCGCGCTCGGCGCCGAGTACCCGGTCGAGGCACTCGCCGAGGAGTTCGCCGCCCCGGTCGCGCAGGCGCACCGCGCCCTCCGCGCCGATGCGTTCGGCGAGCGACTCGCCCGCGACTCCGCCGCGCCGGCCACCGAGCAGCGCCGTGACGAGCAGGGCCGTGACGGACTCCGGGTCGGGGGCGGTGCTGTGGTCGAGCGCGCGCAACTCCTCCTCGGCGTACTCCTCGACGACACGCCGCCAGCGCCGCACCGCGACGCCGATGCGGTGGGCGAGCTGTTCCGTCTCGCCCGGGGACGACGGGCTCAGTTCCGGGGCGCGGGCGGCGGGCTCGCGGCGCCAGCGGGCGTCGATGTGCTCGTCCGCGGCGGTCACGGCGCACAGCAGGAGGGCGGCGAGGCTGTCGACGAGGGCGTCGGTGAGTTCGCCGGGGGTGCAGTCGACCGGGTGGGCCTGCCAGCGCTTGAGGGCGTCGCCGGCGAGGACGGCACCGTCCTGGAGCCGTTCGTGCAGCCGTGCGTGTTCGAGGGCGTGGGCCTCGTCCACGGCGGCGCTGAGCCGGACGGAGGCGGCGTACTGGGCCGCGACAGCCGCGGCGAGTTCGGGCATGCGGCGGCGCAGGGAACCGAGCGCGCCGCGTGCCGTGCGGCCGACGGCGCGGGCGCGTGCGTACGGGTCGGCGGCACGGTGCGCGAGCCAGGCGCGCAGCGGCGCGACGGCGGTGGCGGGCAGGAGCCCTCCCCCGCCGGTCGACTCGGGCAGTTCGGGGACGGTGAAGCGGGGGACGTGGCCGAGCCCGGCCTTGGTGAGGAGAGCGCCGTACCGCTGCGAGACCTCGCCGAGTACCTGGTGGGGCACGCGGTCGAGGACGGTGAGGAGGGTGGCCTGCTGTTCCTTCGCGGTGCGCAGGAGGTGCCAGGGGACGGCGTCGGCGTACCGGCTCGCGGTGGTCACCATGATCCAGATGTCGGCGGCGCAGATGAGTTCGGCGGCGAGGAGGCGGTTGCGGACGACGAGGGAGTCGATGTCGGGGGCGTCGAGCAGGGCGAGTCCGGGGGGCAGGGCTGCGGAGGTCTCGATACGGAGCACCCGGCCGCGGTTCTCCTCGCCGGTCTCGAAGCCGTCGTCGTCATAGGCGCCGTACTCGTCCTCGTAGGGGGCTTCGGCTTCCTCGTAGCCGCTGTAGGCCGGGTGGTCGGCGGGGCGGGGGGAGTCCTGGCGGGGGACCCAGACGCGGGTCAGTTCGGGGAGGACCCGCAGGTCGGCGAACCAGTGGTGGTCGTCGGGGTGGCAGACGAGCACCGGGTTGCGGGTCGTGGGGCGCAGGACGCCGGCCTCGCTGACCCGGCGGCCGACGAGCGAGTTGACGAGGGTCGACTTGCCCGCGCCGGTCGAGCCGCCGACGACGGCGAGGAGCGGGGCCTCGGGCGTGCGCAGGCGGGGAAGGAGGTAGTCGTCGAGCTGGGCGAGCAGTTCGTCCCTGTTGGCGCGGGCGCGTGGAGCGCCCGGCAGTGGCAGGGGGCAGCGCACGGCGGCGACGCGGTCGCGCAGGTCGGTAAGGGCGTCGAGAAGCTGAGGCCGTGCATCCAAGGTCACCACATGCGCAGAATGCCCGGTTTTGGCGACATATTGAAGCGTTTGGCTGCTTCTGCGTGGCAAGGGAACCCGGGCGGTGGAAGGGGGCGGGGACGCCGAGCGATAACGAGTGCACAACACCCTGGCACCGGTGGGCCTCAAAACGATGCGTGATGCGCACCTGCCTGCCAGTATCGGGACCGCTTCACCGAACCTGCACAACGTGGCGCGCGGGCGAAGCAGCAGGGACACGGAGCCCGGAGCCCTATCCTTGTCCCCGGCCAGGTCACCGTCCTGCCCGCACCAGGGCTCCCGGCCACCGGCCGCACACGACCGGCCCCCGTAGCTCAGTGGATAGAGCAGGCGCCTTCTAAGCGCTTGGCCGCAGGTTCGAGTCCTGCCTGGGGCACCATCGAAGGCCCCGCCGCAGAGCGGGTGTTCCAAGGACGGAGCGGTGCGACGCGCTCTTTCTTCCTGTCGGCGTTCCCACGCGGGAACGGACACGGCAGCGGGCGGACGCGGCGACCGCTGTCAGGTCCAGATCGCGTAGATCTTGCCGGTGGAGCTGGAGAGGTAGACGGTGTCACCGACGACCAGCGGGGCCGCGCGGATGGACGTCTTCGTGGCGTACTGCCACAGCATTCTGCCCGTGTCGGCTCGCAGTGCGTACAGAACGCCGTCGCCGACGACGTAGACGACGCCGTCCGCCGTGACGGGCCGGGTGAGGTTGTCGTCGGCGAGCTGGCGCTGCCAGACGAGCTTGCCGGTCTTCGCGTTCAGCGCGCGCACGGTGTTCTTGTCCGGGGCCGTCAAGGTGCTGACCAGGACGGTGTCACCCGCCGCCGTCGGTGGGGAGAAGGCGTAGGCGCTCCCCTGAAGTTCCCACTGCTTCTTTCCGGTGGCCGCCGATACGGCGTACACGGTGGCCCCGGTCGTGTCGGAGCCGAGGCCGCTGACGTAGACCATGCCGCCGCTGACCGTGGGGGCGTCGAGGGAGAAGCCCCCGGTGTCGAACTGCCAGCGTGTGTCACCGGTGTCGCTCCGCGAAGCGAAGAGGACACCGCCGACGCCGGTGTAGAGGCTGTCGTCGGCCACGGTCGCGACCGTCCGCGTCAGCTCGCTCTCCTTCGTCCACGCCTCGGTGCCGGTTCGCGCGGACGCCGCGTACAGCCAGCTGCGCTGGTGGAACTCGCTGCCCTTCGCATCGATGCTGACGGTGTAGAGCCGCTCGCCGTGCACGGTCGGGCAGGCGAATCCGCCGGCCGTGGACTGCACCCACCGTTTGGCGCCGGTGTCGACGCGCACCGCGTGCACGGTTCCGTCCACGCCCAGGTAGAGGGTGTCGCCGGCCGCGACGACGGCGGGGTTGACCCACTCGTACTTGCGGCCCGGAGTGTAGGTCCACTTCTTGGTACCGCCCTCGGCGGAGAGCGCGTACAGGGCCGTGCGTCCGGCCGCGAGGAGCAGGCCGTCGGCGAGAAGGGGAGGTGCGGCCTCGCTGTTGGGCGATTCGTCGTCCGCGTCAGCGATGGCGTACGACTTCCACCGCACGGAACCGGCCTTGTGCGACGTGGTGGACGCGGCCGCGCCGCCGCTGCCGCCGCCGCTGCCGCCGCGTCCGATGCCGGACAGCCAGCTCCCGGCACCGATCGCGGCCACGGCGGCGGCACCCGTGAGCCCGAACAGAGCGCGTCGTCGGGTGGTTCCGGTCGCCCGCTCCCTGGGGGGTTCGAACTGCCGCGTGACCGTGAAGCCGGGGGTGACCTGAGCAGTAGCGCCTTCCGGCCCCCACGGCCGGTCCGGAGCCGCCGCCCCTTCCGGCCCCCACGGCCGGACGGGGGCAGCCGACCCTTCCGGCCCCCGCGGCCGGACGGGGGCCGCCGATCCCGGCGGGCCGAAGGCCGACGGGGTGGCGTCGGCCTTCGGCACCATCTGGGCGACCGCCGCCGGCAGCCAGTGTCCCTGTGGGGGGAACGGCGGCGAGGCGCCGTTGCCCGCCGTGGTCCCGGCGAGGAGTCCCGCCATGAGACGGGCCACGGTGGGGCGTCGCCCGGGGTCCTTCTCCAGGCATGCCCCGACCACTTCGCGCAATGCCGCCGGGACGCGGTCCAGGGCGGGCGGCTCGTGCACCGTGCGGTAGGCGATGGCATGCGAGGCGCCGACACCGAAGGGGCCCATCCCGGTGGCCGCGTACACGAGCACGGCCCCCAGCGCGAACACGTCGGCGGCGGGGCCCGCGTGGGGGCCCACGAGTTGTTCGGGGGACATGTAGCCGGGAGTGCCGACCATCGTGCCGGTCTGCGTCAGCACGCTGGCGTCGCTGACTGCCGAGATCCCGAAGTCGATGACCCGGGGTCCGTCGTGCGAGAGGAGTATGTTCGACGGCTTCAGGTCCCGGTGCACGACGCCGACGGCGTGTATGCGGGTCAGCGCCTCGGCCAGGCCCGCGCCCAGCCGCAGCACGTACTCCACCGACCACGGTCCGTGCGTCTCGACGGCCGCGCCGAGCGCCATGCCCCGCACGTACTCCGTGGCCAGCCACGGCGGGTTTCCGGTCGGGTCGGCGCCGACCACCCCGGCGGTGAAGGCGCCGTTCACACGGCGGGCGGCGGCCACCTCCCGGGCGAACCGGCGCTGGAAGCCGACCTCCTCCGCCAGGTCCGGCCGGACGACCTTGACCGCGACCGTCCGGCCACCGGGCGACTGCCCCAGGTACACGCTGCCCATCCCACCGGACCCGAGCCTGGCCGTCAGCCGATACGGCCCGACCTGCTCCGGGTCGGTTGCCCGCAGCGCCGCGAACCCCTCCACCCGCCCCTGCCCCCTCCAGCGCCCCGACAGCAACTCGCGCGTCATCATGCCACGTTGGTACGGAGGCCCCCCCGTGGGCGGGAGTGGCGGGACGCGAGCGGGCACGGGCCGACTCGTGGGGACACCATGGAATGCCTGCCCCCCCCGCGCGGGGGGGGCCGCCCCTTCGGCCCTCCGGCTCGGCAGCCCTCCACCCTTCCGGCTCGGGCCCCTTTCCGGTCCGGCATCCCTCCGGTCCCGGTCCAGCCCGGGCAGCCGCGGGAAGAGATCCACATCGGACACGTGCCCGAATATTTCCTCGCACGCCTCGCCGGTTGTGAAGACGGTGTGAGATCCTGCTCCCGGCTCGGCCGGGACGCATGTGCCCCACGAGCCCTGGGAACCTAAAATTCCCTTTGCGTTGCCACGCCCTGGGGATGCAGCCCGAGGCTCCTGCGTTTGCGCAGGTCAGCCCCCGTAGCTCAGTGGATAGAGCAGGCGCCTTCTAAGCGCTTGGCCGCAGGTTCGAGTCCTGCCGGGGGCGCCACCACCTCCTCGTGACCTGCCTGAACGGGTCAAGGGAGAGGCTTCTCACCCGGTGCCACCTGCCCGGCGGAACGCCGAGGGAACGGTGCCCGGTCCGCGAGTTCTCCACGGGACCGCCCGGCCCGGCCTCCAGCCGCCGTACGTGATGCCGCTGAGCTGCTGCCCCGCCGCCCTGCCGCCGTCTTTGCCCCTGCTGCCCCTCCCGGCCCTACTCCCCCAACAGCGCCGGGAGTTGGCGCATGTCGGTGAAGACCGTCGTGCCCGGCCCCGTGAGGCGCGCGGCGGGGGTCAGGCCGCCCGCGTAGCCGTAGGCCCGCATGCCCGCCGCGCGGGCGGCGCGGATTCCTGGCGCGCTGTCCTCCACGACCGCGCAGGAGGCGGGGGACACACCCATGCGGCGGGCCGCGTGGAGGAAGAGGTCGGGAGCGGGTTTGCCGCGGGCGACCTCGCTCGCGCTGTGGACGCGGCCCGCGAAGCGCTCGTACAGACCGGTGCGGCCCAGGGTGTGGCGGAGCTTGTCGTGGGTGCCGCTGGAGGCGACGCACACCGGCAGCGTCAAGGCGTCGAGCGCTTCGACGACACCGTCGACCGGGGTCAGCCCCGCCTCGACCGCGTCGTGGTGCAGCTTCTCGAAGCGCTCGGACCAGAGCGTGGCGGTCTCCGCGCCGAGGCGTCCCGCGATGGTCGTACGGATGTCGGCGTGCGAGCGGCCGATGAAGTGCTCCACGACGCCGGGCTCGCCGAGCGGCCAGCCGAGTTCGGCGCCGAGCGAGGCGTGGACCCGGGCGGCGATGCGTTCGCTGTCGACGAGGACGCCGTCGCAGTCGAAGATGACGAGTTCTATGGGCGCGGTCACCGGACCAAGGTAGTCGTGAGCGGGCCGGCACCGGTACGCACGGGGCGGCTCACCGGCCCCGCGAGGGCACGTCCGCCGGAGGCAGGAGCAGTTCCCTGGCCCAGGCCGCCCACCGTGCCCCGGCGGGGTAGGGGAGCGTGCGGGCCTGTGCTTCCGCGCGGGCCAGCTCGCGGGCCCCTTCGGCCGTGCGCGCGAGCCGGGTCAGGCAGGCCCCGAGGGCGAGGCGGGCCTCGATCTCGACCAGGCGCTCCCCCGTGCGCCGTGCGCGGGTCAGCTCGGCGCGCGCGAGACGCAGGCCCTCGGCGGCCCTGCCGCTCAGGA
>NZ_JAAGLR010000229.1 GCF_010548245.1 Streptomyces sp. SID11385
GCGGGAGACGGCCGGCGCGGGGGGCCGGGCGGGGGCCCGGGGCGCGGCGGGGACGGGGGCTGGGGCTGCTGGGGGCGGGCACGGCACCTCCGCACGGGTGGCACTGCCGCGCGGACGGCACGGCGGGACGGGATGAGCCAGACCGTAAGCCGGTATGACTGTCGTATCGCCGTACTGGCCGATCCGCCGCGCCTCAGGTCCCCCCTTTGGCGGCAGGGCGCCGGGCAGGGTCCCCGTCCCCACCCCGGGGACGCCCCCCGTCGTCACCACGAGTACGCCGGGTCCACCTTCATGCACGCCGAGTCGTCCGCGCCGTTGAGCGCCTGCGCCGACTTCGGCAGCGCGTCGTCATCGTCGTCGTCCTTCTTCGGGAAGCGCGTGCCCTCGCGCCAGTCGGAGCCGATCACGACGGTGACGCCCGTGACGTCCGCGCTCTCCTTGACGCGCCGCAGCGGGATCTTCAGCGCCTTCGCGACCGACTGCGCGTCGGCCTCGGCGTCCCCGCCCGGGTAGCGGACCTCCGTCTTGTCCTCGCTGCCGGTGTGCGTCTGGTCGGCGGTCGTGCGCGCGAAGTCCTTGGAGAGGAGCTGTTGCGCGATGGTTCCCGCGCGCTCCGGTACGAGGGCGAGCTGGTCGGTCGCCGTGGCGTTGCGCACGGACACCTCGACCTCGCCGGGCGCGACGGCCTGGTCGCTGATGTCCTTGACCTTCGGCTTCTTCTTGTCCTTGCCGTCGAGCGCGATGTCCTCGCGCACGAGCCGCCACAGCTGTTCCGCGTCCCCCGCCTTCGGCGACACGCGGGGGCCCTCGTAGACGAACGGCATCGTTGTCAGCGTGATGCGCTCCGGGGGGACCGCGCGCAGGTCGTTGCTGAGGTCGTAGATCTTCTTGACGCTGCCGAGGGCGTCGTCGACGGTGAGCGCCTTCGTCGCCGCCTCGGCGAGCGAGCGGAGCTTGCCGGGGTTGGCGAGCGTCGCGTTCTCGCGCAACTGCCGCACCATGGCGCTCATGTACATGTGCTGGGCCTGGGCGCGCCCGATGTCGGTGCCGTCGCCGAAGCCGTAGCGCGTGCGCAGCCACTGGAGCGCCTGCTTGCCCTTGACCGGGTGCGTGCCCTTCTCCAGCTTGAGGCCCGAGCCCTTGCCCGTGGAGGTGTGCGAGTAGATGTTGCGGTCCACGCAGACGGGGACGCCGCCGACCGCGTCGGCCATCGAGACGACGCCGGAGAAGTCGACCATCATGAAGTGGTCGATGTGGATGCCGGTCGTCGCCTCCCACGTGGCGACGGTGCACCCCGGGCCGCCGCGCCCGAGGGTCTCGTTCGTCATGTGCCGGGTGGTCGTGGCCGGGTAGACCTGACCGGTGTCGGGGTCCTTGCACTCGGGGAGCTTGAGGAGCGTGTCGCGCGGCATGCTCACGACCGACATGTTGCTGCGGTCCGCCGAGACGTGCACGAGCATCTGGACGTCGGCGAGCGGTTTGCCGCCCACGGTCTCCTTCGCGCCGCCGAGCTTCAGGTTCTCCTCCGTGTTCCGGCTGTCGGAGCCGATCACGAGGATGTTCAGCGGCGTCTGCCCGGCTGTGTTCGGGGTCGGCGCGGGCGGGCGCTTCTCCGGTGCCACGGGGGTCAGTTCGGCCTTGACGATGTTGCCGTTGAGGTGCTGGTAGTAGAGGTAGCCCGCGGTCGCGGTGCCGGCGATCAGCACGGCGAGCGAGAACGCCGACCAGGCCAGCACGCGCCGCGCCCGGCGCCGCTTGCGGGGCGGGTCGGGGACGGCAGCCGCTACGGGGTCGGGGACGGAACCCGGTACGGGGCCGGGGGCGGCGTCCGGCGCGGGGTCCGGCGCGGCGTCTGATGCGGGGCCGGGCGCGGGGGGCGTCGGGGCGTCCGGCGCGGAGACCGTCGCGTCCTCCGCCGCGGGCTCCGGCTCGTCCGCCGCCTCCCGTGCGGAACCGGCCTCCGCCTCCGCCGCTGCCCCCGCTATGCCGTCCGGGTCCTGCCCGGGTATTCGCCCGTCGGGGGCCTCGGACGCGTCGCCCGGCGCGGGCCCGGGTGCCGGTTCCCCCGCCCGTTCGGACTCCCCCCGACCGAGCCCCGGGAGCTTCCCGCTCGCCGTGTCACCCGTCATCTCGTCCCGCCTTCCCGCCCCATGCCTGTCCGGCACCCCTCGGTGCCGGGCCGTGGCCCCCACCCTGAGACCTGCGAACACGCCGAAACGTTGTGCCGGTGGTCATGGTGGAGCCAACATGCCGGGCGGGAGGCTCCCTTGCCTCCCGCCTGCCCCCTTTTTTCCCGCGCGTGCGGGCCCGTTCAGGACGCGCAGACCTTCTTGTCCGCCTCTTGGCGCGGGACGGCCTTCGGCGCCTCCTTCGGCGCCGTGATCGAGACACCGGGACCCTTGAAATCGGGCCCGAGGACGAGCTTCATCGCCGGCAGCCCCTGGTCGTTCTCGATGCTCTCGCCGGGCTTGAGCGCGGACCCCGGCAGCCCCATGATCTCGGCGAGCTTGCGCGCCTGCGGGGCCTGGTCGGGCGCGTACTCCAGCGTCGTGGCCTTCTGCTTGGGCGCGTCGCCCTGCTGACTCGACTTGGTGACGCCCTGGTTGGTCTGGAGCCAGGTCAGCTGGCCCTGCGCCATCCCGGTCGCCGCACCGCCGTTGAAGACCTCCACGCGGATGTCGGCCGCCTCGGACTTGCTGCCCTTGAGCCGCGCCTCCTCGGCTTTCTTCTCCTTGCTCTCCGCGGCTTTCTTCTTGCTGTTGACCTCGGTGAGCGAGACGTCGTCCTTCATCATCGCGAAGAGCGGTTCCGCGTTCGCCTGGTCGAGGACGACGGTGGCGTGCACCTTCTCCGCCGGATTGTCGACCACCGGGAGCGTCGCGAAGGTGATGTTCTTCGGGTTGATGTGCTGCAACTCCTTGGCCAGCGACATCAGTTTGGTGATGCTGCCGATCCCGGAGTCGACCGTCAGCGCGTTGGTCGCCGCCTCGGCGACCTTGTAGAGCTTCTTCGGACTCGTCAGCGTGTCCTCGGACTTGAGCTGGCGGGCGAGCGAACCGAGGAACTGCTGCTGGACCTTGATGCGGTCCAGGTCGCCCTGGTTGCCGAAGCTGTGCCGGGTACGGACGAAGGCGAGCGCCTGCTCGCCCTGCACCTTGTGCGTCCCGGCCGAGAGCTTGAGGTGCGAGTCGGGGTCGTCGACGTCCTTCGCCACGCACACCTCGACGCCGTTGACGGCCGTCGTCAGGTTCTTGACCGCGTTGAAGTCGGCCATCATGAAGTGGTCGACCTTGAGCCCGGTCAGCTTGGTGACCGTGCGCATCGTGCAGCCCGGGTCACGGCCCTCCTGCCCGAGGCTCGTGTTGAAGCGGACGTTCTGCGTGCCGGGGATCGTCTTCGTGGTGCCGTCGTCCTGCTTGGTCGGGCAGTCCGGGATGTTCGTGATGAGGTCGCGCGGGATGCTGAGCCCGGTCGCGTTGGTGCGGTCGGCGGAGACGTGGAGCAGGATGTTGGTGTCGGCGTGGCCCGGGCTGTCCTTGTCCCCGTACCCCTCGTTGCCCTTGCCGGTGCGCTTGTCGGTGCCGATGACCAGGATGTTGATCGGTCCGTCCGGGGCGGCTTCCTTGTTGCCCGCGTCGCCGATGTCGACCTTGTCTATGTTGCCGTTGAGGTGCCGGTAGTAGGCGTACCCGCTGGCCGCCACCGCGACGAGGACGAAGCCGAGCCCCCCGGCCGTCCACAGCAGCGCCTTCTTCTTGCCGCCGCCCTTGCGCGCCTTGCGCGAGGCGGCCCGCCCGCCGCCCTGTTTGCGGGCCGCCGCCCGCCCGCCGCCCGCCGCCTC
>NZ_JAAGLR010000266.1 GCF_010548245.1 Streptomyces sp. SID11385
GGTGGCCCCGGAGCGGCGGCGGACGGGGCTCGCGCGGCGGGTCATGGGGGCGCTCGCGCGGACGGCGCTCGCGGAGGGCGCCTCGGCGGCGTGGCTCCAGGTCGAGCGGGACAACGAGGCGGCGGTCGCGCTGTACACGCGGCTCGGCTTCACGGTGCACCACCACTACCACCACTACCGGGCCCCGGAGCCGGCGTGAACGGGGCGGAGGGCGGGGCGGCGGACCGGGCCCGGGCCAGGGCGGAGCGCAGGGCGCTCTTCGCGGCCGAGGCGCGCGAGGAACGGCCCTCGCTCTCGCGGCTGTGCCTGCTGCTCGCGGCCGAGGGCGACGAGAAGCTGACCCCGGCGGGCATCGACGCGGCGGAGGCCGAACTCGACCGGCTCGCGGGCGCGCTGCCCTTCCGTCCCGGCGGCCCGGCGGACTGGGCGCGGGCGCTGCGCGAGGTGCTGGGGGCGCGCGAGGGCTTCCACGGGGAGCCCCGGGACTACGAGCGCCTGGAGTCCTCGCTCCTGCACGAGGTGCTGCGGCGCAGGCGGGGGCTGCCGATCCTGCTCTCGGTGGTGTGGATCGAGGTCGCGCGGCGCGCGGGCGCCCCGGTGCACGGGGTCGCGCTGCCGGGGCACTTCGTGGTGGGGCTCGGCGCGCCGGGGGACGTGCTCGTGGACCCGTTCGGCGCGGGCCGGCCCCTGGACCGTACGGAGGCTGCCGACCTCGTGGAGCGGACGACGGGCGGGCCGCTGAGCCCGGACCGCCTCTCCCCCGCGGGCCCGCTGGAGATCGTCCGGCGCGTCCTCGGCAACATCACCGCCTGGGCGCGGGCGCGCCCCGAGCGCACCGACGTCGCCCTGTGGGCGGCCGAACTGGGCCTGCTCCTGCCCGCCCACCCGGCCGAACTGCGCCGCGACCGGGCCCGCCTCCTGGTGAGCCGCGGCGACTACCTGGAGGCGGCGGCGGAGTTCGAGCGGTACGCGGAGGTCGTCGAGGCGGTGTCGGGCGAACTCGCGGCGGCGGTACGGGCGGAGGGGCGCGCGGCGCGGGCCCGGCTGAACTGAGCGCGGCCACCACCATCAAGCCCCGGTGCGGAGCCCCGTGACGGCAGCCGGACGAGCCCGGCCGACCCGCCCCGAACGCCTCACAGCCACCCCTTCTCGCGCGCGACGCGCACCGCGTCGGCGCGGTTGCGGGCGGCGAGTTTCTGGATCGCCGTGGAGAGGTAGTTGCGCACGGTGCCCTGGGAGAGGTGGAGGGCGGTGGCGAGTTCGGCGTTGCCCGCGCCCCCGGCGGCGGCGCGCAGGACCTCCGCCTCGCGCGGCGTGAGCGGGTTGGCGCCCTCGGCGAGGGCCGCGGCGGCGAGGGCCGGGTCGATGACACGTTCCCCGGCGAGCACCTGGCGCACGGCGGCGGCGAGTTCGGCGGCCGGGGCGTCCTTGACGAGGAAGGCGCTCGCGCCCGCCTCCATCGCGCGCCGCAGGTAACCGGGCCTGCCGAAGGTCGTGAGGATGACGACGCGGACGCCGGGCAGCGCCTCGCGCAGCGCGGCGGCGGCGTCGAGCCCCGTCATGCCGGGCATCTCGATGTCGAGCAGTGCGACGTCCACGGCGTGGGCCCGCGCGGCGGCCACCACCTCGTCCCCGCGCGCGACCTGCGCGACCACGGTCATGTCGCCCTCCAGGCCGAGCAGGGCGGCGAGCGCCTCGCGCACCATCGCCTGGTCCTCGGCGAGCAGGAGGCGTACGGGGCCGGGGGTCGTCATGCGGGCAGCTTAGGCGGCGGGCCCCCCGGACAAGCGGTCGCCGGGCGACGAGGCCCCTGGCGGCGGGTCCCCCGGTGGCGGGCCTCCTGGTGGCGGGTCCTCCGGTGGCGGGCCTCCTGGTGGCGGGCCCCCGGGCTCCGCCTCGCCGAGCGGTACGTGGGCGCTCAGCGCGAATCCCCCACGCCGCCCCGCCCGCGCCGGGCCCGTCGTCAGGGTGCCGCCGACGTCGGCGAGGCGTTCCCGCAGGCCCGTCAGACCGTGGCCGTGGCCCGGTGCCGCGCCCGCCGCGCCCTCGCCGTCGTCCTCCACGCGCAGCTCCAGGTACGGGCCCTGGAGGCTCTGGCGCGTGGTCAGGGTCACCTGGCAGGCGCGGGCGCCGCTGTGGCGTACGACGTTGGTGACCGCCTCGCGCAGGACCCAGGCGAGCGCGGCGGCGGGCTCCGGGGGCAGCGCGGGCGCCTCCTCGGGGAGCCGCGCCTCGATGCCCGCCGTGACGAGAGCGATGCGGGCGCCCGCGAGTTCGCCGTCGAGCGTGGGCTGCCGGTAGCCGCCGACCGCCGCGCGGACGTCGATGAGGGCCTGGCGGCCGACCTGTTCGATCTCGGCGACCTGCCGGGCGGCC
>NZ_JAAGLR010000297.1 GCF_010548245.1 Streptomyces sp. SID11385
CGCCTCGTGCCCGCGCTCCCCGTGCCCCCGCGCCTCGTGGCCGCCCGCCTCGCGCACCGGCCCGGGCGCCGCGTGCCGCCCCGGCTTCGCCCGCTCGGGCCCGGCCTGCTCGTGCCCCCGCTCGTGCTCCTGCTCGCGCGGTACCGCGGGTCCGGCCGAGGCGCCGCCGTCCGTCCCGCAGCCGTTGCCGAAGGCGGGGTTGCCGATCCCGGCCGCGTCGACGCTGTTGCCGCAGATGTTCACGGGGATCGTCACCGGGGCTTGCACGCTGTTCCCGGAGAGGATGCCGGGCGAGCCCGCCGCCGTGGGTTCGGCGGCGAGGGCGGAACCGCCGTTCAGGGAGAGGATGCCGGAGGCCGCGGCGGCCGTCACGAGCATCCCCGTGCCGAGGGTGTGGCGCATGGCGAGGTTCTTCCTGACTCGGAGCGGAAACCGGCCCTGGGAGGCGTGCTCCCAGGGCCGGCGGACCCGGGCCCGTTCAGCGGGCCGGGGGGTGAAGCGGGATCAGGCGTTGACGCAGGTGTTGCCGAAGGCCGGGTTGAGCAGCCCGATCACGTTGATCGAGTTGCCGCAGACGTTCAGCGGCACGTGGACCGGGACCTGCACGAGGTTGCCGGAGAGGACGCCCGGCGAACCGACGGCGGCACCCTCGGCGCCCGAGTCGGCGAAGGCGGGGACGGCGGCACCGAGCGCGAGGACGGCGCCGGCGAAGACGGCGGCGGTCTTCTGGAGCATGTCGTTCCTTTCGGAAGGGAGACGAGAGAGGGAGTGGCACACCGGATGGGGCCCGGCGTGCCCTGTGAACGAAAGGGGGAGCGGCAGGAAACCCCTGCCGCGGGAAGGCCGCGCAACTTCACCCGAACGGAGAGACACGGAGAGAAAGCAAAAACCCCGCCGAGGGCAGGGAAGGTGACGCTCTGTTATTCCGCAGGGGCGTGCGTGCATTCCGTACGGAAATCCGCCGCGCCCGAATTCCCGGGCCCGCCCGCATACGCGCGACATACGTATGCGTCGTACGCGCACGGCATGCGCACATGCCGTACACAATCGGCGCACGCACACCCGACCGCACCCGCACGAGGCCGCACGCACACCCGACCGCACCCGCACCCGACCGCCCCCGCACACGGCCGCGCCCCGCCCGTCCGCGTCCCTGGGCGGGACGGCGGGCGGGCGGGGCGTTCGACGCCGGAGCGACGGGGCGGCGGTCAGTCGTTGGCGACGCCGTTGCCCGAGAGGACCGGGATGTCGTCCAGGATGTGGGAGAGCGGCTCGTCGCCCTTGGCCTGGGTGGAGTTCTCGGTGCACTGCTGGTTCTGCGGCGAGGACAGGACGTTGATGTCCTGGACCGAGATCGGCACGAGGCCGACGAGCGAGCCGACGTTGCCCTTGACCGGGAGGCCGATGCAGGGCTTGTTGAGCGAGCCCTGGACCAGGCTGAGCTGCGGGCTCTGGTCGCCGAAGGTGGCCTGGTTGCCGTACGCCTGCTGGGCGCCGTTGCCGGACGCCGACGTGGTGCCGCCGTCGTTGGCGAGGGCGAGGGCCTGCGGGGCGCCGAGGGCGACGACGCCCGCGGTGAGCGCGGCGGCGGTCGCGAACTTCTTGATCATGTCCAACCTTTCGATGCCCCCGCACGCTGTCCCCGGGACGTTCGGGGCGGCCCCGGGAAGGGCGGGCGGCGGCGGCGATACGGAGCGTGCGCGTACGCAGGGACTGACGGCGCGGAACGCGGCAGCCGGCTGCTTCCTGGCAAACTGCCGTGCCGTCCATCGGTTTCGCCCCCTCGCTCCCCTTCACCCGTTCAGAGGGATCAGGGCACCGGATTCGTACGGCTTCGCATGAATTTCTGAGAAGAAACGGCGTGGTGGGCACGAATTTTGCCGCGAAGCGCTGTTTATCATCTCAACTGCCTTGATGTGGCCCGCGTCTTTCGCCCGCCGAATTCACGGCAGTTCCCGTTTTGTGTTCACCGCCCAGGGAGGAATCCGTGATGGCTACGCGCACCGCCGTGGAGAGAAAGGGAGCCGGGGGCGGAGCCGGTACCGCGGCGAAGCCCCCCAAGGCCACCCGCCCCGCCAAGCCCACGAGGACCACGAAGACCACGAAGACCGCGACGGCGGCGAAGCCCTCCGGCGCGGGGAGGGCCGCCGGTCCGGCGAAGCCCGCCGGCTCCGCCCGCCCCACCGCGCAGGCGAAGAAGCCCACCAACCCCGCCGGCCCCGCCAAGCCCGCGAGAGCCACCAAGCCCGCGCGAGCCGCGAAGGCCGCCAAGCCCGCGAAGGCCACCAAGCCC
>NZ_JAAGLR010000326.1 GCF_010548245.1 Streptomyces sp. SID11385
GTCGGCGGAGCGGGCGCGGGCGCGGACCGTACCGTTGGCGCCGTGGTCGACGGCCAGCGAGGCGAGACCGAGGGCGCGTTCCCAGGGGCCCTGCGTGAAGCGGACGCTCTGCACCTTCGCGTGCGGCACGAGCGACGTCGTACGGCGCAACACCCCCTGCCGCGCCACGAACAGGTGCCCGTCCACCGCGAGGCCCTGCCCCCGCCACCACCACGCGAGCCGCCAGCGGGCGCGGCCCGGCGGACGGACCGGCTCCGGCATCCCCTCACCCGGCAGCACCCGCGCCGCGAGCGCGCGGCCCGTCGCGTACGGCGCGACCGGGACGAGCACCGAGTTCTGCGAGCCCGCCACGTGCAACTCGACCCGCACCCACCCGAAGACCCGCCACAGCGGCGGCTCCACGAGCCGCACCGACTGCACCCGCCCCGGCGGCACCGTCTCGTGCGCCGTCTCCAGCAGCCCGTGGTCCAGGCGCAGCCCGTCGGGGGACTCGCCGACCGTCCAGTCGTAGGCGTTCGCGTACGTACGGAACAGCTTCGTCGCGGCGCCGCCCACGATCGGCACCGCCGTCACGGCGATCGACCACAGACTGTGCGACGCCGTCCACAGCAGCCACGACACGAACGCCGCACCGCACAGCGAGCCGAACAGCCCGCCGCTCAGCAGCACGGAGCCCGCGAGCTGCCCCGGCGCGACACGCCACAGCGCCCGCCGCTCCGACTCGTCCGGCACCCGCACCGTGCCGCCCGACGCCCGCGCGAGCAGCTCGGCGCGCAGCGTCCGCGCCTCCGACTCGGCGAGGTACGCCAGCTCGTCCTTCGACTTCGCGCCCACCACGTCGAGCTTCAGCTTCGCGACCCCCGCGAGCCGCCCGAGCAGCGGACGCGTCACGTCCACGGCCTGGAGCCGGTCGAGCCGGATGTGCGCGGTACGCCGGAACAGCACCCCCGAACGGATGCGCAACTCGCTCTCCGTCACCGCGAACCACGTCACCCACCAGCTCAGCACCCCGTACACGCAGGCGACGAGGACGACGCCGAGGCTCGCGAGCACGAGCGTCCCCGTCGCGAGCGCGGACAACTGCCGGTACGTCCCGTTCGGGTCGTGCACCGCCCAGCCGAGGATCACGGCGACGGGCGCCCAGGCGCGGCGCAGGGGGGTGAGGGGGTGGAGGCGGCGTTCGGGGCGGGGGAGGGGCTGGCGGGGCAGGGGGGCAGTCACCACCGTGGTGGGCATATTTTCGTACGAGCCTGGCGGCAGCCCCGCCGTGCCGCTCACAGGCCCGCCGATCGGGCCTCGCCGAGCGCGGTGAGCCGGTCCCGCAGGCGCTCGGCCTCCGCCGGGACGAGCCCGGGGACGCGCGCGTCGCTCGCCGCCGCCGCGGTGTGCAACTGCACGCTCGCGAGACCGAACCGCCGTTCCACCGGGCCCGAGGTCACCTCGACGAGCTGCATCCGCCCGTACGGGACGATCGTCTCGCGCCGCCACAGCACCCCGCGCGCGAGGAGCAGGTCGTCGGCGCGCTCGCGGTAGCCCCACGAGCGCCAGTTCCGGGCGAGCAGCACCCAGCCGCAGGCGAGCACGGCGAGCGGCAGCAACGCGAAGAGCGCCCACACCGGGCCCGCGAGCCAGCCCACGAGCCCGGCGACGAACGCGGCGAGCGGGACGGTGCAGAGGGCGAGGAGGAGGCGGCGCAGGGCGAGGACCTGGCGGGGGAGGCGCAGCCAGGGGGTGTCGGCGGTCCGGGCCGTACGGTCGCCCGGACCCGCGCCGCCGTCGCTTGGTCCCGTCCCGGCGCCGCCCGGCCCCGTGCCGTCGCCGTTCGCTATGCCGTCGTCCGCGCCCGGGCGCGTCCCCGTCTCCATCCGTCCAGCGTAGGTGCGAGAGACTGAAACCATGACGGAGACCGTGATCGGCATTGGCGGCGCGGCCGAGAGCACCGACATGGTGCTGAACATCGGCCCCCAGCACCCCTCCACGCACGGCGTGCTGCGGCTGCGGCTCGTCCTCGACGGCGAACGGATCGTGAGCGCCGAACCCGTCATCGGATACATGCACCGCGGCGCGGAGAAACTCTTCGAGGCCCGCGACTACCGGCAGATCATCATGCTGGCGAACCGGCACGACTGGCTCTCCGCGTTCTCCAACGAACTCGGCGTCGTCATGGCCGTCGAGCGGATGCTCGGCATGGAGGTCCCCGAGCGCGCCGTCTGGCTGCGCACCCTCCTCGCCGAACTCAACCGCGTCCTCAACCACCTCATGTTCCTCGGCTCGTACCCGCTCGAACTCGGCGGCATCACGCCCATGTTCTACGCCTTCCGCGAGCGCGAGGAACTCCAGGCCGTCATGGAGGAGGTCTCCGGCGGGCGCATGCACTACATGTTCAACCGCGTCGGCGGCCTCAAGGAGGACATCCCGCTCGGCTGGCCCGCGCGCGTCCGCACCGCGCTCGCACGCGTCCGCGAACGGATGCCCGACTACGACGGGCTCATCCTCGGCAACGAGATCTTCCGCGGCCGCACCCGCGACGTCGGCGTCCTCTCCGCGCGCGCCGTGCACGCGTACGGGGTGAGCGGGCCCATCGCCCGCGCCTCCGGCGTCGACTTCGACCTGCGCCGCGACGAGCCGTACCTCGCCTACGAGGAACTCCAGGACGTGCTGCGCGTCGTCACCCGCGAGGAGGGCGACTGCCTCGCCCGCTTCGAGTGCCTCCTCGACCAGACCCACAACTCCCTCGACCTCGCCGAGACCTGCCTCGACCACCTCGCCGAGCTGCCCCCCGGCCCCGTCAACCAGCGCCTGCCGAAGGTCCTGAAGGCCCCCGAGGGCCACACGTACGCGTGGACCGAGAACCCGCTCGGCCTCAACGGCTACTACCTCGTGTCCAAGGGCGAGAAGACCCCGTACCGCCTCAAGCTCCGCTCGGCGTCCTTCAACAACATCCAGGCGCTGACCGAGCTGCTGCCGGGAACGCTGGTGGCGGACATGGTGGCGATTCTGGGGTCGCTGTTCTTCGTGGTGGGGGACATCGACAAGTAGGGGGTGCGGGGGATGCGGGGCGCG
>NZ_JAAGLR010000361.1 GCF_010548245.1 Streptomyces sp. SID11385
GCGGCGGCGCGCAGCGGGGCCGCCTCCGCGCTGCCTGCGCGTGCGGCGAGGGTGCCGAGGACGAGGGCGATGCCGGCCTGTCCGCCGTGCAGGGCGGGCGGGAGGGCGTGCAGGGGTTCCCGGGCGATGAGGGCGGCGAGGTCGAGGGCTTCCTGGGTGTGGCCGAGGCGGTCGAGGGTCCAGGCGATGCCGGCCAGTCCGTCGTAGAGGCCGCAGGGGGTGCCGGAGGCGGGTGCCTTCGTCCGCGCGAGCAGCCACTGCTCGGCCTCGGGACATCGTTCGCCCGCCGCGTCGAGGGCGTGCAGCACGCCCGCCGTGCCGTGGCCGAGGCTCGCGCCGCCCGCGGGGGAGGCGAACTGGGCGATGTCGCCGGGGAAGCAGCGGTCGGCGCGCTCGGGGGTGCGGGAGGCGAGCAGGGCGCGGACGAGGAGGTCGCGGGCGCGCGGCCAGGAGGTGAGGGACACCGCGTCCGGCGCGGGCGTCCGGTCGCCGTGGTCCGGCGGTCCCTCGATCTCGCGTACGGCCACGTCGAGCGAGGCGCGGGGGACGGGGAAGGTCTCGGCGACCGCGTCGGCGAGGCGCGTGGCGTGGCCGCGGTCCAGGCCGAAGAGCGTCGTGAGGGGGAGGTGGAGGGCGAGGCGCAGGCAGGCGAGGGCGTAGGTGTCCACGGCCTGTCCGGTGCGGTCCCGCGGGGCGGCGAAGGCGGGGTTGGCGACGGTGGGCCGCACCGCGTCCGCCATGCGGGAGGCGGCCTCGAAGTCGAGGAGCACGACGTGCTGTTCGTCCTCGCTCACCATGACATTGCTCATGTGCAGATCGCCCATGACCACTCCGCGCGCGTGGACGGCGGCGACGGCGTCGGTGACGAGCCGGTGCATCCGGTCGGCCCAGGCGGCGTGTGCGGCGAGCGCCGCCTCGCCGGGTGCGGAGCGCGAGAGCGGGAAGCGGCGGGCGAAGAGCGTGTTGAGCGTCGTGCCGGGCACGAAGTCCATGACGAGGAAACGGTGTTCGCCCACGGTCAGGTGCTCGTGCACGGCGGGCACGCAGTCGAGCCCGGCCAGCGCGCGCAGCATGTCCTCCTCGTGCGCCAGGCGTCTCACGGCGTCGGTGCCGTCGGCGGCGAGCCCGGCGTGGGGGCGCGCTTCCTTGAGGACGAGGCGCCGCCCTGTGCGCGGGTCCTCGGCGCGGTAGACGCCACCGCCGTTGGAGAAGTGCAGGGCGCCCTCGATGGTGTACGGGATGCCGTCGGCGCCCGCGGCGGCTCGCGCCGCGAGGTGCGGGGCGAGGAAGGGGGGCGGGGTGACCCAGGCGGGCACGGTGAAGACGGGGCCGCGCGGATCGGGGACGAGGGTGCCTGCGGGGTCGGCGACGGCGGGCACGGGGAGCCCGTCGGGTCCGGGGCAGAAGCGCGGGGCGAAGGCCCCGTAGCGCACGTGCACGGGACCCGCGCCGATTCTCAGGTCGCTCAGGATGTACGGCCCGGGCTCGCCGTCGAGCGCGGCGGCGAGGTCCCGGCACAGGGGCTCGAAGTCCTCGGGTGCCGGCGGGTAGAGGGTCAGGAACTTGCCGCTGCCCGCGCGGTCCGCGTACTTCCCGTTGCGCAGGAGCAGCAGCGTGGGCGTGGGCACGAACTTGAACGGGACGCGGCGGGCGAAGCAGAGCCGGGCCGTGCGCGCGAGGACGCGGGGTGCCGCGTCCAGGCTCGCCGAGACGTGGATCTTCCAGCCCTGCGGCGGCACGTGCGCGCCGGCGGGGGCCAGCGAGCGCCAGTCGCCGCGCCGCGCCTCCTCCCAGCCGGGCGGTACGGTGCCGAGCGCGTCGGCGTAGTCCTCGGCGCCCCGCTGCGCCGGGAGACCGGCCCGCGCGTGGTGCGTCGTGTCGTAGAAGAGAGGATGCGCGGCGGCGTACGCGGCGTACTCGGGGTTCACGCGGCCTCCCTCGGTGCGGTGCGGGGCCACCGGAAGCGGCGGCGCGATCGAGAGTGGCACGCCGCGACCCCGGTCAGGCAGTGCCTGTTGTCACCACTGCGGGCGCCGTCCCGCACGCCCCCGGTGTGCTTCCCGCACCTGCCCGGCGAGCGCCGGGGCGGGCGGTGGGCGCGCGAAACGCACGTGCCGCGCGCTCACGCCTCGTCCACCAGCAGCCGGTCCACCGCCCGCCCGAAGACCGCCGCGGCGGCGCGCCGGGTCAGGGGGTCGGCCGCGCGGGGGAGGCCGCGCAGGCTGATGTCCTCCGTCCAGCGGACGCGGCAGCCCGTCGCGAGGGGCAGGACCTCGACGAGGGCCCAGCCCGTGAAGACCCGGCCGCGCTTGTCGAGACGGCACGTGCCGGGGGCGTCCCCCCGCGGAGGCCGCCACGCGGTGACCTCCATGGGGTCGTCGAAGCCGAGGCGGCCGATACGGGTGCGGGCGACGAAGACCGTGCCGAGCCCGCCGCCGGGCGGCCCGCTCCGTACCCGTACCGCCGTGAGCGGGGCGACGCGGCCGTGCCGGCGCCAGTCGGTGAGCAGGTCCCAGGCGCGGGCGGCCGGGAGCGTACTGCCGCGCTCGATCACGAAGAGAGCCACGAGATGCCTTTCGCTTCATTCATGGACATGACGGACCAGATCCGCGCGTTCCGGATCGGAACGATACTTAACCGATCAGTCACAAAGCGTTCGTTGTCGCGCAACACCCGTGCCCAAAGCTGAGTGCATGAATGCTGAGACCTCTGTGCACAAGGCGGCCCCGCGCCCGCGCCACTGGCGCCGCGAACTCGTCGAGCTGGCCGCGCTCTTCACCGCCGTCGCCGTCGCGGACGCGGTCGCCAACACCGTCGCGCACGGGCCCGGGGGCCCCGAGCTGCTGATCACCTCGGCGGTGCTGCTCGCCGCGACGGCCGGTTTCCACGTGTGGTGGTCACGCCGCCACGGACACGCCCCTCCCCCGCTCGATACCGGTACCGGCGCGGAGCCGGTGACCGGGGAGCACGGCGGCGCGACCGTCCTGTGGCGGATGCGCACCACCGTGCGCGACGAGCCGGGCTCGCTCGCCGCGCTGTGCGGGGCGCTCGCGCGGCACCGCGTCGACATCCTCAGCCTCCAGACCCACCCGCTCGCCGAGGGCACCGTCGACGAGTTCTCGCTGCGCGCCCCCGCGAGCCTGGAGGCGGGCGCGCTGAGCCGCGCGGTCGCCGCCGCGGGCGGCAGCGGTACGTGGATCGAGCGGGCCGACGCCCACGACCTCGTGGACCCGCCCGCGCGCATCCTCCACCTCGCCACGCGCACCGCGCTCGACCCGGCCGAACTCCCCCTCGCGCTGCGCGAGCTGCTCGGCCGCTGCGCGATCCGCTCGCTGCCCGCCGGGAAGGCCGCGGAGGGCGCGGAGGGCATCCACGACGGCGAGGGCGGTCCCGGTACCGTCCTGCGCCTGCACACCCCCGAGGGAGACGTCGTCACCGCCGAACGGGCCTACCTGCCCTTCACCCCGACCGAGTTCGCGCGCGCCCGCGCGCTCCTCGCCCTCGACGCGCGGCTCGGCCCCCGGCTCCCCGGCGGCGCCGAGGTGTACACCCTGCCGCGCGGCGAGGCCGTCACGGTCGAACGGGCCGGGCAGGGCGACCTGGAGGAGGCGAAGGAACTCCACGCCCGCTGCTCCCCCGCGACGCTCGCCCGCCGCTACCACGGCCCGGTGCGCGACGCGGACCGCTACCTCGCCCACCTGCTCAGCCCCCGGCACGGCCGCACCCTCGCGGCCCGGACCGCCTCCGGGCAGCTCGTCGCGCTCGGGCACCTGTTGTGGGACGGCGAGGAGACGGAGGTCGCGCTGCTCGTGGAGGACGCCTGGCAGCGCAGGGGCGTCGGCTCGCGGCTCCTGGAACGGCTCGTCGCGATGGCCGCCGAAGCGGAGGCGGACAGCGTGTACGCGGTGACGCGGGCCTCCAACACCGGCATGGTCGCCGCGATGCGCGGCCTCGGGCTGCCGCTGGACTACCAGATCGAGGAGGGCACGCTCGTGGTCACGGCGCGCCTCGCCGGGTACGTGCCGGACGCGGCGCGGCACGAAGGGGCCCGGGGCACGGTGGGCGAGCGGCGCGGGAACGCCTGAGCCGCGCGCGTACGAATCGGGCCCGGGGCGCTGTGGTCCCGGGCCCGTTTGCGTGCGAGAACGACCGCTTTCGCCCCGTACCTTTCGGCAATCCGTCCGGAAAGCGGACGCCCCGAGGCTGCCGGCCGGATGACACCGCCCGTCGTCAGGTACCAAGATGAGCGCATGCCAGAGACGAAGACCCCGCTCCCCCGCGAGGTCGCCGACGCCTACGTCGACGACCTCGTCGCACTCGACCCGATCACCGGTACGTACCTCGGTGTCGCCGAGAGCGCCACGCGGCTGCCCGACTTCTCCCCCACCGGGGCCGAGGCGTTCGCCGCGCTCGCCCGTACCACCCTGGACCGGCTCGCCGAGGCCGAGCGGGCGCCGGGCGCCGACAGCGACATCGAGCGGCGCTGTGCCCGCCTGCTCCGCGAGCGCCTCACCGCCGAACTCGCCGTCCACGAGGCGGGCGAGCACCTGCGCACCGTCGGCAACATGAACACCCCCGCCCACCCCGTGCGGGACATCTTCACGCTGATGCCGACCGCGACCGAGGAGGACTGGCGCGCGATCGCCGCGCGCCTGCGCGCCGTCCCCGCGGCGCTGGAGGGCTACCAGGAGTCGCTCGCGCTCGGTCTGGAGCGCGACCTGCCCGCGCAGCCCGAGCCGACCGCGACCTTCGTCGAGCAGCTCACCGAGTGGGCGGGTGAGGGCCGCGGCTGGTTCGACGACTTCGTCGCCGCGGGCCCCGAGGCGCTGCGCGCCGAGCTGGAGGAGGCCGCGCGCGGCGCCACGGCCGCCGTCGTCGCGCTGCGGGACTGGGTGCGCGACGAGTACGCGCCCGAGATCGCCGACGCCCCGGCCGTCGTGGGCCGCGAGCGCTACGCGCGCTGGGCGCGGAACTTCAACGGCGCCGACCTGGACCTCGACGAGGCGTACGCGTACGGCTGGTCCGAGTTCCACCGGCTGCTCGCCGAGATGCGCACCGAGGCCGAGAAGGTGCTGCCGGGGGCGGAGACGCCGTGGGTGGCGCTCGCGCACCTCGACGAGCACGGCACCCGCATCGAGGGCGTCGAGGAGACCCGCCAGTGGCTCCAGGGCCTCATGGACGAGGCGATCGAGCAGCTGGACGGCACGCACTTCGAGCTGGCCGACCGGGTCCGCAAGGTCGAGGCGTGCATCGCTCCCGCCGGGAGCGCGGCGGCCCCGTACTACACGGAGCCCTCCGAGGACTTCTCGCGGCCGGGGCGCACGTGGCTGCCCACGATGGGCGAGACGAGCTTCCCCGTCTACGACCTGACGTCGACCTGGTACCACGAGGGCGTCCCGGGCCACCACCTCCAGCTCGCGCAGTGGACGCACGTCGCCGACAGCCTCTCGCGCTACCAGGCCGGGATCGGCATGGTCTCGGCGAACGTCGAGGGCTGGGCGCTGTACGCCGAGCGCCTCATGGACGAGCTGGGCTACCTCGACACGCCCGAGCAGCGCCTGGGCTACCTCGACGCGCAGATGATGCGCGCGGTCCGCGTCATCATCGACATCGGCATGCACCTGGAGCTGGAGATCCCGGCCGACTCTCCCTTCCACCCGGGCGAGCGCTGGACCCCGGCGCTCGCGCACGAGTTCTTCGCCGCGCACAGCAGCCGTCCCGCGGCGTTCGTCGCGAGCGAGATGATCCGCTACCTCTCGATGCCGGGCCAGGCCATCGGCTACAAGCTGGGCGAGCGCGCCTGGCTGACGGGCCGCGCCAACGCGCAGAAGGCGCACGGCGCTTCCTTCGACGCGAAGAAGTGGCACATGGCCGCGCTCTCGCAGGGCTCGCTGGGTCTCGATGACCTGGTGGAGGAGCTGTCGCGGCTCTGAGCGGCTGACGCGGTACGGGGAGGGGCGGGGACCGGCCGGGTTCCCGCCCCTCCGCGCGGTCCGGACCGGCCGGGTGCGGGCCCCCTCCGCGCGGGCGGGGGGCGCTCGGCCCCTGGCTCTCCCCGCCCCCTCCCCCGCGCTCTCAGCAGCCGCAGTCGTCCCCCGCGAGCGGGGCCGTCAGGCGGTCCGCCGGCTCGCGGCGCGTCACGGCGGGCGCGGTGCCGGTCTCGTACGGGAACCCCTCCCGCACCCAGTACTCGAAGCCGCCCATCAACTCCTTCACCCGGAAGCCCTGTTCGGCCAGGACGAGGGCCGCGCGCCGCGCGCCGTCGCAGCCCGGTCCCCAGCAGTGGACGACGACGGGGACCTCGGGGTCGAGTCCGTGGGCGCCGGTCGCGAGGACGGCGGTGGGCAGGTGCCTGGCGCCCGGGAGACGCCCCTGGGTCCAGGCCTCCTCGGAGCGGGTGTCGACGAGCACGAAGCCGGGCTCGCCCTCCCGCCCGAGCGCGGCGGCCACGTCGGAGACATCGGCGGCGTGCGCGAGCAGAGCGCGGAAGTGGGCGGCGCTCGCGGCGGGTTCGGCGAAGCGGCCGAGCGCTGTGGTGGTGTGCATGGGGTCAACGGTACGGAGCCGGGGCGGCCCGGCACAGGCGGAAAACCCGGCCTTCACCGGCCCGCGCCGGGGAAACCCTGGTATACCGGCAGCATGACACCGCATTCCACGGGCTCGCCCGACGCCACCGACTGGCGACTGCTCGACGCGCTCCAGCGGGACGGGCGTGCCTCGTTCGCCGAGCTGGCGCGCGAGGTGGCGATGTCGCCGAGCGCGGTGACGGAGCGGGTGCGGCGCCTGGAGGAGGCGGGATTCGTGCGCGGGTACACGGCCGTCCTGGACCCGGGGCGGCTCGGGCTCACGGTGCTCGCCTTCGTCCGGCTGCGCTACCCCACGACGAACTACAAGCCGTTCCACGACCTCATGGCCGTCATGCCGCAGGTGCTCGAAGCGCACCACGTGACGGGCGAGGACTGCTTCCTGCTGAAGGTCGCCGCGCGCTCGATGCGGGACCTGGAGACGCAGGTGGGCCGTATCGGGACGCTCGGCGCCGTGACGACGAACGTGGTGTACTCCTCGCCGCTGCCCAGCCGGGCGCTGCGCACCCCGGACGACTGAGCGCCCGTGAAGACTGAGCACCCGGGAAGACCGCCGCTCCGGGAGACCGCGCACCCGGGAGGGCCGAGCGCCCGGCGGCTCAGAAGCCGCGCTCCCGTACCGTCGAGCCCGCCCGCCCCTTGACGACCTCCAGTTGCGCGGGCACCCGGCGGCGCAGTTCGCCGACGTGGCTCACGATGCCGACGCAGCGCTCGCGCTCGCGCAGCCCGTCGAGGACGTCCATGACCTCGTCGAGGGTCTGCTCGTCGAGACTCCCGAAGCCCTCGTCGATGAAGAGCGTGTCGAGCCGCACCCCGCCCGCCTCGTCGGTGACGACGTCGGCGAGGCCGAGCGCGAGGGCGAGCGAGACGTAGAACGTCTCGCCGCCCGACAGGCTCGCCGTGTCGCGTTCGCGCCCGGTCCAGGCGTCGACCACGTGCAGGCCGAGCCCGGAGAGCTTGCCGCGCGCCGCGCGGTCGTCGGAGTGGACGAGCGTGTAGCGGCCCTGCGACATGCGGGCGAGGCGGGCCGTCGCCGCCGCCGCGATCTGCTCCAGGCGCGCGGCGAGCACGTACGACTCCAGGCGCATCTTCCGCTCGTTGCGCTTCGCGCTGCCCGCCGCGAGGTCGGCGAGCCCGCTCACGAGCGCGTGCCGGGCGCGCAGCGGGCCGAGTTCCCCGACGCGCGCCGCGAGCGTGGTGGAGAGGGTGCCGAGCGTGGTGGTACGGGACCGGGCGGCGTCGTGCGTGGACGCGGCGGCACGGGCGGCGGCCTCGGTGGCGCGGACGTGTGC
>NZ_JAAGLR010000395.1 GCF_010548245.1 Streptomyces sp. SID11385
CGGCGTGCCGCTGCGGGCGGCAGGCGGCCGTCTGGTGCGGCGGCGGGCGCTGCCGGGCGGGCCGCGCCTGGTGCGCCGAGCACCACGTACGCCACCCCGGCGACCCCTCGGTGGCCTACTGCGCCGACTGCTACGGCGACCGCTTCCCCGCCTGTACGGAGCAGGGCTGCACGGCCACCGGCTACCTGCGGTGCGAGTACCGCGAGGCGGGCGAGAAGCGGAGCTGCGGGCGGCGGGTGTGCGCCGAGCACCTGGAGCGGTGGAGCGTCTACCCGGCTTCCGTCCCCGGGCTCGCGCTGTGCGGGCGGCACATGGGGCTGTTGCGGCGGCAGGAGCCCGAGGCGCTCCTGGAGCGGCTGCTCTTCCTGACCGAGGCGCGCCGGGGACGGCGCGGCCGGGCGGGCCGGGCCGCGCTGCCCCGGCTGCGGGTGCTGCGGCACATCGTCATCAACACGACGCGTCAGGTGCGCGACATGGAGACGCTGGACGCGATGTGCCGCTCCGTGCAGCGGCGGTGGGAACAGACGCGCGGCGGCCCGCCCGACGACCGGCGCGTCCGCGAGGCGGGCGTGCGGACCCTGCGCGCGCACGCCGCCTCGCGGGCGGAGGACGTGGCGGCGTTCCGCGCGGAGCACGTGGAGGGCAGGGCGCACTACGCGCGGCTGCTCGCCCACCTGCGCGCCACGGGGCAGGGCGAACTGGCGGAGGGGATCGGCTTCTCGGACTACCGGCCGCGCTCCCGGATTCTCTTCGTGCACGTGCCGCCCCGGCTGCGCGGCGCGTTCATCGGGCGGGGCGGCGAGCGGATCAGGGAGCTGAGCCGGGTGACGGGTGTGGAGGTCGCGGTGGAACGGGGGCGGCAATGACGGGCGTCGGGTGGAACGCGGCGGGGGCCCGGCTCGCCCTCGTGGAGGGTCCCGGGCTCGTCGGCGGCAACCGGCTGGCGGTCCCGGCCGCTTCGCTGGCCGAGGACAGCGCGGGGGTGCTGCGGGACGGCCGGGGCGGTACGCGCCCGGTGCGGCTGCTGCCGGTCGCGGGCCTGGAGCCGGATCTGCTCCTCGTGCCCGCCGA
>NZ_JAAGLR010000419.1 GCF_010548245.1 Streptomyces sp. SID11385
GGCGGCCCGCCGGGGCGCGGCCCGCCGGGCCCGAGGGGCCGCGGGTGGCTCCGCGACGACGGCGGCGCTGGGCGGGGACGCGCGGGGAATCGTCACTCTCGGTCGTGGGCATCGGGCACCTCTCTCCGGGAAACGCAAGGTTGTTACTGACTGGTAGGGAGAGAGTCGGGGACTGGGGGACCGGGATTGGTCACTCTGCGTGTGCGGCGTCCTCGTGCGTGGGTTCACCGATCCGGGTGAGCGCCGCACGCCCCACGTATCCTTGCCGCACCGGCGAAAGGATGCGGTTGCCATGCGTGTGTACGTCCCGCTCACTCTCAGTGCGCTCGCGCGCGCCCACGAGGGCGGCGAGCTGGGGGCGGAATCCGTCACGGCGTACGCCGTGACGCCCGCGCTGCGCGAGTGGTACGTGTCCGACGACATCGAGGAGCTGGAGTACGCGGCGCTCAGCCGCGCCGCCGCCGCCTCGCTGCGGCTCCTCGCCGTCGACCCCGCCGAGGCCCGGCGCCGCGTCGTGCTCGCGATCGACGTGGCGGACGGCGCGGCCCGTACCGATCCCGACCACGGCATGGACCCGGACTCCGTGGGCGAGGTGCGGCTCGCGGGCCCGCTGCGGCTCGCGAAGGCCGCCGCGGTGCACGCGGACGGCGAGGAGGCCGTCAAGGACGTGACCGCGGCGGCGGAAGCGCTCGGCGCGGCTGATCAGGGCGACGCGGACGCGCGGTTCGTCGTGGACGGGGCCGAGGACCACGAGCTGCTGTGGTTCGCGACGCAGGAGATCCCGTACCTCATCGCCCCGACCGCCGAGGAGCGCTGAGTGGGCGAGGCGACAGCGGCCCAGCACCTCGTGTGGGACTGGAACGGCACGCTGTTCCACGACATGGACGCCGTCCTCGGCGCCACCAACGCCGCCTTCGCCGAACTCGGCATACCGGGGCTGCGCTCGCTGACGCTGGAGCGGTACCGCGAGCTGTACCGCGTGCCCGTCACCGAGTTCTACGAGGCGCTGATGGGGCGCGCGCCCACGCCCGAGGAGTGGGAGCTGATGGACGGCACGTTCCAGCGCCACTACGCGCGCGAGAGCGTGCGCTGCGGGCTCACGGCGGGGGCCGTGGACGTGCTCGACGGGTGGCGCGACTCCGGGCGCAGCCAGTCGCTGCTGAGCATGTACGGGCACGCGGAACTCGTGCCGCTCGTCCGGGGCTTCGGCATCGCGGACCGCTTCGTGCGGGTCCAGGGGCGGACGGGGCCCTCCGGCGGCAGCAAGGCCGGGCACCTCGTACGGCACCTGGCGGCGCTCTCCGACGACATCGCCCCCGCCCGTACGGTCGTCATCGGCGACGCGGCGGACGACGGCCACGCGGCCCGCGCCGCCGGAGCCCGCGCCGTGCTCTACACCGGCGGCTCCCACAGCCGCGCGAGCCTCGCCCGCACGGGCTTCCCGGTCGCCGACTCGCTCGCGGAGGCCGTGGACATGGCGGCGGGGGCTTAGGGTCTGTCTGACAATTCCCGTCTGCCGCGCGACGCCATGCACGCTCCCCCAGCCTGGCGGCCGGGAGGTGCCCCCGCTCGCCGCACCGGCCCCAGACCCAAGTACGTCCAGTACGAGGGCCTGGGGCCGGCACGCCGAGAGCACGCACCTGGGGGCACCTCCCGGCCGAAGGCTGGGGGAGCCGCGCGGCCGCCCTGCGGGCGACGACGGGAATTGTCAGACAGACCCTAGGAGCCGGAGGCGCCCGCGCCGCGCTCCCACCTCCCCGCTCCGCCTCACCGTCCGCACTCACCTGCGTACGCTGGGACGCGTTCAGTCGTGTCTGCCGGTGGCAGTTGGGGCTTCAGGGGACGGGGGCGGCCGTGCGCGGTGGGTTCGGGCAGGGGCGGCGGGGCGGGTTGCCGGTCGAGGTGACCCGGTTCGTGGGGCGGGAGCGGGAGGTCGCCGAACTGGGGGCCGTGCTCGGCGAGGTGCGGCTGCTGACCGTCGTCGGGCCTGGTGGGGTGGGCAAGAGCCGCACCGCCCTGCGCGTCGCCGCCGCCGCGCGCGAGCGGTATCCCGACGGCGTGTGGCTCGCCGAACTGTCGGCCCTGCGCGATCCCGAACTGCTGCCCGCGACGCTCGCCGCCGTGCTCGGGCTGCCGGAGTCCTGCGCGCAGGAAGGGCCCGCCTCGGCCGCGTACGGGCCCTCGGGGCGGCCCGCGCTCGACGCCGTCGTCGCACACCTGCGCGAGCGTCAGGCGCTCGTCGTCCTCGACACCTGCGAACACCTGCTCGATGCCTGCGCGGCGCTCGCCGATCTCGTGCTGCGCGAGGCGCCCGGCGTGAGCGTCCTCGCGACGAGCCGCCAGCCGCTCGACGTCCCCGGCGAGCACTGCCGCGCGCTCGCGCCGCTCGACGAGGACGACGCCGTCGCGCTCTTCGCCCAGCGCGCCGCCGACGCCGCGCCCGGGTTCGCCGCGCGCGG
>NZ_JAAGLR010000446.1 GCF_010548245.1 Streptomyces sp. SID11385
CGGGCCGCGCGGCGTCGAGCGCGGCCCGCACCGCGCGCGCGGAGCCGGGACCGTGGTGCCGCACGCCGAGCAGCAGGGGCGCGGCCTTCGCGCGGCTCATGCGCTCACCTCGCGGCAGGCCCGGTAGAAGTCCTGCCACCCCTCGCGCTCGCGGACGACGGCCTCCAGGTACTCGCGCCACACGACGCGGTCGGCCGCCGGGTCCCGCACGACGGCGCCGAGGATGCCGGCGGCGACGTCCGAGGGGCGCAGCACCCCGTCCCCGAAGTGCGCGGCGAGGGCGAGGCCGCCGGTGACGACGGAGATCGCCTCGGCCGTGGAGAGCGTGCCGCTGGGCGTCTTGACCTTCGTGCGGCCGTCCGTCGTGATCCCGTCGCGCAGCTCGCGGAAGACCGTGACGACGCGGCGGATCTCCTCGGCGCCCGCAGGGACCTCGGGCAGTTCGAGGGAGCGGCCGAGCTGGTCGACGCGGCGCGAGACGATGTCGACCTCGGCCTCGACGCTCTCGGGGAGCGGCAGGACGACCGTGTTGAACCGGCGGCGCAGCGCGCTGGAGAGGTCGTTGACGCCCCGGTCGCGGTCGTTCGCGGTCGCGATGAGGTTGAAGCCGCCCACGGCCTGCGTCTCGGTGCCCAACTCCGGGATGGGAAGGGTCTTTTCCGAGAGGATGGTAATAAGAGTGTCCTGCACGTCCGCCGGGATGCGGGTCAGTTCCTCGACGCGCGCGGTCATGCCCTCGGACATGGCGCGCATGACGGGGCTCGGCACGAGGGCGTCGCGGCTCGGGCCGTGGGCGAGGAGCTGGGCGTAGTTCCACCCGTACCGGATCGCCTCCTCCGAGGTGCCCGCCGTGCCCTGTACGAGGAGGGTCGAGTCGCCGCTGACGGCGGCGGCGAGGTGTTCGGAGACCCACGTCTTGGCGGTCCCGGGGACGCCGAGCAGGAGGAGGGCGCGGTCGGTGGCGAGGGTCGTGACGGCGACCTCGACGATACGGCGCGGGCCCACGTACTTGGGCGTGATGACGGTGCCGTCGGGGAGCGTGCCGCCGAGGAGGTAGGTCGCGACGGCCCACGGCGAGAGGCGCCAGCGGGCCGGGCGCGGGCGGTCGTCCTGGGCGGCGAGCGCGGCGAGTTCGTCCGCGAAGGCGTCCTCGGCGTGCGGGCGCAGGGCCTCGGACGCCGGGGCCTGCGCGGCCTGCGCGGAGCCGGTCGCAGTGCCGCTCGTCGTGCCGGTCGTGGTGGTCTGAGTGGTGGTCCGCGCGGTGTCCGGGCGCTCTTCGGCGCTCCGCTGTGCGGGCAGGGTCATGGAGCCGATTCCCCCTTCGGTTCGGATGCGTGTTCCACCCTGCACCACCCCACTGACAATCGCTCTGACCTGCGGTGATGACGGGTTGTCAGTGGGGCGTCCTACGTTGGGCGGCATGACTTCGCAGGGGGTTCGCTGGACGGCGGAACAGGTGCTCTCGCTGGCACCGGACGCGCCGTCGCGCAAGGCGGGAAGCAAGCTCGGCACGGCGGGACCGTGGTCGGGGACGGGGACGACGGACGAGGGGGTGGTGTGGGGGCTGTGCGAGGGCAGCGGCAGCAAGCCGTACCAGGCGCTGGCCGACGTGGCGGGCCCGGCGTACACGTGCTCGTGCCCGAGCCGCAAGTTCCCGTGCAAGCACGTGCTGGGGCTGCTGCTGCTCTGGTCGGCGGGGCCCGGCGCGGTGCCGAAGGGGGAGCCGCCGGAGTGGGCGGGGCAGTGGCTGGAGAAGCGGCGCGGGCGGGCCGCGAAGAGCACGGGCCCGGCGCCCGGCACCGCCGCGAAGGGGGACCCCGAGGCCGCGCGCAAACGCGCGGAACGGCGGGCCGAGCGGGTCACGGCCGGGGCCCGCGAACTGGAACAACGCCTCGCCGACCTGGTGCGCGGCGGGCTCGCCTCCGCCGAACGGGCCGGGTACGGGATGGGGG
>NZ_JAAGLR010000475.1 GCF_010548245.1 Streptomyces sp. SID11385
GCTGCGGGTGCCGGTCGGCGCGATGACGGCGACGGCGCTGGAGCTGCCGTTCGTCCGGCGGCGCCGCGGTGACTGACACGAGCGGACAGGGAGCGCGGGCATGACGGTTTCAGGAGTGCGGCGCGGGCGCGACCGGCGGGCCGTGGTACTGCCGGGGCCGCAGGGGCGGGCGTGGGCGGGTGCGCGGCAGCCCTCGGTGGTCGTGCTGGGGGGCGGGATCGCGGGGCTCGCGGCGGCGACGGGGCTCGCGGAGCGCGGCGTACGGGTAACGGTCCTTGAGCGGGAGCCGGTGCTCGGCGGGCGGCTCGCGGGGTGGTCGACGCGGCTCGCGGACGGCTCCGAGGTGACGATGAGCCGGGGGTTCCACGCGTTCTTCCGGCAGTACTACAACCTGCGGGGCCTGCTGCGGCGCACCGATCCCGGGTTGCGGGGGCTGCGCGGGCTGCCGGACTATCCGCTCCTGCACGCGCGGGGGCTGACGGACGGTTTCCGCCGGGTGCCGCGCACGCCGCCGTGGAGCGCGCTCGGGTTCGTGGCGCTGAGCCCGTCGTTCGGCGCGCGCGATCTCCTCGGGATGGCGCCGCGCGAGGCGCTGCCCTTGCTGGACGTGCGGGTGCCGGAGGTGTACGAGCGGCTGGACGGGGTCAGCGCGGCGGACTTCCTCGCCCGGGTGCGTTTCCCGGAGGACGCGCGGCACTTGGCGTTCGAGGTGTTCTCTCGGAGCTTCTTCGCCGATCCGGCGGAGCTGTCGGCGGCCGAGCTGGTGCTGATGTTCCACATCTACTTCCTCGGCTCCTCGGAGGGGCTGCTCTTCGACGTGCCGACCGAGCCGTATCCGCGGGCGCTGTGGGAACCGCTCGCCGGCTACCTGGAGAAGCTGGGCGCTCGGGTGCGTACGGGGACGGGTGCCGAGGCGGTGGAGCCGGCGCCGGAGGGCCGCAAGCGGGTGCTGACCGGTGACGGCGCGATCGAGGCGGACGCCGTGGTCCTCGCGCTGGACACGGGCGGGTTGCGGCGGCTCGTCGCGGCGTCACCCGGTCTCGGGGACGCGCGGTGGCGGGCGGGCATCGGCCGGCTGCGGACGGCGCCGCCCTTCCTCGTGAGCCGGTTGTGGCTGCGGGAGCCGGTGGCGGCGGAGCGGCCGGGGTTCCTCGGGACGAGCGGTTTCGGGGGGCTCGACAACGTGAGCGTGCTGGAGCGGTGGGAGGGGGAGGCGAGGCGCTGGGCGGCGCGCACCGGCGGTTCGGTGGTCGAGCTGCACGCGTACGCGGTGGACCCGGCCGCCGACCGGGGTGCCGTCGCGGCTCGGCTGCGGGAGCAGCTCGCGCGGGTGTACCCGGAGACGGCGGGGGTGGCGAGTGTGGACGAGCGGCACGAATGGCGGGCGGACTGCCCGCACTTCCCGGTCGGCTCGTACGCGGACCGGCCGGCGGTGCGCACCCCGGACCCCGCCCTGGTCGTCGCGGGGGACCTGGTGCGTACGGGGCTGCCGGTGGCGCTCATGGAGCGGGCGGCGACCTCGGGGTTCCTCGCCTCGAACGCCTTGCTCTCCGGGTGGGGGCTGCGGGGGCAGACCCTGTGGACGGTGCCGGTACGCGGGCGGTCGGCGGTGCTGCGGGCGCTGGTGGGGGCGGCCGGTCGCTGAGGGGTGCTGCGGGCCTGTACGGGTGCCCGGGCGCTGAGGCGTGCTCTCGCCGGTCAGCCGGGGAAGCGGCCGGTGGAGCGCAGGAGCCAGCGGCGTTCGGCGTAGGCGAGGTCGTCGCGCCACAGGCGGGCGGCGGCGGCGCGTACGAGGGGGCGCAGGGCGGGGGCGGAGCGGCGGGCGAGGGCGAAACCGGGGCGGGGCGAGGTGGCGATGACGGCTTCGGTGACGGCGGTGCGGGGCCGGCCCTGGGGATCGGGGGCGAGGGGGGTGGCGTGGGTCTCGACGACGGAGCCGGCGCCTTCGCCGTCGGTGATGTGCATGACGACGGTGCGGGGTTCGGGTGCGGTGAAGACGGCGCGGACCGGGATGACGGCGCGGCCGGCGACTTTGAAGGAGACGCTGACGCCGAGGGCGTCGTCGTCGGTGCCGGTGACGCGGAGGTCCACGAAGGAGTAGGGGTGGAACCAGGCCCCGTGCCAGGGATCGAGGCGGTTGGCGACGATGTCCTCGACCTCGCAGGTGCCCTCGGTGCGGTAGACGGCGGCGAGTGCTCCGGCGGGCTCGGGGCGTACGGGCAGTACGGGGGCGGGCAGGGGCTCTTCGCCGCCGACGGCGTCGAGACGCACCCAGGTGAGGACGCCGTCGTCGTGGGCGGGGTAGGGCTGCCAGCCGGCGGTGGGGGTGCCGTCGAAGGCGAGGCCGTGCCAGCGGCAGACGAGGGTGCCCGCGCGCAGGGGGCTGTCGCACAGCGGGGCGCCGAGGTGGGGGCAGATCCCGGAGCCCGCCGCGAGGTCTCCCTCCGGCGTGCGCCAGGCGACGACCTCGGTGCCGGCGACGGTGGCTGCGAGGGGGCGGGGCGCGCCGCGGCGGACGGCGGTGGAGGGGCCGAGGACGTACCAGTTGCCGGAGGGCCGCCGCTGGGCGCGGGTGAGGGCGTTGCGGATGAGGGCGGGTCTGGCCTCGCGCCAGGTGGGGCGCATGCGGTCCCAGGGGACGGGGTGCTTGCGCAGCCTCAGCGGGACGCGGGGGCGGGGGGCTGTTCCCGGCACGGGGTGGTCCTCTCG
>NZ_JAAGLR010000509.1 GCF_010548245.1 Streptomyces sp. SID11385
CGGGGCGGCTGGGGCGGCTGGGGTGGCGGACGGTGCGACCGGTACGGCGGCCGGTGTCAGCGGGGCCCTCGTATGACCCCCGCGCCGCCGAATCCCTCGCGCCCGCCCGTCCGCCCCGCGGTTCCTCCGTTGCCCGAGCCCCGGCCGCTCGGTGAACGCCGGTGCTGGCCAAGAGACTTCAGCGACCGGCTCAGCGCGCCGTTGCCCGGGCTCCGGGCGTACGCGCGGCTGGTGCGGGAGGGCGCCGTGCGGCCGGGGCCCGCGGGGCTCGTGGACGTGCCGCGCATTCCGTGCGCGCCCGCGCCGCCGCCGGTGCCCCGTCCCGGCGAGCTGGCCGTCACGTGGGCCGGGCACGCGAGTTTCGTCGTACGGATCGGCGGCCTCACCGTACTCACGGACCCCGTGTGGTCGCGCCGCATCCTCGGCACCCCCGCCCGCGTCACCCCCGTCGGCGTGCCGTGGGCCTCGCTCGGCCGCGTCGACGCGGTCGTCCTGAGCCACAACCACTACGACCACCTCGACGCCCCCACGATGCGCCGCCTGCCCCGGTCCACGCCCGTCTTCTGCCCCGCCGGGCTCGCCCCGTGGTTCAGGCGGCGCCGCTTCACGCGGGTCACCGAGCTGGACTGGTGGGAGGCCGCCGTCCTGGACGGCGTCCGCTTCGACTGCGTACCGGCCCACCACTGGTCCAAACGCGGCCTCGCCGACACCTGCCGCAGCCTGTGGTGCGGCTGGGTCCTCACCGCCCCCGGCGGCGGCCCGCGCCTGTACTTCGCGGGCGACACGGGGTACGGCCCCGCCTTCGCCGAGATCGGCCGCCGCCTGCCCGGCATCGACCTCGCGCTCCTCCCGGTCGGCGCCTACGACCCGCGCTGGTGCCTCGGGGACGTGCACTGCGACCCCGAGGAGGCGGTACGCGCCGCGGGCGACCTCGGCGCGGCCCGGATGGCCCCCATGCACTGGGGCACCTTCCTGCTCTCCGCCGAGCCCGTGCTCGAACCGCTCCTGCGCACCCGCGCCGCCTGGCACGCGGCCGGGCGCCCCCGCGCGGACCTGTGGGACCTCCCGGTGGGCGCCTCGCGCGTCCTGGAACGGCAGCCGGAGGGCGGGACGGGGACGCGGTGAAACCGCGCGCGCCGGTCGTTACGCGTTCGTAGTCTCGAATTCGTACAACCGTGTGAAGCCTCGGTGAGTCTCCTGTGTGTATCACGAAGACAGGGGAAGACCATTAACGCCGCACGCCGTACCACGCTCGTCGTCGCCACCTCCGCCGCGCTCGCCCTCACCGGGATCGCCGCCTGCGGCACCGTCGAGAACCTGAGCGCAGCGCAGAAGATCCAGAAGGCAGCCGACAAGCTCGGTGAGCAGCGCGCGCTGACCGTCGAGTTCGGGTTCGACGCGGACCCAGAGGTGTTGCAGCGCACGGACAAGTCCGAGGACCCCGAGGACGCGCTCTCGCCCAAGGCCGCGAAGGCGGTCGCGAAGATGCGTGTCTCCCTCTCGGTGCAGGCATCCAAGCCGCTCTCCGAGGCCGGGGAGAAGGACATGAAGGCCGTGGCCCTCTCGCTGGGTTCCGGAAAGGGCGAGGAACTGCTCGACATCCGCATGATCGACAAGTCCTTCTACCTGCGGGCCGACCTCCCGAAGCTGGGCGACACCTTCGACGAGCCGATGCCCGGCGCGGACGAACTGCCCGAAGGCATGGGCCCGCTCAAGGACCTGTTCGAGGGGAAGTGGGTCAAGACCGACACCGACGCGCTGAAGAGCCTGGCGAGTGACGACGGGAAGTCCGACGAGCAGGTCTCGCCCAAGACCGAGCGCAAGCTGAAGACCGACCTCAAGTCGATCCTCGCCCGCCGGGTCACCTTCGACGACCAGGGGAAGAAGGACGGCACCGAGCACATCCGCGCCGAGGCCCCCGCCCGCGCCCTGCTCACCGATGTCGTCGGGGCGCTTCGCGGCGTGGCCGACGACCTTCCGGCGGGCAAGCTGCCCGGCCTCCCCACGGAGAAGGACCTCAAGGACATCCCCCACCGCAAGGCGGGGGTCGATTTCGCTCTGAAGGACGGCGCGCTCTCCGGGATCACCCTCGACGTCACCCAGTTCGCCGAGCCGGGCGACGGGATCAAGAAGGGCGACAAGGTCGACCTCGTGCTCCGCTTCGCCGATCCGGGGAAGATCGCCGCTCCCGCCGGGGCGAAGGAGCTGCCCCAGGGCAAGAAGGGCACGGTCTTCGGCATGGACCCGGGCCTCCTCCTCGGCGGCGACCCGGCGGACGTCGACGAGCTCTCGAAGGACGGCACCGACGCCGCGAGTCCTCTCGACGAGGACGAGTTCAAGAACGACCCGCTCTTCCGCAAGGAGTTCGAGAAGCAGCTCCGCAAGGAGATGGACAAGCAGTTCGGCGCCGACTGGGAGAACGGCCCGATGGGCGACGAGATCGAGAAGCAGATCCAGGCACAGATGAAGCTCCAGTTCGGCGACACCGCCGCCAAGAGCTGACGGGCCGGGGGCGGTACGGGCCGCAGGCAGCTACGGGGCCGGGCGACACGCCTCGCGGGCCCGCCGCCCCGCCTCCCGTACGGCTCCGTCCGTGCTCAGGCCCGCGCCCGCCCCTCCTCGGCGTCCTCCGCCCCCGCCCCGCCCCCTTCGTCCGCTCCCCGCGTCCCGCGCAGCCGCCGCCACACCGGCGGCCCGCCGCTGATCAGCAGCGTCAGCACGACCGCGGCGACGACGCCCTGCCACGGTTCGGGGAAGAGCGAGCCGCCGAGGATGCCGACCAGCTGGTAGGTGAGCGCCCAGGCGAGGCACGCCGGGGCGTTGCCGCGGACGAACACCCGCAGCGGCATCTCCGCCATGAGGCACGCGAGCATGACCGGGATACGGCCGCCCGGGACGAGGCGGGAGAGGACGAGCAGCGGGACGCGGCGGTGCTCCAGTCCGCGCCGGGCCTGCGCCAGGCGGTCGGCGGGGGCCCGGTCGCGCAGGGCGTCGAGCCAGCGCGAGCCGTTCTTCGAGCGCATTCCGCGCTGCCCGAGCCAGTAGAGGGCCACGTCCCCGAGGAACGCGGCGAGCGCCGCGGTCCCGAAGACGAGGAGCAGGTTGAAGGGGTTGTGGTGCAGGGCGACCACCGAGGTCGAGCTGACGAGCACGCCGGTGGGTATCACGGGGACGAGCGCGCCGAGCAGGACGAGCAGGAAGAGCGAGGGATAGCCCACCGCCTGCTGCGTCACCCCCGGCACCTTGTCCGCGACGCGGTCCGCCGCCTGCGAGAGCGCCCGCGCCCCGTCCCACGCCGCGCCCCGCGCGTTCTCCACGGCCAGGTCCCAGGCCGTCCCGCGCGCGGTCACCGCGCCACCTCCGGGCGCACGCTCTCGCCGTGCCCGAGCAGGTGCACCGCGACGTCCGGCGCGAGCTGCGCCGCCTGCCGTACGAAGTCGACGCCGGGCGAGTGGAACTCGTGCGGGCGCACCGCGTCGAGGCCGATCGGCCAGTACGTGCCGAAGTGCACGGGAACGGCGGCGCGCGGTCGCAGAGCGCTCAGCGCCAGCGCGGCACGCTCCGGGTTGAGGTGCTCGTGCCCGAGCCCGGGCCCCCAGCCGCCCACCGGGAGCAGTGCGACGTCGACGGGGCCCGTCTCGCGCGCCATCCCGGAGAAGAGCCCGGTGTCCCCGGCGAAGTAGGTGCGTGCCGTGCCGCTGATGACGTAGCCGAGCGCGGGTGCCTGGCGCGGGCCCACGGGGAAGCGCCGCCCGTCGTGCCGGGCGTGGACCGCGCGGATGTCGAGCCCGCCGATCCGCTGCTTGTCGCCCGGGGCGACCTCGACGAGTTCGAGCCGCGCGAGCCGCCGCCCGAGCCCCGGCACCGCCCGCAGCGCGCCGCGCGGCAGCAGCACCACCGTCCCGGGCGCGAGGCGCGCGAGCGAGGGCACGTGCAGGTGGTCGCTGTGCAGGTGCGAGACGAGCACCCCGTCCGCGCGCAGCACGACGGGCGGGGGCAGCGCCCCCTGACGGCGGCGCAGATGGGCGAGCCGCCGCACGAGCACCGGGTCGGTGAGGAGCCGTGTCCCCGCGTCCTCCACGGTGCAGGTCGCATGTCCCCACCAGGTGATCTCCACCGTCGCCGCTCCTCCTCGCCACCGCCGCGGGGCCGCTTCGCCGTCCGCGGGCTCCCGTCGAGCCTAAGGGCTCCAGTAGAGTCGGCACTCATCCGGACGTGTGCCCCGCGGGCGCCGTCCACACGGGGGTGGGGGACACCGGCCCCGGAGCGGAACGGGGGAGTGCTGTGAACGGGCACCGCGCGGTGGCGATCGCCGCCCTCGTACCCCTGGAACGGCTCGACACACAGCCGTACCTCGTCGACATCCGCAGTCAGTTCGCGCACTGCGCGCAGTGGGCCGCCGCGCGCGGGCACACCCTCGTGCGCGAAGTGCTCGCGCACGGCCTCGCCCCCGGGCACGAGGCGCTGTGGGACCCGGTCGACCGGGGCGAGGCCGATCTCTTCGTGGTCGCGGAGGCGGCGGCGCTCGCCGAGGCCGTGCGCCCGGCGGAGGAGTTCCGCGCGCTGTGCGAGCTGCGCGGCATCCCGCTCGCGCTCGCCGCGCTCCCCGAGCCGCGCTACGACGCCGCCCACAAGGCCCGCATCCACCGCAGGCTCTCCATGCCGACCGCGGGCTACGACGGCCGCTGAACCCGGCCCGCGACCGCCCTCCGGACTTCGGCCGCGACCGCCCGCCGGACTTCGGCCGCGACCGCCGCTGAACCCCGGCGCCGTCCTCGCGCGTCCTTCCGGGCGGGGACCCCCGCCCCGGACCCGCGACGGGCGGGAAAGCGGCAGAGCGCGGTGTGCGAAGGTGGGGGGACGGTCCGCGGGCGTTCCGCGCGGACCGCGTGAGGAAAAGGTGAGCGGTGAAAGAGGAGAGGTGGCGCGGGGCCGGGAGCGCCGTGTTGCGGATGTTCGCGGTCTGGGGGGTGAGCACCCTGACGATGCTGGTGCTCGCGGGGCTGCTGCCGGACTTCAAGCTCCAGTCGGCCGACGGGGACAGCGCGACGCGCATCGCCTCCACGGCCGCGCTCGGCGCCGGGGTCTTCGGGCTGCTCGGCGCCCTCGTGTGGCCGCTGCTCGTGCGCACGCTGCTGCTCGTGCCCGCGTTCGTCCTCGCGGTGCTCGTCTTCTTCCTCAACGGCTCGCTGCTGCTCCTCGCGCTGCGGCTCGTCCCGGTGAACAGGGGCGAGGTCAACCCGGAGACCGCCGTCGTGGTCGCCGCCGTCATGTCGGCCGTCGCCTCGGCGACCGGGGGCGCGCTCGCGGTACGGGACGACAACGCCTACCGCCGCCGCCTCCACCGCCTCGCCTACCGCCGCTACGGCCGCCCCAGCGGCACCCCGGCCCCGCCGGGCACGGTCTTCCTCCAGCTCGACGGCCTCGGCCACGACGTCCTCATGGACGCCGTCGGCAAGGGCGTCATGCCGACCGTCGCCGGACTCCTCGGCGGCTTCCCGACCCACCGCGTCACGCCGTGGCGCACCGACTGGTCGAGTCAGACGGGCGCGAGCCAGCTCGGCATCCTGCACGGCAGCAACTTCGACGTCCCCGCCTTCCGCTGGTACGAGAAGGAGACCCGCGAGGTCGTCGTGTCGAACCGCCCGGCGAGCGCGGCCGAACTGCAACGCCGGGCCGTCGAGCGCACCGGCGACTCCGGCCTGCTGAGCCTGGACGGCGCGAGCCGCGGCAACCTCTTCGGCGGCGGCGCCGACCAGCTCGCGCTCGTCCTGTCCGTCGCGGTGCGGCGCGGCAAGGCGACCCGCTCGCGCGCCGGGTACTTCGCGTACTTCAGCGACCCCGCGAACGCGGTGCGCACCGCGCTGTCCTTCGTCGCCGAGGTCGTTCGCGAGATGTCCCAGTCCACGCGCGCGAGACTGCGCCGTGAACGCCCCCGCATGGGCCGCGGCGGCCTCTACCCCTTCGTCCGCGCCTTCGCGACCGTCGTCGAACGGGACGTCGTCGTCGCGGCCGTCATGGGCGACCTGCTCGCCGGCCGCACCGCGATCTACGCCGACCTCGTCGCCTACGACGAGGTCGCGCACCACTCGGGCCCGCGCAGCCGCGACGCCGAGCAGATCCTGCGCCGCCTCGACCGCTCCCTCGCCCTCGTCCTCAAGGTCGCCGAACTCGCCCCGCGCCCCTACCGGATCGTCCTCCTGTCCGACCACGGCCAGAGCCCCGGCGAGACCTTCCGGATGCGGTACGGGCTCAGCCTCGGCGAGCTGGTGCGGGCGGGCTGCGGACTGCCCGTGCCGCGCAAGGTGCGCCGTACGCACTCGGGCAACGAGGCGCGCGCCGCGGTCCGGGCCGCGCTGCACCGCCCCGTCGAGGAGCGCGCCGAGGAGCACCACGCCTCGCCGCGCCGCTCCGAGCCCGTCGTCCTCGCCTCCGGCAACCTCGGCCTCGTCTCCTTCCCCGACGTCCCGCACCGCATGACGCGCCAGGAGATCGACCGCCGCCACCCCGCGCTGCTCTCGACGCTCGCGCACCACCCGGGGGTCGGTTTCCTGCTCGTCCGGGACGCGGAGCACGGCGGCGTCGTGCTCGGCGCGTACGGGGCCGAGGTGCGCCTCAAGGACCTCGGCGCGCACCCGACGGCCGAGGAGCTGGGGCCGCTCGCCGCCTTCGGGCCCGGTGCGGCCGAGGCCGTGCGGCGCACCGACTCCTTCCCGCACTGCGCGGACATCATGGTCAACTCCTGGTACGACCCGGAGACCGGCGAAGTCCTCGCCTTCGAGGAGCAGATCGGCTCGCACGGCGGGCTCGGCGGCGACCAGTCCCGGCCCTTCCTGCTCTCGCCGCTGGCGCTGAGCGCCCCGGTCGCCGAGGGCGGCGAACTCGTCGGCGCCGAACGGGTCCACGAGGTCCTGCGGCGCTGGCTGCGCGAGAGCCACGGCCCGCAGATCCCGCTGCCCAGCCGCCCCGCCGAGGCCGCTGCCGCACCCGTACCGGTGCCGCCAACTCCGCCTCGCGCGGGCGGAATGTGATCGTATAGGCCACGGCCCGCCCCCGCCGGGGCGGACCGGCCCCGCCCCCGGGGCCCTCGCTCGCGAAAGGACCGCACCGTGGCCACCACTCGTTCCGCGCACACCGTCTGGGAAGGCGACCTGCTCAAGGGCAGCGGCACCGTCACGCTCGACTCCTCCGGCGTCGGCTCGACCCCCGTCTCCTGGCCCTCGCGCGCCGAGGAGCCGAACGGGAAGACCAGCCCGGAGGAGCTGATCGCCGCCGCGCACTCCTCGTGCTTCTCGATGGCCCTCTCCAACGGCCTCACCCAGGCCGGTCACGCGCCGACCCGCCTCATCACCTCGGCGGACGTCACCTTCCAGCCCGGCACCGGCATCACCGGCATCCACCTCTCCGTCGAGGGCACCGTGCCCGGCATCGACGAGGCGGGCTTCACCGCCGCCGCCAACGACGCCAAGGCGAACTGCCCGGTGAGCCAGGCCCTGGCCGGCACCACCATCAGCCTCTCGGCGAAGCTCTGCTGATCGGGCCTCAGCCGCCCGCCGCGCCCGGTCCTGGCCGCCCCCGCTCGCAGGGGGCAGCCGGGATCGCCGCGTCACGCACTGTTCAATGGTGTGTCCACTGGCATCCCTGGTGCGCGGGTGCCGGACGCGCGAAGGTGAGGTGCGGCCCCACCCCCGGGGCCCTCCCGAGGAGGAGTTACGTGCCCCCACGCCCCACCCGCTCCAGAACCCCCCGCTCCCGCGCCCCCCGTTCCCGGGTTCTCGGCGCCCTCGCCCTGACGCTCACTCTCTTCGGCACCGGCGCCGGTCTCCAGAGCGCGTACGCGGCACAGCCCGCGCGCGCCGAGGCCCCGCCCGCCGACGCC
>NZ_JAAGLR010000552.1 GCF_010548245.1 Streptomyces sp. SID11385
GCCGCGCGCACGTCGCGCGCGCCCGGCCCGGCAGGAAGAGCGCGTGCTCCTCGCAGACGTGCCCGCCGCGCCCCTTCGGGCCGCAGCCCGGGCAGCGGAACGGCCCGTACGTCTCGCGCCCTTCGGCGGCACACGTGTCGCAGGCGGGGCGTGCCCGCGGCGGCTCGACGACCCCGCGCACGGCGAACGGTGTCGTGGGGTCCATCGGTACGGGGACGGTGCCGGGGCTGAGGAACCAGACCCCGACGCGGCCCTCGCCCGGTACCTCGATGACGGCGCGCGGCATCGCGCGCGGGTCCACCGTCGTCACGACGGGCTCCAGGCGCTCCCACAGGGCGACGACCTCGGCGCCGGTGCGCGGGCGCCGCGCGTACTGCCGCAGGTCGAGGGTGACGGGGACGGCCCGTTCGGGGGCGGGACTCATGCGGGCGGCTCCTCGGTGGGAGGTGCGGGAGCGGCGGCGGCCTCCCGCGCGGTCTCGCGCGGGTCGGGCAGGAGCAGCACTTCGATCAGCGCGCGGCGGCTCGCGGCGGCGCCGTAGACCGTGTCGGCGAGGACGACGGCCCGCAGCCCCTCGGGATCGCCGAGCGCGCGCACCGCCGTACGCAGCGCCGCGCCCTCCTCGGCGGGTACGTCCCACAGGACCAGCGCGAGC
>NZ_JAAGLR010000581.1 GCF_010548245.1 Streptomyces sp. SID11385
CTGCGCGCCTCGGCGGCCTGGCAGGACGCCCCGCGCCCGGTGCTCGCGGACGACCTCCTCCCGGAGCGCGCGATGGCGTCCGACCCCGCCGCGCGGGACCAGCTGGTGGAGGAGATCTACAGACCACTTCAGGAGGCGGGCTCGGCGCTCCTGGAGACGCTGAGCGTCTACCTGGAGCAGGCGAGCAGCCTGGAAGGTGCCGCGCGGATGCTCTTCGTGCACCCGAACACCGTGCGCTACCGGCTCCGACGTGTGACTGACGTCACCGGCTGGTCCCCCTCGGATGTACGCTCCGCGTTCACGCTGCGCATCGCGCTCATCCTGGGGCGCCTGGCCGCGGCCGAACAGCGATCCTAGACTTTTGTGCGGTCCCGACAATTACCCTGTCGGTTATTCGTCCCTGTCCCCACCGGTGTACCGGACCCTTCACAAGAGAGAGTGTGAGCGTGCTTGTACTTGTCGCTCCCGGCCAGGGCGCCCAGACGCCCGGCTTCCTGACCCCTTGGCTCGAACTGCCCGGCGCGGCCGAGCGGCTCGCGGGCTGGTCCGAGACGATCGGACTCGACCTCGTCCACTACGGGACGAAGGCCGACGCCGACGCGATCCGGGACACCGCCGTCGCCCAGCCGCTGCTCGTGGCCGCCGGGCTGCTCTCGGCCGCCGCGCTCGCGGGGACCCTGGAGGACCGGGGCGCCCCCGTGCTCGGCGCGCTGCGCCCCGGCGCGGTCGCCGGGCA
>NZ_JAAGLR010000609.1 GCF_010548245.1 Streptomyces sp. SID11385
GGGGTCGGGGGCACGGGCCGGGGAGGCCGGGCGCGCGGGGGTGTCGCCGGGCCGCGAGGGCTCCCCTCCGGCTTCCGCCGCCCCCACCTCCCGTATCAGGTCCCGCTGCCAGTCGCTCGGCGCCGTCATCCCGTCCCCCGCTCCGTACCCGCCGCTTACGAGAAAGTGTCCAGCAGCCGCGCGTACACCCCGAACTCTCCCAGGAGCAGGGGCAGCAGCGCCACGACCGCCAGGGACTCCAGGCTGTCACCCGCCTGCCGCAGCCGCACCCGTACGTGCTCGGCGGGCTCCACGAACAGCACCGCGAGGCACGCCGCGGCGAGCACCACGAGCACCGCCAACGCCCCTTGCGCATGCGCGTGTTCGCGCCAGCTGAGGAGCAGCGCGAGGACGACGGCGGCGGACCCGGCGAGGAGCACGGCGACCTGCGCGGCGAGCGGGAAGGCGCGGGCGCGCAGCGCGAGGGCGAGCGCGGTCGCCGCCGCGAGCGACACCGTCCACACCGAGACCTCGCGCAGCAGTACGATCCCCGCCCCCGCGGTCGAGACCGCGAGGACGCAGGTGGCGAGGCTCAGCCCCCGGTGCGTCGCGGCGAGCGCCGTGCCCACCCGGTGCCGGCTCACCGAGGCCCCGGCCGCGCGCCGGTCGTCGAGCGCGGTGAGCCCCGAGGCCATGAGCGCGAGCCGCGGCAGCATCCC
>NZ_JAAGLR010000637.1 GCF_010548245.1 Streptomyces sp. SID11385
GCCCGCGGCCCCGGCTGCCCGGGGGGCGCCGCCCGTGGGTGCGCGAGACGCTGGAACTCTCGCCCGGCGGTGCGCTCCCGGCCCTCTCGTACGAGCCGGAGGACGAGGCCCTGCGCGTCGGTGAGGCGGGCGTGCTCGCCCCGGTCGCGCCCGTCGCCTGGGAGGCGCACAGCGAGGGGGAACGCGTCCTCGTCCGGTGGTTCCGCGCCCGCGTGGGCGACCCGACGGCCAAGGGCCTCGCGGCGCTCGTCCCGCGCGTGTGGCCCCGCGAGTGGACCTCGGACCTCCTCGCGCTGCTCACGGACCTCACGCTGCACGCCGAACGGGCGGCGCGGTGCGCGGAGTTCGTCGCGGCCGGAGGGCGGGGCGAGCGGATCGGGGCGGCGGAACTGCGGTCGGCCGGAGTGCTCCCCGTACCGCCCGCGGCGCGGCGGCCCGCGACCGTCCTGGAGACGCGCGAAGAGGGCCCGGAGGGGCAGTTCGCGCTGCTGTGAGGGCTCCCCCGGCGCGGCTCAGCGCGCCGGGGCGATCCGGATCTCGGCCACCGTGCCCTCACCGCGCAGCGAGAGGCGCGGCGTCGCGCGGGCGCAGTCGAGGCGGCCGAGCGGCGTCGCGGTGCCCCGCTCGTCGACGACGACGCCCTCGGTGACGGCCAGGACGAGCACGATCTCGTCCGCGGCGCCCGTCACCTCCGTGCCGCCGTCGCCGACGGGCACCATCCGTACGTGTGCCGACGCGTGGCCCCTCCGGGTCATGACGTTCATGTCGCGCACGGCCCCGCCCTCCAGGCGGCAGTCCGTGCGCGCGTCGCCCGGGAAGGCGAAGGGGGTCAGGGGCTCGACGAGGCGGGGCGGGGCGGAGTCCACGGTCAGCACCATGCCGGAGCCCTCGACGAGGGTGATCACGCGGTCGATGCCGGGGAACGCCGAGAAGGGCCCGCCCGCGTCCACGTCCGCGATGCTGACCCGCCAGTCGAACGCGTCCGGGCCGGACGGCTCCGCTCCGGGTCCCCGCTCGCCGCACGCCACGCCCGGCAGCGTGCCCGAGGCGACCTCCCGCGTCGTGCCGCCGCCGTTGCGCCACGGCATCGCGCGGTAGTCGCTCCAGCGCAGCATCCCGGTCTCACTCATCCGCCCTCGCCCTTTCCTCGCGTCCGCCAGGACGGGCCTCGTGCCCGCCGGGACCGCCCTCGTCACCCTATCGGGGCAGGTCACGGTGGTACGGAGGGTGTCGGAAAGGGGTGCAACGGGACTCGGGCGCGCGGGGGTTGCCGCCGGTCCGGCCGGCGGGGAGCGGAGAGCCGCCCCGCGCGCGGCGGAAGACCGCG
>NZ_JAAGLR010000670.1 GCF_010548245.1 Streptomyces sp. SID11385
CCCCGCCCCGCCGCGCGAATCCGGCCACCTCGGGTATCCGCCCCGGCCCCGCCCCGGTACGTGTCACCGCCGGCCCCTCGGTACGGGGCGCGGCGTCCGCCTCCGTACGAGCCGCCCCGCCCGCTCCCGCGCGGGCCCCCGCCGCCGTATCCGCCGCCACCGTCTCCGTCATGCGCCGACCGCCCCCTCGTCCGCGCGCCCCACCGTTCCCACGGGTACGGGACGGGTCCGGGCGCTGTACGTGTGGCAGGCACCCTACGACGCGGCCCCCACCGCCCCCTCGACTCCCCCGCGCCCGCACCCCGTCAGCCCGCCGCCCGCCTCAGCACCCCGCGTCCGCGTCCCCCGTCGCCCGGCGGGCAGCGGCGCGAGCCTCCGTGCAGGGGGAGCCCACGTCCTCCAGATACCGCTCCGCCCAGTCGCCGAGCGAGGCGAGCGAGGGGCCGAGCGCTTCGCCGGCCTCGGTGAGGCGGTAACTGACGCGCAGCGGTGGGCCCTCGTCGACCTCGCGCACGACGAGGCGCGCGGCCGCGAGTTCGGTGAGGCGGTCCGAGAGCATCCGCTCGCTGATGCCGGGAACGGCCCGGCGCAGATCGGCGAAGTGCGCGGGGCCCGGGATCAGCACGGCGACGATCAGCCCCGTCCAGCGTTTGCCCAGCAGGTTGAAGACGAGGGTCATCCCCCTGCCGACCTCGGTACACGCCGCGTCGCTCTCCGTCTTCTCCGCCATGCGTCCCAGGGTACTGCCCTCCAGGCCATCACTGCGGAAAAGTAAGCACCTGTGTTATTACTAGTTCTAGAGGAAAGTTCACGCTCTCGGCACGCCCCTCGGCGCGTCCCTCGGCACGCTCCTCGTCCCGCCCCGGCACACCCGTGCCCCCACCCCCGTTCCCGTCCACCCGGAACCACCCGGAAGCCGGACGTACGAAGCACCTGGAGTCCCCATGGCAACCCTGCTGCACATCGACTCGGCCCTCGCCCCTCAGCAGTCCGCCTCCCGCGAGGTCGGCGCCGCGTTCGTCAAGAACTGGCTGGAGGCGCACCCCGGCGGCACCGTCGTCCACCGCGACCTCGCCGCCCACCCCGTGCCGCACCTCGGCTGGGACGCCCTCTCCGCCGACTTCGTGCCCGCCGAGCAGCACACCGGGGAGCAGCGCGCGGCCGTCGCGGCGCGCGAGGAGCTGGTCGCCGAGCTGGAGGCCGCCGACGCGGTGCTGCTCGCGGCGCCCATGTACAACTTCTCGATCCCTTCGACGCTCAAGGCGTGGCTGGACCAGGTCATCGTGGTCGGCCGCACCGGTGGCCCCGAGAGCACCGTCAAGGGGCTGCCGTTCACCGTGATCGCGAGCCGCGGCGGTTCGTACGCGCCCGGGACGCCGCGCGAGAGCTTCGAGTTCGTGACGAACTACGTCGAGAAGGTGCTCACCGGGATGCTGGGCGCGGAGGTCGACTTCATCGTGCCGGAGCTGACGCTGGCGCCGATGAAGGAGGAGCTGGCGGAGCTGCGGCCGCTGGCGCAGGCGAGCCGCGAGAAGGCTTTCGAGGACGCGGACGTCAAGGCGAAGGCGCTGGCCGCGCGACTGGCCGCCTGACCGGCTGTGTGACAGCTCACGCTCCGACGCGGGGTCCGGGGTCCGGGGTCCCGGGCCCGGCGTCGGGCTCCACCCCGGACCCCGCGCCCTCAGGACCAGAAGCGGCTGATGTCACACCCGCCGCCCCCGTCGACCGCCCCAGCCCCCGAACAAACCGCCCCAGCCCCCGAACAAAAAGAGGCGGCACCGTTTTCACGGTGCCGCCTCTTACTGTGTGCGCGAGGGGGGAGTTGAACCCCCACGCCCTTTCGGGCACTGGAACCTGAATCCAGCGCGTCTGCCTATTCCGCCACCCGCGCAAATTGGGTGTTGCCGCCGTGTTGCCCTGGCGACATCTGAAGATTAGCACGCTGACCGGGTCGGATTCATCTCGCTTCCGGTGACCCCGACCACCTCCGCCGGCTCCCACCGCACCACCCTCTCCGGCCCCCGCCCGCACGACCCC
>NZ_JAAGLR010000706.1 GCF_010548245.1 Streptomyces sp. SID11385
ACCTCGCGCGGGGGCCGGCCGCTGCTCCTGCTCTCGGTGGGCCGCGGCCCCCGCCACGTACTCGTCGTCTCCGGGGCGCACGCGGACGAGCCGACGGGACCGACGACGGCGCTCACGCTCGCGCGCCGCCTCCTCCGCGGCCGGATCGCGTCCCCCGCCGCCGATCTCACCCGCGTGACCTGGGACTTCCTCCTCTGCCTCGACCCGGACGCGGCGGCTCTCAGCCGCACGGCGGAGGTCTGCGGCGGCCCGGTCCCCGCGCCGCCCGCGCGCGCCCTCGCGGACTACTACCGCGCCTCCTACCGCCCGCTCGCCGCCGAGCAGCCGGAGTGGGCCCCGATCGAAGGGCACCGCCTGCCCGAGACCGACACGCTCCTCGGCCTCGTCGGCACCCTGCGCCCCGTCCTGCAATGCTCCCTGCACAACGTCGACGCGGGCGGCACCTTCCTCCAGCTCACCGCCGGGCTCCCGGGCGTCGAGAAGCCGTTCGCCCGCGCGGCGACGGACCACGGCATCCCGCTCCAGTACGGCACCTTCGACGCCCTCCACTGGGAGACCCCGGCCCCCGCCGTGCACGTCCTGCCCCCGCCCGCGCTCCGCCACCGCCTCGCGGCGGGCTCGGCGGGCATCGGCCGCTCGACGTGGTGCGCCCCGGCGGCCCACGGCGGGACGACGGCGATCATCGAGGTCCCGCTGTGGGCGAGCCGCGCGG
>NZ_JAAGLR010000733.1 GCF_010548245.1 Streptomyces sp. SID11385
GCGCGGCCGGGTGCCGCGTCATCGGGCTCACGACGGCGTACGGACCCGACGCGCTCACCGCCGCGCACACGCACGCCGCCCGCCACACCGGGGTCCGCGCCGCGCTCCGCGCCCTCGGCGTCCTCCCCGCACCCGGCTTGAACCCCGCGAAGGGGCGCGCGAGCATGACGGGATGATCCCTCGCGCCGTCGCGGTGCTCTCCGATCTCCACGGCGTCCTGCCCGTCCTCGACGCCGTCCTCGCCGAGCCGGACGTGCGCGATGCCGAACTGCTCGTGTTCACCGGCGACTTGGCGGCGGGCCCGCAGCCGGTCGCGGTCCTGGACCGCCTGACCGCCCTCGGGGAGCGCGCCGTGCTCGTACGGGGCAACGCGGACCGCGAGCTCGTGGCCCTCGCGCGCGGCACCCTCGCCGCCGACGGCGCCTGGCCCGTCGACCTGTGGGCCGCCCGGCAGCTCACCCCCGCCCACCTCGCCCTTCTGAACGGGCTCCCGCACCCCGTGACACGCGAGGTCGCGGGCTTCGGCCCCGTCGTGTTCTGCCACGGCACCCCGCGCGACGACGAGGAAGTGGTGCTCGTGGACACCTGCCCCGAGAAGTGGGCGGAGGTCTTCGCCGGGCTGCCGCAGGAGGTGCGGACAGTGGTGTGCGGGCACACCCACATGCCGTTCGTGCGGCTCGTCGGCGGGCGTCTCGTCGTCAACCCGGGCAGCGTCGGGATGCCGTACGGCCGGCCCGGCGGCTCCTGGGCACTGCTGCGCGACGGGCAGGTCTCGCTGCGGCACACGCCCGTGGACGTACCGGCGGCGATCGGGGCGGTCGTCGCGGGTTCGGCGTACCCGGACGCGCGGGCCTGGGCGGAGACGTACGTGGGCGCCGCGGTGGGGGACCTGGAGGCACTCGCGACGTTCCGTGCGAAGGGTGCCGCGACAGGTACGCAAGAAGCTTGACAAAGTTACTTGCGTATTTTTAGCCTCCCCGCATGCCCAGCCCGTCCGCCCCGCCTCCCGCCCCGGCGCCATCCGGAACCGCCGCCGCCGGGGCCGGCGTCGACCGCGCCCAGCGCCTCAACGACGCCATCCGGCGGCTCCGCGCCCGCTTGCGGAGCGAGTCCGGGCAGCACGCGACGGGGCTCACGCCCACGCAGCTCACCGTCCTCGCGAGCGTCGTGCGCGAGGGCCCGGTGACCGCCGCGCGGCTCGCCGCGCTCGACCACGTCAGCGCGCAGTCCATCGCGCAGAGCCTCGCCGCGCTCAAGGCGGCCGGGCTCGTCCGTACCGAGCCCGACCCCTCGGACGGCCGCAAGAAGCTCACCAGCGCGGCTCCTTCGGCCGCCGAGCTGATCGAGCGGCTGCTCGCGGGCCGGGCCGCCTTCCTCGCGCGCGCGATCGACGAGGTCGTGCGTCCCGAGGAGCGCGTGGACGTCGACAAGGCCATCGCGCTTCTCGAACGCCTCGCCCGCGCGGGGCTCGACGACGAGGGGCCCGCCTGAGCGCAGGTCTCAGGCCAGCGCGGGCTCCGTCAGCGTCAGCGTCCCCGCGTCCGCGTCGAGCACGGCCCGGACCCCGAGCGGCATCGTGAGCGCGCCGCGCCCGTGGCCGAAGCCGAAGTTCTCGATCACGGGCACGCCGAGACCGCCGAGACGGTCGGCGAGCAGCGGCCGGATCGCGCTCTCGTACGGGCCGCACTCCTCCCAGGAGCCGAGGAGGACGCCGCGCACCCCGTCGAGCAGTCCGGTGCGCAGGAGTTGCGTGAGGATGCGGTCGAGGCGGTACGCCTCCTCGCCGACGTCCTCCAGGAGCAGCAGCCCGCCCGCGCCGCTCGGCCGCGCGTGCGGGGTGCCGCGTTCGGCGGCGAGGAGCGAGACGCAGCCGCCGAAGGTGACGCCTTCGGCCCGTCCGGGGACGAGGGCGCGGGCGCCTTCGGCGGCGTGCAGGACCTGGACGGCCTCGGGTGCGAAGAGCGTCGCGCGCAGGTGGGCGCGGGAGCCTTCGTGCTGGAGGAAGTCGATCCCGGCGGCCATCGGGCCGTGCAGCGTGGCGAGGTGGAGGCGCGTCGCGAAGTCCTCGTGGAGCGCGGTGATGTCGCTGAAGCCGAGGAAGGGCTTGGGCCCGGCGGCGCGCATCGCGTCCCAGTCGAGCAGGTCGCTCATACGCTGCGCCCCGTATCCGCCCCGCGCGCACAGCACGGCGGCCACGGCCGGGTCGCACCAGGCGGCCTGGAGGTCGGCCGCGCGGTCGGCGTCGGTGCCCGCGAGATACCCGAACTGCGGGTGCCGGTCGAGGACATGGGCGCCGACGACGGGTTCGAGGCCCCACTCGCGCAGGAGGTCGAGCCCCGGTTTGAGGCGGTCCTCGGGGACGGGGCCGCTCGGGGCGACGACGGCGACGCGCGCGCCCGGCGCGAGCCGGGCGGGGCGGGTGAGCGGGACGAGGCTCACCGCTGCTCCGCCGTGCGCAGCTCCAGGTGCGGGACGTCCGCCGCTTCGAAGCCGAACGTCTGCGCGTACAGCGAGAGTTCGGCTTCGAGGGCGCGGACGAGCGTGTCGAGCCTGCGGAATCCGTGGCCCTCGCCCTCGAAGGTGAGGTAGGCGTGCGGGACGCCGCCGCCCGGGGCGCTCGCGAGCGCGTCGAGGAAGCGTTCGCACTGCACGGGCGGGCAGATGGGGTCGTCCAGGCCCTGGAGGAGAACGAAGGGCGCGCCCACCTGCTCGGGGTGGTTCGCGGGCGAGCGTTCCTCGTACCGTCCGGGGACCTCGGCGAGCGGGCCGATGAGTCCTTCGAGGTACTGCGACTCGAAGTCGTGCGTGCCGCTCGTGGCCCAGCCCGTGAGGTCGAGGATCGGGTAGAGGATCGTGCCGCAGGCGTAGACGTCGGTGGAGACGAGCGAGGCGCCCGTGGTCCAGCCGCCCGCGCTGCCGCCGCGCACCGCCAGGCGCGCGGGATCGGCGAGCCCTTCGTCGGCGAGGGCCCGGGCGACGGCGGCGCAGTCCTCGACGTCCACGATGCCCCACTGCTCGCGCAGCCGCTCGCGGTACTCCTTGCCGTAGTGGGCCGAGCCGCCGTAGTTGACCTCCGCGACGCCGATGCCGCGCGAGGTGAAGTAGGCGATCTCCAGGTCCAGGACGCACGGCGCGTACCCGGTGGGTCCTCCGTGCGCCCACATCACGTACGGGGCGGGCGTCCCGGCGGGCCCGGTGGCCTCCGGGTGGTGCGGCGGGTACAGGTGGACGTGGATGTCGCGGCCCCCGGGGCCGGTGAAGACGCGTTCCTCGGCGACCGGGTAGTAGGCCGGGTCCACGGCGTCGTGGTGCGGGGCGGCGACGACGCGGGCGCGCCCGGTGCCGGTGTCGAGTTCGACGATCTCGGCGCCCGAGGTGGGTCCGGCGGCGATCCCGGTGACGCGGCTGCCGTGCACGGCGAGGGTCGCGGACCACTCGGTCCAGGGCCCGACGGCGTCCACGAGGGTGCCCGCGGCGGGGTCGAGGATGCCGAGGGCGTTGCCGCCGCGCCCGTGGAGCATCGCGACGAGGCCGCCTTCGAGGGGGGCGAACCAGCGCATCCCCGCCTTCCACAGCGGGCCGCCGGTCTCCTCCTCGCGCGGGCACAGGTTGGTGGCCTCGCCGCTGGCGGGGTCGACGCGGTGCAGGTTCCACCAGTTGCCGCGCTCGGTCGCCGCGAGGAGCGCGCCCTCGGGCGTGAACTCGGCCTGCGCGACGGCTTCCCCGGGGCCGCCGATGAGGGTGCGGGCGGCGGTGAGGGTGCCGTCGGGGGAGATGGTCGCGTGCCGCAGTTCGGTGCCGTCCCAGGGCATGCGCGGGTGGTCCCAGGCGAGCCACACGGCCTGCGTGCCGTCCGGGGAGAGCTTGGGCCCGGTGACGAACCGGTGCGCCGCGTCGGTCAGTTCGCGTACCGCCGCGCGGTCGCCGGCCGCCGAGCCGTCGAGAGGTACGGCCGCGAGCACGCGCCGCAGGTCGGTCGGCTCCCCGCCGGTGAACTCCTCCAGTACGCACCATACTTCGTCGCCAGAGGGGGCGAAGACCGGCTCGCACCAGCGCAGTCCGCCGCCGACCGGGGAGAGCGGGGTGAGCGGGCGCGGCTCGCTGCCCGGGGCGTCCGGCTCGACCACGTACAGGCGCTGGTCGCCGAAGTGCGTGAAGACGACGAGCGGCCCGTGCTCCCCCGTGCGGCCCGTCCAGGGGAAACCCCCGTATCCCATCACGCTGTTGCGCACGTTCCACGGCGCGGGCAGCGCGCTCTCCTCGGTGCCGTCCGCGCGTCGCCGCACGAGCGTCCTGCGACCGCCCTCGGCGGGGCGCGGCGCGGTCCACCACAGCTCGTCACCGACATGGCCGAGGTGGTCGGGCGAGCCGTCGTGGCTCGCGGCGGTCTCCGCATCGATCGGTGACGGCCAGGTGCCGTAGGGGAGTTCGGCGGGGGTGCTGCCCATGGATGCCTCTCTCGGAAGGTACGTGCGTGCGGCGGGAGCGCGGTCCCGCGGCTCAGGCGGTGCGCAGGAAGCGGTCCAGGACGCGGACGCCGAAGTGGAGGGCGTCCACGGGGACGCGCTCGTCGACGCCGTGGAAGAGCGCGTTGTAGTCGAGCCCGGGCGGCATCCGCAGCGGCGAGAAGCCGTAGCCGGTGATGCCGAGGCGCGAGAACTGCTTGGCGTCGGTGCCGCCCGACATGCAGTACGGGACCGGGATGCCCTCGGGCGCGAACTCCCGTACGGCTTCCCGCATCCGCGCGTACGTGGGCGAGTCGAGCGGGGCGGTCAGCGCGGTCTCGCGGTGGTGGAACTCCCAGGCCACGTCGGGCCCGGTCAGCTCGTCCATCGTGGCGCGGAACTCGTCCTCGTGACCGGGCAGGAAGCGGCCGTCGATCATCGCCGTGGCGCTGCCGGGGATCACGTTGACCTTGTAACCGGCGTTCAGCATCGTGGGGTTGGAGCTGTTGCGGACGGTCGAGGCGACGAGCGAGGCGGCGGGGCCGAGCTTCGCGAGATAGGCGTCGACATCGAAATCCGGTGCTTCCAGGTCGGCTTCGAGCCCGTAGACGGCGCCGATGTCCTTGAGCGCGGCGCTCACGACGGGGGTGAGGCGGACGGGCCACTTGTGGGCGCCGATGCGGGTCACGGCGGCGGCGAGGCGGCTCACCGCGTTCTCCGCGTTCGCCTTGGAGCCGTGCCCCGCGCGTCCGCGTGCGGTCAACTCCAGCCAGGCGGTGCCGCGTTCCCCGGCGGCGATGGGGTACAGCTCGTTGCCCGAGCCGTCGTGGAAGGTGAAGGCCCCGGACTCGCTGACGCCCTCGCTGACGCCCTCGAAGAGGTGGCCGTGCTCCTCGGCGAGGAACTCGGAGCCGTCCTCGGCGCTCGCCTCCTCGTCGGCGGTGAAGGCGACGACGATGTCGCGCCGGGGCCGCACCCCGGTGCGGTGCCAGGAGTTGAGGACGGCGAGGATCATCGCGTCCATGTTCTTCATGTCGACGGCACCGCGCCCCCACACGAGACCGTCGCGCACCTCGCCCGAGAACGGGTCGACGCTCCAGTCCGCCGCCTGCGCGGGCACGACGTCGAGGTGGCCGTGCACGAGCAGCCCGGGAGCGGTGGGATCGGTGCCGGGGACGCGCACGACGACGTTGGCGCGGTCCTTCGCGCGTTCCAGGAGCACGGGCTCGTGCCCGGCCTCGGCCAGGCGGGCCGCGCAGTACTCGGCAGCGGGTCGTTCCCGGCAGTCGCCGCCGCCCCTGTTCGTGGTGTCGATGCGGATGAGGTCGGACGTGTAGGTGACGACCTCGTCGAGGGAGAGGGCGTCGGGGCCCTCGGCGGCGGGAGTCTGCTGCTCAGCCATACTGCTCCTCCACTGCTCCGGAGGCGATCGAGCACACCGACTTGAAGGTGCGGTACGCCTCGTACATGGTCGGGCTCTCGAAGGAGACCTTGCGTTCGCCCGCGCGCGCGACGCCGGGGATCGAGGTGACGATCTGCGAGAGATGCGCGGCGTCGAACTCGACGTCGATCGTGTGCGGTGCGGCGGGCACGGGCTCGTGGCGCCCCGCGAGCGCCACGGCCTCCTTCGCGGCGGCGCGGATGTCCTTGGCCGTCCGGGTCGGGGTGCGGCAGATCGCCGCGTACCGCGAGACGTGGTCCTTCACGGCGACCTTGCGGGCCTCGGGCGCGTACCCCTCGGCGTCCCGGCAGGCGAGGTCGTCGCCGGTGACGAGGATGACGGGGATGCCGTACTCGGCGACGAGCGCGGCGTTCAGCAGGCCCTCGCTCGCGCGGCGTCCGTCGAGCCACACGCCGGTGATCTGGTTGGCGAGGAAGGTGTGCGCGAGGACGCCCTCCATCCCGGCCCCGGCGTGGTAGCCGACGAAGGCGATCGCGTCGGCGGCGCGGGCTCCCTCGTACTGCGCGCCCTCGACCATGCTGAGGTCCTTGTGCTTGCCGGTGAGCATCTCGACGCGCTCGTCCATCCGCTCGATGAGCAGGTTGCGCATCGACCAGTGCGCCTCGTTGACGAGCACGGAGTCCGCGCCGCCGTCGTAGAAGCCGCGCACGGCGGCGTCGACGTCGGAGGTGAACATCGGCCGGCACCGCTCCCAGAGCGGGGTTCCCGGCAGGACGTCGCCGGGCCAGGTGACGCCGGTGGCGCCCTCCATGTCGGCGCTGATCAGAATCCGCACGCGTCCTCCTCTCGTCGGGGCGGGGCCCTGGGCGGGCGGCCCCGACAGAGTAGATCTTGCGGCAGGCGCGCAGGTCAATGGCCTTCCGTTCGGGGTGGCGGCACCGCCAATGGCGGTACCAGTGGCGGTGGCGGGAGGCCCGGGGCTGCGCCCCGGGCCCCTTGCGGGGGCTTCGCCACCGCGCCCCCTGTTCGGGGCTCCGCCCCGGGCCCGATCCGGGGCTCCGCCCCGGGCCCCGCTCCTCAAGCTCCCCCAGCCTTCGGCCGGGAGGTACCCCCAGAGGGGCTGGTTTTTGGTGCGGGTCGCATTTTGCGCGCGGGTCGGATTCGGCTGCGGGTCTGGATTTTGGTGCGGGTCAGTGCTGGGCCGCCTCCCGCAGGGCGATGTTCAGCTTCAGGACGTTCACCCTCGGCTCGCCCGCGAAGCCCAGCGTGCGGTCGGTCGTGTGGGCGTCGATCAGGGCGCGGACCTTGTGCAGCGGCAGGTCGTTGCGTTCGGCGACGCGGCGGGCCTGGAGGGCGGCGTACTTCGGGGAGATGTCGGGGTCCAGGCCCGAGCCGGAGGAGGTGACGGCGTCGGCGGGGACGTCGGCGGGGTCCACCGGGTGGCCGGGGACCGAGTTGTCCCGTACGACGGCCGACTTGGCGTCCCGGACCCAGCTGATCAGCTCCTTGTTGTCGCCCGAGCGGTTCGTCGCGCCCGACAGAATGAGCTTGTACTGCGTGTTGACGCTGTTCGTGCCGAGGCCGTTGGACGGGCGCGGCTGGAAGAAGCGCAGGTCGGGGCGGGGGGTGTCCTCGCCCTTCTTGGCGGGCAGGTCGTAGCGCTGACCGATGAGCGCGGAGCCGACGACCTTGCCGTTCTCCTTGATCTCGGAGCCGTTGGCCTTGTCGTGGAAGAGGCCCTGGGCGATGCCGGTGATCGCGAGGGGGTAGAGCACCCCGGTGACGACGGTCAGGACGAGCAGGGCGCGCAGCCCGGCCCACAGGAGTCGTCCCGTGGTGCCTGCGGTGGAGTTCATGGCGGGTCACCCGATTCCGGGGATGAGCGAGACGAGGAGGTCGACGAGCTTGATGCCGAGGAACGGCGCGATCAGGCCGCCGAGGCCGTAGAGGCCCAGGTTGCGGCGGAGGAGCTGGTCCGCTCCCGCCGCCCGGTAGCGGACGCCCTTGAGGGCGAGCGGGACGAGCGCCACGATGATCAGCGCGTTGAAGACCACGGCGGAGAGGATCGCCGACTCGGGCGAGTCGAGGCGCATGATGTTGAGCTTGTCGAGCCCGGGATAGGTCGCGGCGAACATCGCCGGGATGATCGCGAAGTACTTCGCGACGTCGTTGGCGATCGAGAACGTCGTCAGCGCGCCCCGGGTCATGAGCAGTTGCTTGCCGATCGAGACGATCTCGATGAGCTTGGTGGGGTCGGAGTCGAGGTCCACCATGTTCCCGGCCTCCTTGGCGGCCGAGGTCCCGGTGTTCATCGCGACGCCGACGTCCGCCTGGGCGAGCGCGGGCGCGTCGTTCGTGCCGTCGCCCGTCATCGCGACGAGCCGGCCGCCAGCCTGCTCGCGCCGGATGAGCGCGAGCTTGTCCTCCGGGGTCGCCTCGGCGAGGAAGTCGTCGACGCCCGCCTCCTTCGCGACGGCGGCGGCGGTCAGCGGGTTGTCGCCCGTGATCATGACGGTGCGGATGCCCATGCGGCGCAGTTCCGCGAACCGCTCCCGCATCCCCGCCTTCACGACGTCCTTGAGGTGGACGACGCCGAGGACGCGAGCCCCGTGCGCGTCCTCGACGGCGACGAGCAGCGGGGTGCCGCCGCTCCCGCCGATCTCGTCCGCGATCTTGGCCGCCTCCTCGCCGGGCTCGCCGCCGCACGCGCGGACCCAGTCCCGTACGGAACCCGCGGCGCCCTTGCGGATGCGGGTCCCGGCGGCCGGCAGGTCCACGCCGGACATGCGGGTCTGCGCGGTGAACGGCACGTTCTCCGTGCCGGCGGGGCTCTCCTCGTACGGCCCGGGCTCCCGCTCCTCGGCGAGCGCGACGATGGAGCGGCCCTCCGGCGTCTCGTCGGCGAGCGAGGACAGGCGTGCCGCGCGGGCGAGTTCGGCCTCGGTGACGCCGGTGACGGGGAGGAAGGCGCTCGCGCGGCGGTTCCCGTGCGTGATGGTGCCCGTCTTGTCGAGGAGCAGTGTCGATATGTCGCCCGCCGCCTCGACGGCGCGGCCCGAGGTGGCGAGGACGTTGCGCTGCACGAGGCGGTCCATGCCCGCGATGCCGATCGCGGAGAGCAGCGCGCCGATCGTCGTCGGGATGAGGCAGACCAGGAGCGCGACGAGGACCGTGACGGACTGGTCGGCGCCCGCGTAGTGCGCGAAGGGCTGGAGGGTGACGACGGCGAGGAGGAAGACGATCGTGAGCGAGGCGAGCAGGATCGTGAGCGCGATCTCGTTCGGCGTCTTCTGGCGTGCCGCGCCCTCCACGAGGCCGATCATGCGGTCGATGAAGGTGTCGCCGGGCTTCGCCGTGACGCGGACGACGACGCGGTCCGAGAGGACGCGGGTGCCGCCGGTCACGGCGCAGCGGTCGCCGCCCGATTCGCGGATGACGGGCGCGGACTCACCCGTGATGGCCGACTCGTCGACGGAGGCGACGCCTTCGACGACGTCCCCGTCACCGGGGATGACGTCCCCGGCCTCGCACACCACGAGGTCGCCGACGCGCAGCGCGCTGCCGGGGACCTGTTCCTCGGCGGTCCCGTTCAGGCGGCGCGCGACGGTCTCGCTGCGGGTACGGCGCAGGGACGCGGCCTGGGCCTTGCCGCGGCCCTCGGCGACGGCCTCGGCGAGGTTCGCGAAGAGCGTCGTGAGCCAGAGCCACGCGGCGATCGTCCAGCCGAACCAGTCCCCGGGGTGGAGGCAGGCGAAGACCGTGGTGAGGACGGAGCCGATCTCGACCACGAACATGACCGGGGACTTGACCATGACGCGCGGGTCGAGCTTGCGCAGCGCCTCGGGGAGGGACCGCACGAGCTGGGCGGGGTCGAAGAGGCCGCCGGCGACGCGTTCCGTGGTGTCCGGGGGTTCCGGCTGGTCCGGCGCCGGTTGCCGGACAGGGGTGACGGTGCTCATGAGGCGAGCCCTTCGGCGAGCGGTCCCAGCGCGAGCGCGGGGAAGTAGGTGAGTCCGGTGATGATGAGGAGGGTGCCGGTGAGCACCCCGGTGAAGAGGGGCTTCGCGGTGCGGAGGGTGCCGGCCGTCTCGGGGACGGGACGCCGTGAGGCGAAGGAGCCCGCGAGGGCGAGGACGAAGACCATCGGCAGGAAGCGGCCGAGGAGCATCGCGAGACCGATCGTGGTGTTGAACCACTGCGTGTCGGCGTTGAGCCCGGCGAACGCGGAGCCGTTGTTGTTGGCGCCCGAGGTGTACGCGTACAGGATCTCGGAGAAGCCGTGCGGGCCCGAGTTCGTCATCGAGTTCCCCGGCGTGGGCAGCGCCAGCGCGGCGGCCGTGAAGCACAGGACGAGCGCCGGGGTGACGAGGATGTAGAGCGCGGCGAGTTTGATCTCGCGCGGCCCGATCTTCTTGCCGAGGTATTCGGGGGTGCGGCCGACCATGAGTCCGGCGAGGAATACCGCGATGACGGCGATGATGAGCATTCCGTAGAGCCCGGAACCGACACCACCGGGTGCGATCTCGCCCAATTGCATGCCCAGCATCGTGATGCCGCCGCCGAGTCCGGTGAAGGACGAGTGGAAGGAATTGACCGCGCCGGTCGAGGTGAGCGTCGTCGCGACCGAGAAGAGCGAGGAACCGCCGATTCCGAAACGTGTTTCCTTGCCTTCCATGGCGCCGCCCGCGAGGTCGAAGGCGGGGCCGTGATGGGCGAATTCCGTCCACATCATGAGCGCGGTGAAACCGAGCCAGATGAGACCCATCGTGGCGAGGATCGCGTATCCCTGGCGCACCGAGCCGACCATGCGGCCGAAGGTGCGGGTCAGGGAGAAGGGGATCACCAGGATGAGGAAGATCTCCAGAAGGTTGGAGAGCGGGTTCGGGTTCTCGAAGGGGTGCGCGGAATTGGCGTTGAAATAGCCGCCGCCGTTGGTGCCGAGTTCCTTGATCGCCTCCTGCGAGGCGACCGCTCCCCCGTTGAACTGCTGCGTCCCGCCGGAGAACTGGCCGACCTCGTGGATGCCGGTGAAGTTCTGGATCGCGCCGCACGCGACGAGCAGGACGGCGGCGACGGCGGCGATCGGCAGCAGGACGCGGACCGTGCCGCGTACGAGGTCGGACCAGAAGTTGCCCAGCTCACCGTTCCCGGCGCCGAGCTTGCGGCCCAGCAGGCGGGGGTGGGCGAAACCGCGGACGAGGGCGATCGCGACGGCCATGCCGACGGCGGCCGAGACGAAGTTCTGCACCGCGAGGCCGCCGGTCTGCACGACGTGGCCCATCGCCTGCTCGCCGTAGTAGGACTGCCAGTTGGTATTGGCGACGAAGGAGGCGGCGGTGTTGAACGCCTGGTCCGGGTCGATCGAGGAGAAACCGAGCGAGCCGGGCAGGATTCCCTGGAGGCGCTGGAGCGCGTACAGGAAGAGGAGGGATACGAGGGAAAAGGCGAGCACACCGCGCAGATAGGCGGGCCACCGCATCGCGGTGTCCGGGTTCGCGCCGATGGCCCGGTAGATCCATTTCTCCACCCGGAGGTGGCGGGGCGAGGAATACACCCGCGCCATGTAGTCGCCGAGCGGCCGGTACGAGAGGCCGAGGGCGACGACGAGCGCGAGCAACTGAAGTATTCCGGCCAGAACAGGACTCATGTCGCCGCTCAGAACCTCTCCGGACGGACCAGCGCGAGGACGAGGTACACGAGGAGGGCGAGGGCGACGAGAAGCCCGGTGATGTTTTCGGCGGTCACAGCTTCGTCACCCCTTTCGCGACGAGGGCCACGAGCGCGAACACCGCGAGCATGGTGGCCACGAAGGCCAGATCGGCCATCGTTGACTCCTGAGAGCTAAGCCGTGCGTTTCCACGGTCTGAACGGTTGGATACGTTCCGATCGAAACGCGGTTTCCGTCGCTCCGCAGCGCTGTTGACGCCGTCCATATGGCGCGCGGGGCGCTCTTGACGGATTCCGTACGCCGGGGAGTGCGCCGGGGGCGGGGAGGGGGCGCGGCGTCCACCGGACCGCGCCCGGGGCTCCGCACGGTGCGTGGACGCGCGCGCCCTGCGCCGGGGCTCTTCCCCGGATTCCCGGCGCACCCGGGCGCGCGCGGACATCATGATCCTCATGAGCCCCATGAAGCACACGACCCGCGGGAGCCGCACCCTCGCGGCCGCCGTACTCCTCACCGTCTGCGCGACGCTCACTGCCTGCGGCGGCGACGCCGGCAGCGGCGCGTCCGACGCGGATAACGACCCCGGCATCGCGGCGGCCGAGTCCGCGGTCGGCATCCCGCCGGAGCCGGCCGGCGCCTCCCGCGCGGCGCTCCTGCTCGCGCTCCGCGCGGTCGCCCCGAACGCGGCCGACACGGCGCACGAGGACACGGCGATCGACGCCGCCCGCGAGCAGTGCTCCGCGATCAACGGGGGCGCCTCGAACCTCGCCGCCGCCGCGGCGGCGCGCTTCTCCTACGACGGCATCGTCACCAGCCCCGCCCAGGGCAAGGCGATCAACGCGGCGATCGAGGACTCGGGCTTCTGCGCGTCGATGGAGATGCCGAGCCGCTGAGCGGCGGCCCGGCCGGGGAGGTGGCCGGGCCGCCGCTCAGCGGGGCAGGTGGGGGTCAGTCCTCGTGTCCCAGGAGCAGGTCCCGCTCCGTGCGGCCGCCGCCCGCCACCTGGAGGACCGTGGCGACCGGCGGGTAGCCCGCCGCGATGACCGTGTACTCGCCGGAGGACAGGTCCACGAAGCGGAAGCTGCCGTCGGCCTCGGTCGTGAGCGAGTCGACGACGTTGCCGGCCGCGTCGAGCAGCGTCACGCGCGCGTCCTCGACGGGGCGCCCGCCCCTGGCCCGCACCGTCCCGCGCAGTACCGCTCCCCCGGCCAGTTCCACGTCCTGCCGGGTCTCGCGCGCCGCCTGCACGGTGAGCGGCAGCGCGGCGGGGCGGAAGGCGGTCGCGCTCGCGGCGAGCGTGTACTCGCCCGCGACGAGGTCGTCGAGCACGTACGCCCCGTCGTGTTCCGAGCGCGTGTGCGCGACGACCTCGCCGCGTACGTCCGTGAGCGTCACCGAGGCGCCCGCGACAGGTGTGCCGTCCGCGGTCCTGACCCGCCCCGCGAGCCGCCCCGCGCCGCCGAGCACGACGTCCAGTTCCACGGGCCGCTCCGCGACCGTCACTGTGACCGCCTGCGGCTGGTGGCCGCCCGCGGCGGCGATGAGCACGTACGAGCCGATGCCCGGGGTCGCGAGCGCGTACCTCCCGTCCTCGCCGCTCGCGCCGCGTCCGACCTGTTGCCCCGCGATGTCGATGAGCGTGAGCGCGGCGCGCGGGACGGGGCTGCCGTCCGGGTGCTGGACGCTGCCGCACACCGGGACCCCGGGGCCCGCGTGCGGGGTGCGGCTGGCGGGGAGGCGGACTTCGGTGGTGTCGGCGAGCGCCTCGGGGCCCGGCCCGGCGGGCTCGGCGGGGGTGTGCGCTGCGGCGGTGGACACGAGGGGGGTCTCCTTCAGGAAGCAGGCGATCAGCAGGCCGAGGGCGAGCACCGGCACGAGGTAGAGGAAGATCCTCGGCATCGCGTCGGCGTACGCCTGGATGAATCCGTCCCGCAGCGGCGCCGGGAGGTGGTGCACGAGCTGCGGGGTGACGGACTCGGGGTCGGGCAGGGTGTCACCGGCGCCCGCGGGCAGCCGGTCGGCGAGCGCGTCGGCGAGGCGGCTCGCGAAGAGGGTGCCGAAGATCGCGGCCCCGACGCTGCCGCCGATCTGCCGGAAGTAGTTGTTCGCGCTCGTCGCCGTGCCGAGGTCGCCGGGGCGCACGGCGTTCTGCACGGCGAGGACGAGGACCGGCATGATGAGCCCGATCCCGGCGCCGAGCACGGCCATCCACACGCTGTACGCGAACCGCGAGGTGCCGATCTCCAGGCGGGACAGGAGCCACATGCCGAGCGTGGAGAGGACGCCGCCGAGGATCGGGTAGATCCGGTAGTGCCCGGTGTGCGTGATGAGCTGTCCCGCGACGATCGAGGCGATGACGACGCCGCCCATCATCGGCAGCATGAGCAGCCCGGACTCGGTGGCGCTCGCCCCGTCGACCATCTGGAGGTAGGTCGGCAGGTAGCTCGCCGCGCCGAAGAGCGCGACGCCCACGACGGCGCCGACGAGTCCCGTGACGTTGAAGGCGCGCTCGCGGAACAGGCGCAGCGGGATGAGCGGTTCGGTGGCGTAGTGCTCGGCGAGCAGGAAGAGCGCGGAGCTGACGACGGCGCCCGCGCCGAGCCCGATGATCATGCGCGAGCCCCACGCGTACTCGGTGCCGCCCCAGCTCGTGAGCAGCACGAGGCACGCGGAGGCGACGGCGAGGAGGGTCGCGCCGAGCACGTCGAGCTTCGCCTTGCGGCGCGGCCGGGGCAGTTTCAGGACGAGGGTGACGACGACGAGGGTCAGCACGCCGAAGGGGACGTTGAAGTAGAAGCACCAGCGCCAGGAGACGTGGTCGGTGAAGAAGCCGCCGAGGAGCGGCCCCGCGACGGAGGCGAGGCCGAAGGAGGCGCCGATGAGGCCCATGTACTTGCCGCGTTCGCGCGGCGGCACGATGTCCCCGATGATCGCCTGCACGCCGATCATCAGGCCGCCCGCGCCGATGCCCTGGATGGCGCGGAAGGCGATGAGCTGGTCCATCGAGCGGGACCAGCCGGCGAGCGCGGAGCCGACGACGAAGACGAGGATCGCGAACTGGAAGACGCCCTTGCGCCCGAAGAGGTCGCCGAGCTTCCCGTAGATCGGCAGCCCCACCGTCGAGGTGAGCAGGTACGCGGTGATCGCCCACGACATGCGGTCGAGGCCGTGCAGCTCGCCGACGATCTTCGGGAGCGCGGTCGCCACGATCATCTGTTCGAGCGCCGCGAGGAGAAGCGCGAGCATGAGCCCGAGGAAGACGGTACGCAGCTGCGCCCGGGTCAGCTCGGGCGGCGCCTGCGCCGGCGGCGGGTCGTCCGCCCGCGGGGGGACGGGGAGAGGGGGCGCCGGCTTGGCGAGGGGCGCACCACCCCGTTCGTCGAGCCCCGGCCAGTTCTCCGCCAGCGTCGTACCGCTCACCCTTGTCCCCTTCGTCCGCCCGTGCGGGGACAGTTCTCGCATCGCGTTCCGTGGCGGCGCAAGTACGAAGAGTGCGGAGGAAGGGGCGGTTGTGCGCGGGCGCACGGACATCTGTGCCGGTGAGGGCCTTACGGCGTATGGCGGAGGGGATACGGAGATCCACTCATCTCAGTGACACCGGAACGGCGGGAGACGCAGCAGCGTGTTGACGCCGGAGGGGCACAACGCAGCCCCTCCGGCGATTGAGGAGCGGGGGTCCGGGGCGGAGCCCCGCGAGGTCAGCCCCGGAACCGGGTCACGCCCCGAAGTGCGCGGCGAGCTTCGCGAGTTCCGCGTCGTAGATCCGCGCGAGCCCCTTCGGGGCGAACGTCTTCTCGAAGAAGCCGCCGATGCCGCCGGCGCCGTCCCACGTCGTCGTGACGACGACGCGCGAGGAGTCCTCGCCGCTCGGCGTCACGGTCCACGTCGTCACCATCGAGGAGTTGCGGTCCTTCTCGACGAGCTGGCCGTCCTGCGGTTCGCCGACCTCCAGGAGGCAGTCCCTGATCCGCTTGCTCGTCGCCTGGAGCTTCCAGTGGACGAGGGTGCCCTCGCCGTCGCCGCCCTCGCGCACCTCGTACTCGCTGAACTGTTCGGGCAGGAGCTTCTCGCGCGTGCCGCTGTAGTCGGCGAGCGCGTCGAAGACGTCCTCGGGGCCGGCCGCGATGATCCGCTCCGTCGTCGCCTCGACCTGCGCCATTGCACTACCTCCAGGGACTTCACCGGGTGTTCTCACACGCCCGCCGCTGCGGCGGTGAGGCCCACCCAACCACCGCCGGGCCACGCCGCCAAATCCAGCCTCCCAGCGATCAAGGGAACAAGTGTTCTATTGTTCGAAAGCGACCCGTCCGCGCTCCGTGCGCGCTCCGTCCGCGCCCTGTTCGCGGCCCGCGTCTCGCACGCGGCCGGTCCGCGACCCCGAGGAGGCCGCCCCATGCGCTGGGACAACCTGAACGACACCGCCACCGACCCCACGACCGCGAGGAACGCGCTGTTCTCCGCCGAGTCCGTCACGACCCGCACCTTCGACACCCCCGAATTCGCGGGCATCACCTTCCACGAGATACGCGCCCGCTCGATCGTCAACCGCGTCCCGGGCGCCTCGCGGATGCCCTTCGAATGGACCGTGAACCCCTACCGGGGCTGCTCGCACGCCTGCGTCTACTGTTTCGCGCGCAAGACGCACAGCTACCTCGACCTCGACACGGGCCTCGGCTTCGACAGCCAGATCGTCGTCAAGGTCAACGCGCCCGAACTGCTCCGCAAGCGCCTCGCCTCCCCGCGCTGGCAGGGCGAGCACATCGCGATGGGCACCAACGTGGACTGCTACCAGCGCGCCGAGGGCCGGTACGGGCTCATGCCGGGCATCATCACGGCGCTCACCGAGTACGCCAACCCGTTCAGCATCCTCACCAAGGGCACGCTGATCCTCCGCGATCTCCCGCTGCTCGCCGAGGCGGCGCGCGTGACGCAGGTCGGCGTCTCGGTCTCGGTCGGCTTCACCGACGAGGCGCTGTGGCGCACGGTCGAGCCCGGCACCCCCGCCCCCGCCCGGCGCCTCGACGTCGTACGGCGCCTGGGCGAGCGGGGCCTGGACTGCGGCGTCCTCATGGCCCCCGTCATCCCCTACCTGGGCGACGGCCCCGAGCAACTGGAGGCCACGGTGCGGGCCATCGCCGAAGCGGGCGCCACCTCCGTCACACCGCTCGTACTGCACCTGCGGCCCGGCGCGCGCGAGTGGTTCATGTCCTGGCTCGCCCGCGAGCGCCCGCACCTCGTCGGGCCCTACCGGCGCCTGTACGGGGACGGGGCCTACGCGCCGACGTGGTACCAGCGCCGCGTCACGCGCCAGGTCCACGAACTCGCCCGCGCCTACGGCATGGGCGAACGGCGCGCCGCCTCGTGGCGCGCCGAGCGGGGCGACGACGGCGGGCGGCGCGGTGGTACGGGGGAGGGCGCGGGGCGCGGCGGTACGGGAGAGGCCGGGCGGCGCGGTGGTACGGG
>NZ_JAAGLR010000764.1 GCF_010548245.1 Streptomyces sp. SID11385
GTGGCTCAGGCGCGTGCCGGGTGTGCTGGAGAGGGGCCCCGACCGCCCCGGCGGGCTGCCCGCCCGGGCGGGAGGCGCTCGGGGCACGCCTCGGGCCGCGCGCGGAAATGTCCCGTACCGGTGCCGTCCCGGCCCCCGTCGCGGGGCGGGTCCGCGACACCCAAGCCGTCTCGCACCCGCCCGCCGCCCTCCGCACCCGCTACCGTGGGCGGGATGAGCAGCCCTGCACCAACCGAGGACGGACCGGCCACGCGGCCGGGACCGCGTTCGCTCGCCGAAGCCCTGCGGGTACGTGACGACACCTCGCTCGTCGCGCTGCTGCGCGCGCGGCCCGATCTGCTCAACCCGGTCCCCGTCGACCTGACACAGCTCGCCACCCGTGCGGCGACCCGTGCCTCCGTCCTGCGCGCGCTGGAACGGCTCGACCGTTTCGCCCTCCAGACCGCCGAGGCACTCGCCATCGCCCCCGACCCCGCCCCCTACGACCTGCTCGAAGGGCTCCTGACGGGCGACGAGGGCGACCCCGCCACCACGGAGGCCCTGCCGCGGACGCTGGGCCTGCTGCGCGAGCGCGCCCTCGTCTGGGGCCCGGACGAGCGGCTGCGTCTCGTCCGCACCGCGCGGGAACTCCTCGCCCCGAGCGCGGCCCACCCCTCGCCCACCGGCCTCGGCCCGAGCCTCGCCGAGGCCACCGCCGGCATGTCCCCGGGGCGGCTCCAGGTCATCCTGACCGAGGCCGGACTGGGCTCGACGCACGACTCGGTGACCGCCGTCCAGGCCCTCACCGCGCTCTTCACCGACCCCGCGCGGCTCGGCGCGCTCCTCGACGAGGCGCCCGCCGACGCCGTCGAGGTCCTGGGCCGGCTCGTGTGGGGACCGCCGTACGGGCAGGTCACCGCGCACCCGCCGACGCACCTGCGCTGGCTCCTGGACCGCGGCCTGCTCGTGCCGACCGCGCCGGGGACCGTCGTGCTGCCGCGCGAGGTCGCCCTGCACCTGCGCGGCGGTCGCGCCCACCGCGCCGTCGAGCCCGAGCCGCCGGCGATCGCCGTCCGTGCCACGCGCGAGGAACGCGAGGCCGACGCGGCCGCCGCCGGGCAGGCGTACACCGCGCTCCAGACCCTTGAGGACCTGCTCAAGGAGTGGGGCTCGCCGCGCCAGTCGTGGTCGCGGACGAAGGACCTCGGCCCGGCCGTGCTGCGCGCGGGCGGCCTGAGCCAGCGCGACCTCAAGCGCACCGCCGGGTACCTGGAGACCTCCGAGGACACCGCCGCCTTCTGGCTCGAACTCGCCTACGCGGCCGGGCTCGTCGCCGCCGACGGCGAGGCCGACGAGCACTACGCGCCCACCCCGTACTTCGACGAGTGGCTCGATCTGCCGCCCGCCCGCCGCTGGGCCGTCCTCGCCACCGCGTGGCTCGACGCGACCCGCACGTCGGGGCTCGTCGGCGGCAGCGACAGCAAGGACCGCACGCTCTCCGCGCTCGGCCCGCACCTCGACCGCACCGCCGCCCCCGAGGTGCGCCACCGGGTCCTCGCGCTGCTCGCCGAACTCGGCCCCGGCGGCGTGCCCGAGCCCGACTCGCTCCTCGCCCGGCTGCGCTGGGAACGCCCGCTGCGCGGCGCCGCGCACGAGAACGACCTGCGGACCCGGATCGCGGGCTGGACGCTCACCGAGGCCGAACTCCTCGGCGTCACCGGGCGCGGCGCCCTCACCCGGCAGGGGCGCGCGCTCCTCGCCGGGCAGGACACGGCACTCGTCGACATGCTCGCCGAGCTGCTGCCGCCGCCGCTGGACCACGTACTGCTCCAAGCGGACCTGACGGCCGTCGCCCCGGGCCCGCTCCAGCGGCCCCTCGCCGAACGCCTCGCGCTCCTCGCCGACATCGAGTCCAAGGGCGGCGCGACCGTCTACCGCTTCACGCCGGGCTCCGTGCGCCGTTCTCTCGACGCCGGCTACTCCGCCGAGGCGATCCACGAGTTCCTCGCCACCCACTCCCTCACCCCCGTCCCGCAGCCCCTCGCCTACCTCGTCGACGACGTCGCCCGCCGCCACGGTCATCTCCGGGTCGGCGCCGCCTCCTCGTACGTACGGTGCGAAGAGGCCACCGTGCTCGACGAGATCCTCGCCGACCGGCGCTCGGAGACGCTGCGGCTGCGCCGGCTCGCCCCGACCGTCGCGGCCTCGCCCTCGGAACCGGCCGTGCTCCTCGACGGCTTGCGCGGCCTCGGCTTCGCCCCGGCCGCCGAAGGCCCGGGCGGCGATGTCCTCGTACGCCCCAGCGCGCAGCACCGCACTCCGCCGCGCCGCGCCCCGGAACCGGTCGGCGAGGGCGGTGCCCGCCCCCGGCAGACGCTGCTCGCGGCGGCGGTACGGGCCATCCGCGCCGGTGACACGGCGGTGACCACCCCGCCGCCCACGCGCCCGGCCGGGCTCGTCACCCC
>NZ_JAAGLR010000797.1 GCF_010548245.1 Streptomyces sp. SID11385
AACGGCTCCCCCCGCACGCCCCGCTCCTGGTCCTCGCGGACCGGTCCGGTGGCCCGCTCCGGGTACGTGGCCGTCGCCGCGCGGGCCGGGGCGGGCCGCTCGTCCAGCGCCGCGCGCGCCTGCGAGACGCGGACGGCCTCCATCGTCAGGTCGTGCCGCGACTCGGCGCGGCTCCAGGCCCGTTCGGCCAGCTCCCACATCGTGGTCAGGTGGTGCGGCTGGGCGCCCGTCACCTCGGCGAGCGCGATGACCGCGCCCTTCGGCGCGAGCAGGCGGCCGCCCAGATAACGCTCCCAGGACGTCTTGCTGTAGCCCGTACGGTCCGCGAGCGCCGCGACGCTGAGCCCGGAGCGGTCCACGAGCCGGCGCAACTGCCCCGTGAACTCCCGTATCTGCGGATCGAGCCCCTCGGGCAGCGCCTTCCAACGCGGCATCGTTCCCCCCTCGTCCCCCTGTGCCTGCTCTCCCCCGGCCCGCGAGCCGGCCCCGTCCGCCCGGACCGGCCCCGCCGGGCCCCGTCCTGGCCTACCCATCAGAACGCCCCCGCCAAGAGCGACAGTTCCACCGAAGGGGGGCGCACGGGAGCATTCGGAAGCGGAGGACGCACCGTCGCACGCCGGGCAACGGCACGTCCAGTCAATCAGGTACGAACAGGGCGCGAAGGGGGAAGGCGGCGGAATGCGCGGAAGGCGTCAGTGGACGCAACATTCCGGGCACCGTGCGCGCACAAGTGATCCCGGCCCGTCCCTCGCCGCACGGCGGCCCGTCAGTCGACGGTGAAGTGCAGGATCTCGTCGAGGAAGGGGATCACGAGCCAGGGGTTCGGCTGGACCATGAGCGCGAGGAAGAAGACGACCAGGCCGAGAATCCCGTACGTGAGCGTGTCCGTGAAGCGCGAGCGCACGGCGAGCATCCCCACCGCGCCCACCGTCCAGCGCAGCACCGCGCCGAGCAGCAGCGCGAGGCCCACGAGCAGCGTGCCGACGCGGAAGAAACCGAGCCCGGTGACGAGTAGCCCGAAGCCCGTGGTCGCGAGGACGCTGATGATCGGCCACTGCCGCGCGGGGGCGGGGGCGTCGGCCGGGGCGGCGCGCCCGCCGCCCTCGGGGCGTGCGGTGTCCCGCGTGATCCCGCTGACCTCGCGGGTCGCGCGCATCGGCTGCCCGTCGGGACCGGGCGCGCTGACCACCTCGGTCACCACGGGGGTCTCCTCGTCGCCCTGCGCCTCGCCCGCCGCGTCGGGGGCCTCGGGCGCGGTGACGGCGGTCGCCCCGTGCGCCTCGCGCTGCGGCTGCCGCCCGGCCTCGGGCCGCGCGGCCCCGCCCGCGG
>NZ_JAAGLR010000835.1 GCF_010548245.1 Streptomyces sp. SID11385
AAGCGGGACGGGCGCGGCTTCGCGGCGGTGGCGGGGGCGCGCGGCCGGGGGACGGCGGCGGGCCTCGGTGCGCCCTGTGGCGTGGGCGGGGTCATCGGTGGGCCTCCGACCAGTCGAGGGTGCGGTAGGCGGTGCGGGTGCCGAGCTTCTCGCCGCTCCAGGGCGGGGGCGGTACGGGGGTGATCCGGGCCCGTACCCGTATCCGCGTCAGCTCTGCGCCGGGGCCACCCGCGCCCGCACGTTCCAGGCGCTGGGTGGCGAGGCGGGTGAGGTACGCGGCCGACAGCTCGCCCCGGTTGCCGAGGGGGGTCCCGTCGTTGTCGTGCGAGGCGGCGTAGAGGTCCCAGGCCCGGCGCAGGACGTTCTGCCGGGTGTGGCTGGGCAGCAGCGCACCGTGCAGAGCGGCGCCGTCGCGCGCCGACAGGTCGTACCAGCCGGTCATGAAGCTGGTGCCGTCCGCCCGCAGACCGCTCGCGCGCGCTTGAACGGCGGTGTTCTGCTGGATCGGGTTGGGGGCGAACAGCTTCCAGTTCTGTTCGAACTCCGGGTAGATCCAGGCGTTTACCGCCTTCGCCCGCTCTTTTCCGATCGTGTTCGCCGGGGCCACGTGCAGGAAGAGGAGCGAGAGGTGCAGCCCGGTGAGGACGAGCACGACGGCGAGCGCGAGGGCGCCGAGGAGGCGGTAGGGGAGGGAGAGGGCGGCGAGTCCGGCGGAGGGAGCGGGGGCGGGGCCCGGGGCAGCGCCCGGCGCGGGGGCCGGGAGCGGCGCGTCCGGT
>NZ_JAAGLR010000863.1 GCF_010548245.1 Streptomyces sp. SID11385
TGCGCGCGCCCGGCGAGTGGCGGGCCGGGCCGCAGGCGAAGGTCCTGGAGGCGCTGCCGCTCCTGAGCGCGGGCCGCATCGACGACGCTCCGGTGCGTGTCTTCACCGCGCCGGGCGGCGGGCTGCCCCTCGCCGGGGTGCGCGTGCTCGACCTGACCCGGGTCCTCGCGGGCCCCGTCGCCACCCGCACGCTCGCGCTGCTCGGCGCGGACGTCCTGCGGATCGACCCGCCAGGGATGCCCGAACTCGCCGACCAGCAGGCCGATACGGGCCTCGGCAAGCGCTCCGCGCTGCTCGACCTCGCCGACTGCGCGGGACTGCGCCGCTTCGAGGAACTGCTCGCCGAGGCGGACGTCGTGGTGACCGGCTACCGCCCCGGAGCCCTGGAGCGGTTCGGGCTCACACCGGACGGGCTCGCCGCGCGGCGCCCCGGGCTGGTGCTCGCGCAGGTCTCGGCGTGGGGGCGCTCGGGTCCGTGGGGGCAGCGGCGCGGCTTCGACAGCCTGGTGCAGGTGGCGACGGGGATCGCGGCCATCGAGGCGAACCGGGAGGGCCGCCCGGGCGCCCTGCCCGTCCAGGCGCTGGACCACGGCACGGGCTACCTCCTCGCGGCCGGTGTCCTGCGCGCCCTGACGGAGCAGACCCGCACGGGCGGCTCCCGCCTCGTCCGCCTCGCCCTGGCCCGTACCGCCGCCTGGCTCCTGACCGGCCCG
>NZ_JAAGLR010000893.1 GCF_010548245.1 Streptomyces sp. SID11385
CCGCCCACGGCGTCCCGCGCCTGACCGTCGACCCCGACGGCGTCCCCGCGCACCCCGCCGACGCGCCGCTGCCCGCCGCGCCCGACCCCCGCCACGCCGCCTACGTCCTCTACACCTCCGGCTCCACGGGCCGCCCCAAGGGCGTCACCGTCCCGCACGCGGGCATCGCCAACCGCCTGCGCTGGATGCAGGACCACTACCGGCTCGGCGCCGGGGACCGCGTGCTCCAGAAGACCCCCGCGGGCTTCGACGTCTCCGTGTGGGAGTTCTTCTGGCCGCTCGTGACCGGCGCGACGCTCGTCGTGGCCCGCCCCGGCGGCCACCAGGACCCCGCCCACCTCGCGGACCTCATCCGCCGCGAGGGCGTCACGACCGCGCACTTCGTGCCCTCGATGCTCCGCGCCTTCCTCGCCGAGCCGACCGCGGCGGCGTGCGACTCCCTGCGCCAGGTCATGTGCAGCGGCGAGGCCCTGCCCGCGCCGCTCGCCGCGCGCTTCCACGCGGTCCTGCCCGGCCGCCGCCTGCACAACCTGTACGGGCCGACCGAGGCGTCCGTCGACGTCACCGCGCACGAGGTGGGCGCAGCCCCCGGCGCGACGGTGCCGATCGGCCGCCCGGTGCGGGGCACCCGTACGTACGTGCTCGACGCGGCGCTGCGCCCGGTCCCGCCGGGCGTCGCCGGTGAGCTGTACCTCGCGGGCGTCCAGCTCGCGCGCGGCTACCTCGGCCGTCCGGCGCTGACCGCCGAGCGCTTCGTCGCCGACCCGTACGGCCCGGCGGGGGAGCGCATGTACCGCACGGGCGACCTCGCGCGCTGGACCCGGGACGGCGAGCTGGAGTACCTGGGCCGCACCGACGAGCAGGTCAAGCTGCGCGGCTTCCGCGTCGAGCCCGGCGAGATCGAGGCCGCCCTGAGCACGTACGAGGGTGTCGCGCACGCCACCGTCGTCCTGCGCGAGGACCGCCTCGTCGCGTACGTCGTCCCGGCGGCCGGTGCGGCGCCGGACCCCGCCGCGCTGCGCGCCCACGCCGCGACGCTGCTCCCCGCGCACATGGTGCCCGCCGCCGTCCTCCTCCTGGACGCGCTGCCGCTCACCCCGAACGGCAAGCTCGACCGCCGGGCCCTGCCCGCACCGGACTTCGCCGCCGAGACCGGCGACGCCGCCCCGCGCACCCCCCGCGAGGAAACCCTCGCCGCGCTCTTCGCCGACGTCCTCGGCCTGCCGCGCGTCGGCGTCGACGACGACTTCTTCACGCTCGGCGGGGACAGCATCGTCGCGATGCAGCTCGTCGCCCGCGCCCGTGCCGCCGGACTCGCGCTCAGCCCCCGCGACGTCTTCCGCCACAAGTCCGTCGCGGGACTCGCCGCCGTCGCCACGACGGCGGACCCCCTCGCCGGGGCGGACGAGGACACGGACCTGCTCGCCCTCACCGAGGCCGAGCGCGCCGAACTCGCGGGCCTCCCGGCCGGTACCCAACTGCTGCCCGTGTCGCCGCTCCAGGCCGGACTCCTCTTCCACGCCGCGCTCGACTCGGGCGAGGACGGCCCCGACGTCTACACCGTGCAGGTCTCGTACGACCTCGAAGGCCCCCTCGACGCCGAGCGCCTGCGCGCCGCCGCACAGGACCTCCTGGACGCCCACGACAACCTCCGCAGCGGCTTCCGCCACCTCGCCACCGGCCGCCCCGTCGCGGTCGTCCCGCGCACGGCGAGCCTGCCGTGGCGGGTGGTGGACCTGACGGGCTCCGGTACGGGCGCGGGTGGCGCGGACGCGACCGCCGCCGAGGCCACCTGGACCCGCCTCCTCGCCGAGGAGCGCCGCCGCTTCGACCCCGTACGCCCCCCGCTCCTGCGCCTCCTCCTCGCCCGCACGGGCCCGGACCGCCACCGCCTCGTCCTCTCCCACCAGCACCTCCTGCTCGACGGCTGGTCCCTGCCCCTGCTCACCGCCGAACTGTGGGCCCGCTACGAGGGCCGCACCCCGCCCCGGCCCGCCCCCTACCGCGCCCACCTGCGCCACCTCGCCGCGCGGGACACGGCAGCGGCGGCGCGCGCGTGGGCCGAGGCACTCGCCGGGCTCACCGAGCCCACCCGCCTCGCACCCGCCGACCCCGACCGGGCCGCCGCCGTCCCGCACACCCACACGCGGGAGCTGGACCCGGCCCGTACCGCCGCGCTGGAAACCTTCGCGCGCTCCCGGGGCGTCACCCTCAACACCCTCGTGCAGGCCGCCTGGGGCATCCTCCTCGGCCGGCTCACCGGGCGCACCGACGTCGTCTTCGGCGCCACCGTCGCGGGCCGCTCGCCCGAACTCCCGGGCGCCGATTCGATGATCGGGCTCTTCATCAACACCGTCCCCGTACGCGTCCGCCTGCGCCAGGACGAGAGCGCCGCCGCCCTCCTCACCCGCCTCCAGGACGAGCAGTCCCGGCTCCTGGCGCACCAGCACCTCGGACTCGCCGACATCCAGCGCGCGGCCGGAATCGGCGAACTCTTCGACACCCTCGTGGTGTTCGAGTCGTACCCCGTCGCGGAGGAGCCCGCGCGAGGCGAAGCGCCCCGCGCCACCGTCCGCGACCACGAGGACTCCACGCACTACCCCTTCGCGTGGGCCGTCGAACCGGGCGAACGCCTGCGACTGACCGCCGAGTTCCGCCCCGACCTGATCGACGCCGCGACGGCGCGGCGCATCGCGGACGCCCTCGCCGAGCTGCTGACCGGGATGGCGGAGCGGCCCGAACTGCCCGTCGGGCGGCTCGAACTCCTCGCCCCCGCCGAGCGGCACAAGGTCCTCACCGAGTGGAACGACACCGCGCTCCCCGAGCCCGCCCGGCTCCACACGATCCCCGAACTCCTCGCCGCCCAGGTCGCCGAGAGCCCCGATGCCCTTGCCGTCACGGACGGCCGCACGCGCCTGACCTTCGCGGAACTCGACCGGCGCACCGAGGAGCTGGCCCGCGTCCTGGCCGCGCACGGCGCCGCGCCCGAACAGACCGTCGCGCTCGCCCTGCCCCGTACCACCGCGCACCTCGTCGCGATCCTCGCCGTCATGCGCGCGGGCGCCGCCTACCTGCCCCTCGACACCGAACTCCCCGCGGCGAGGCTCACCGCGCAGCTCACCGACGCCCGCCCCGTCCTCCTCCTCACCACGAGCGGGACGCCGCTCCCGGACACCGACGTACCCGTCCTGCTCCTGGACACCCCGCTCGCGGACCTGCCCCGGGCCGAACCCACCCCGCCCGCACCCCACCACCCCGCCTACGTCATCTTCACCTCCGGGTCCACCGGGCGCCCCAAGGGCGTCGTGATCACGCAGCGGAACATCACGAGCCTCTTCCACAGCCACCGCCACGACCTCCACGAGGCCGCGCGCCGCCGCACGGGCCGCCGCCACCTGCGCGTCGCGCACGCCTGGTCGTTCGCCTTCGACGCCTCCTGGCAGCCGCAGTTGTGGCTCCTGGACGGCCACGCCCTGCACCTCGCCGACGAGGAGACGCGCCGCGACCCCGAACTCCTCGCCGCCTTCGTCCGCACCCACGCGATCGACTTCATCGAGGTCACCCCGTCCCTCCTCGCCCGCATGGCCGACAGCGGACTGACCGGCCCGGACGGGGACTGCCCCCTCGCGCTCGTCGGCTTCGGCGGCGAGGCCGTGCCGCCCGCGCTGTGGCGCAGGCTCGCCGCCCTCCCGCACACCGAGGCCGTCAACCTGTACGGGCCGACCGAGACCACCGTCGACGCGCTCGTGGGCCGCGTCGCCGACAGCCCCGGGGAGCCCGTCGTGGGCCGCCCCGTGCACGGCTCCCGCGCCTACGTGCTCGACACGGCGCTGCGCCCCGTACCGCCGGGCGTGACGGGCGAGCTGTACCTCGCGGGCCCCGGCCTCGCGCGCGGCTACCTCGACCGCCCCACGCTCACCGCGGAACGCTTCCTCGCCGACCCGTACGGCCCGGCGGGGGAGCGCATGTACCGCACGGGGGACCTCGCCCGCTGGACCGAGGAAGGACTGCTGCGCTTCGCGGGACGCGCCGACGACCAGGTCAAGATCCGCGGCTACCGCGTCGAACTCGCCGAGATCGAGAAGGCGATCGACACCCACCCGGCCGTGGCCCGGACCGTCGTCGTCACCCGCGAGCCCCGCCCGGGGGTCCACCAGCTCATCGCCTACACGGCACCGCACGCCCCCACCTCACCCACCGCCGACGCGCCCGCGCCCGCCGAGTTGCGCGCCCACGCCGCCGCGACGCTCCCCGAGTACATGGTCCCCGCCGCCGTCGTCGTCCTCGACCGCCTGCCGCTCCTGCCGAACGGCAAGCTCGACCGCGCCGCTCTGCCCGCCCCCGACTTCACCGCGTCCGACGGCGGGCGTGCCCCCGAGAACGCCACCGAGCACGCCCTGCGCGACCTCTTCGCCGAAGCCCTCGGCCTGCCCGCCGACGCGCTCGGCACCGACGACGACTTCTTCTCCTTCGGTGGGGACAGCATCATCGCGATGCAGCTCGTGGCCCGCGCCCGTGCCGCCGGACTGCGCCTGACGCCGCGCCAGTTGCTCCAGCACCGCACCGTCGCCGCGCTCGCGCCGCTCGCCCGCCCGCTCGCTGCCG
>NZ_JAAGLR010000928.1 GCF_010548245.1 Streptomyces sp. SID11385
CCAATCTGTGGATAACTTCGCCGAAGTCGCACATCGCGCCACTCGATGGAGTGAGACGATTCCGCGCGACACACCGGGCGGATCGTTTCCGCAAGGCCGATCCCCTGGCCAAAGGTGAGTAAGTGCTTACCCACTCGCGAGATGCGGCGCCCCCCCGCCCGGCGGGGCGGCGAGCGAACCGCGCCCTGCGCGATCCGCCCGCCGCCCCCTGCCAACCCGCCTACCGCACCGGCACCGAGCCCGACCCCACCCGCGCCGCGCTCGTCCCGATCCCCGAGGGGTACTGCCACGCGGGCGCGGCCCCGGACCCCGGCGCCGGC
>NZ_JAAGLR010000959.1 GCF_010548245.1 Streptomyces sp. SID11385
TACGGCCAAGCCCGCCCGCGACCCCACGTCGCGCCACGCGACGTCGCCCGGCCCCCAGGGGCGCGCGACGCGTCGCCCGGCCCCGAAGCCCCGATACCCACGTGCGCCACCCCGCCCCCGCAAGGCACGATCCCCCCAACGGCCTCGCACCCCGCGCGGCCCCCGGGGAACACGCACAAGCGGAACCCGCACGCGGAACACCGCACGGAACAAGAGGAGTCCGCCCCGCGCGGCGCTCCGCCACAGATGGCCGTTCGATCTTTCCCCCGTAGGGATGGGGTCGTTACGGGGAGGTAGACTGAAGAGTGTCTGGTCGGACGCACGCCCGCCCCTGCCCTGAACGCACCTGTGTCGGGTGCCGGGAGCGAGCGGCCAAGAACGAACTGCTGCGCACTGTGATGGTCGACGGAGTCCTGCTCCCCGACCCGCGCGGTACGCTGCCCGGCCGGGGTGCGTACGTACACCCCGTACCGGCCTGTACGGAGCTGGCGGTGCGCCGCCGCTCATTCCCCCGGGCCCTCCGGGTCCAGGGACCGCTCGACACGGCGGAACTCCGTCGCTATGTCGAGCAGGCAACACCGTAAGAAGCGCCGCACGGAACCGCCGTGCGGCCCAGGTACCTCGCGAGTCGGAAGTAGGTCGAGATTGCGATGAGCACTCGATGAGTACGCGATGAGTACGCCCATGAAGTAGCGACGGTCCGGCGCCCCCCGGACCTCAAAGGAGCGAAGTGGCTAAGGTCCGGGTATACGAACTCGCCAAGGAGTTCGGCGTGGAGAGCAAGGTCGTCATGGCCAAGCTCCAAGAACTCGGTGAATTCGTCCGTTCGGCGTCCTCGACGATCGAGGCGCCGGTGGTGCGCAAACTGACTGACGCATTCCAGCAGGGCGGTGGCTCCGGCAAGTCCGGACCCCGTCCCGGCGCGCCGCGCAAGCAGGCGCCCGCACGGCCGGCGGCACCCTCGCCGTCCGCCCCCACCCCTTCCCCGGCGCCGCGTCCCGCG
>NZ_JAAGLR010000989.1 GCF_010548245.1 Streptomyces sp. SID11385
ACCGGGCTCCTCGTGGCGGTCCCCGCGGCCCTCACGGCCTGCACCCTCGCGGCGGCGCTCCTCACCGCGTCGCGGCGGGGCCCCGGGCGGCGCGGGGCCGCGCCGTACGCCGGTCGCTAGGGTTTCCGTACCGGGGCGGGAATCCGCAGGACGTGGCCGCGGCTCCGACGTTCCCGGCCTCCCCGACCCCCGCTCCGCACGCGGCCCGCACGGCGCGTGCGGCCCACGCGGCCCACGTGGCCCACGTGGCGCACGTCACGGGAACCCGGTGCGGGGCGCGGAGAGAACCTGGTGTGAGGGACACAGAAGAGGCGGGTGCTCTGCGCCGTGGCGTACGGGCCGGAGACCGCCGGGCATTCACCGAGCTGTACGAGGACCACGCGCGCGCCGTCTACAACCACGCCCTGCGCCTCACCGGCGACTGGTCGGCGGCCGACGACGTCACCGCCGAGACCTTCCTGACGGCGTGGCGCACCCGGGATCGCGTCGAGCCGGACGGCGGCTCGCTCAGACCCTGGCTCCTCGTCATCGCGACGCACAAGGCCGAGAACAGCAACCGTTCCCGGCGCCGCAAACTCGCCTTCCTCGCGCGCAGCGCGCCCCCGCCGCACGTGCCCGACTTCGCCCCCGAGGCGGCCGGCCGCATCGACGACGCGCGCCGCCTCGCCGCCGTGCACGCCGCGC
>NZ_JAAGLR010001037.1 GCF_010548245.1 Streptomyces sp. SID11385
GGCAGAGGGCACGGGCCGGGGGCGCGGGCGGCGGCAGGGGCGGGCCCCGTACGGGGAGGGGCGTCCCGTGCGGGGTGGCCGTCCGCCCCGTCCGCCCGCCCGTCGGCTCAGCTTCGTCCCGCGCCCACGCGCGCTCCCCACGTCGGTTCGGCCGCGGCGAGCCAGGCGTCCTGGTGGTCGGCGAGGGGGGTGGTGAGCGGGAGGGGCTGCCAGTGGCAGCGGAAGCGGAGGTTCTCGACCGGGGCGAGGTGCTCCCACTGGTCGGGGCCGCCGCGCGGAGCGTGCAGGAGGAAGTACGTGGTCCGGCGGGGCGCGCCCGTCTCCGGGTGGGGACGGTGGTCGACGGCGAGGGCCCGTACGACGCGGGCACCCTCGACGCCCGTCTCCTCGCGCACCTCGCGCAGCACGGCCGCGCTCAGCTCCTCGCCCCCCTCGACACCCCCCGCGGGGACCTGCGTACCGGCCTCCGGCACACCGACGTGATCGAACACCAGCAACTCGGGCCCACGCGCCCCGTACCGCACGACATAGGCCGCCACCCGCACCCGGGGCGGAAGAGGGGGATTCATGGGGGAATTGTGGACACAGCCGAGGGGCTCGTGCCACAACAACGGGGCAACAGCGGATGAATGGTGGTGGGGCACGCGGGTGCGGGTTGACGCGTGAGGTTGACGGGCCCGGGCGGCGTCCCGCACCCCGCCCGGCGCCCCCTCACCCCTCCCGCACGTCCCGCCACGCCCCGGGGATCGCCTCCGCCACGTCGTATGCCGTGATCGGTGCCCCTCCCCGCCCGCCGCCCGCCGCGCGGCGGGCGGCCAGGCCGTGGAGGTGAGCGGCGGCCGAGGCGGCGTCGCGCGGGGGGAGGCCGGTGGCGAGGAGGGAGCCGGCGAGGCCGGAGAGGACATCGCCCGCGCCCGCCGTGGCGAGCCAGGACGTGCCTGTGGCGTTCACTCGGACGGGGGATGTGCCGCCGGGGTCGGCGATGAGCGTCGTGGAGCCCTTGAGGAGCACGGTCGCGCCGAGGCGGTCGGCGAGTTCGCGCACGGCGTCGAGACGGCGGGCCTCCACGTCCGCCCGGTCGGCGCCCAGGAGCCGGGCCGCCTCGCCCGCGTGCGGGGTGAGGAGGGTCGGCGCGGAGCGGGCGCTGATGCGGTCCGGGCCCGCCAGGCTCAGCGCGTCGGCGTCCATCAGGAGGGGGAGGTCCGTCGCGAGGACGTCGTCGAGCGCGGCACGTGCCTCGTCGCCGTCGCCGAGCCCGGGCCCCACGACCCACGCCTGCACCCGTCCCGCCTCGGACGGCAGCCCCGGGGAAACGAGCGTTTCGGGATGGCGTGCCGTCACCGCCTCGGCCGCCGGACCCGCGTACCGCACGGCCCCCGCGCCGCCCCGCAGCGCCCCCGTCACCGCGAGGACCGGCGCGCCCGGATACCGCGCCGAACCCGCCGCGATCCCGACGACGCCCCGCCGGTACTTGTCGCTCTCCGCCCCGGGCACCGGCAGCAGCGCCGCCACGTCCGCGTACTGGAGCGCCTCCAGGTCCGCCGCGCCCGGCTCGATGCCGATCGGGACGAGCCGCAGCGCGCCCACGTGCTCGCGCCCGGGATCGATGAGCAGTCCCGGCTTGTACGTGCCGAAGGTGACCGTCGCGTCGGCGCGCACCGCGTCCCCGCTCACCTCGCCGCTGTCCGCGTCGATGCCGCTCGGCAGGTCGACGGCGAGGATCGCGGGACGGCCCTCGTACGCGGTACGTGCCAGGCGGGCCGCGACGGGCCGCAGCCCGCCCTTGCCGCCGATGCCGACGATCCCGTCGAGCACGAGGTCCGCCTCCCGTACGCGCCGTGTCACCTCGCCGTCCCGGTCAGCGCTTTCGGCCTCTCCGGCCTCGCGGCCTCCTTCGGGCGCTTCGAGGACGAGCCCGCCCGCCGCCCGCAGCGCCGCGAGACCCCCCGCGTGCGCGCGCTCGGGCGACAGCAGCACGGCGCTGACGCCCGCTCCGCGCCGGGCGAGGGCCGCACCGGCGTAGAGCGTGTCGCCACCGTTGTCGCCGCTGCCGACGAGGAGGCAGACCCGGCTGCCGTACACCCGCCCGAGCAGTTCGGCGGCGGCGGTCGCGAGCCCCGCGGCGGCGCGCGCCATGAGCGCCCCGTCCGGCAGTCGGTCCATGAGCCGTTTCTCGGCGGCCCGTACGGTCTCCACGCGGTGAGCGGTACGC
>NZ_JAAGLR010001072.1 GCF_010548245.1 Streptomyces sp. SID11385
CCCCTCGGGACCGGGGCCCCGGCTCCAGGGCCCGCGCACGATCCGGCTCGGCTCGCCGCGCCCGCGCCTCCGGCTCGTCGGCGTCACGATCACGCTGATCATGGCCGTCTTCGTGGGACGGCTGCTCCAGATCCAGGCCGTCGACGCGGACTCCTTCACGACCGCCGCGCAGAAGAACCGTGTCGTCGTCCACGAGATCGCCCCCGAGCGCGGCGCCGTCACCGACCGCAACGGGGTCGAGCTGGCCACGAGCGTCGACGCCTACGACATCACCGCCGACCCCTCGATGTTCAGCCGCGAGCAGACCCACGTGAAGGACGCCCCCGAGCAGGCCGCGGCGCTCCTCGCCCCGATCCTCGGCAAGGACGAGGACAAGGTCGCCGCCCAGTTGCGCGGCACCGGCCGCTACGCGCTCCTCGCCACCCGGCAGACCCCGCAGGTGTGGACGCAGATCAAGGACCTCAAGAACGCCTTCCAGGAGAAGGCCACGAAGGACAGGCCCAGCATCCTCGCCGGGGTCTTCCAGGAGCCGACGAGCAAACGCGTCTACCCCAACGGCGACCTCGCCGCCGGGATACTGGGCTGGGTCAACTCCGAGGGCAAGGGCGCGGGCGGCCTGGAAGCCCAGTACGAGACCTCGCTCGCGGGCACCCCCGGCGAGGTGCGCTACGCGCAGGCCGGAGGCCGCCAGGTCCCGACGGCGGGCGGCAGCGAGCACCCCGCCGTGGCCGGCACGGACGTCCAGCTCACCCTCGACCGCGACATCCAGTGGGCCGCACAGCAGGCGATCACCGAGCAGGTGAAGAAGTCCAAGGCCGACCGCGGCTACGTGATCGTCCAGGACACCCGTACCGGCGAGATCCTCGCGCTCGCCAACGCGCCCGGCTTCGACCCGAACGACCTGGGCTCCGCCGACATGGACGCGCTCGGCAACCCGGCCCTCCAGGACGCCTACGAACCCGGCTCCACCAGCAAGATCATGTCCATGGCCGCCGTCCTGGAGGAGAACAAGGCGACCCCGGGCACCCACGTCACCGTGCCCGGTGAACTGCGCCGCGGCGACCGCATCTTCCACGACGACGTACCGCACGGCACCTGGCACCTCACCCTGAACGGGGTGCTCGCCAAGTCCTCCAACATCGGCACGATCCTCGCCACGGGGCAGCTCGGCAAGACGCAGCAGCAGGCGAACCGGGTGCTCTCCTCGTACCTGCGCAAATTCGGCATCGGCAGCCCCACCGGGCTCGGCTTCCCCGGCGAGACCTCCGGCATCCTCGCGCCGCCGGACAAGTGGAACACCTCGCAGCAGTACACGATCCCCTTCGGGCAGGGCCTCTCGCTCAACGCGATGCAGGCCGCCTCGGTCTACTCCACGATCGCCAACGGCGGCGTCCGCACCGCGCCGACCCTCGTCAAGGCGACCAAGGGCGCGGACGGCCGCTGGGCCCCCACCGAGCCCGCGAAGAAGACCCGCGTCGTCAGCGACAAGACCGCCAGGACCCTCGCGACCATGCTGGAGTCCGTCGTCGACGACAAGGAGGGCACCGGCACCTCCGCGCGCATCCCCGGCTACCGCGTCGCGGGCAAGACGGGGACGGCCAACCGGGTGGACCCGAAGACCGGGCTCTACCGCGGCTACACCGCCTCCTTCGCCGGCTTCGCGCCCGCCGACAAGCCCCGCGTGACCGTCTACTGCGCCATCCAGAACCCGACCAAGGGCGGCTACTTCGGCGGCCAGATCTGCGGACCCATCTACAAGAGCGTCATGGAGTTCGCGCTGAAGACCCTCCAGGTCCCGCCCACCGGCGCCGAGCCCGCGCGGCTCCCGACCACCTTCGAGCCCTGACCGGCGGACCCCGCGCCCCGCGCACTCCCCGGAGACCCACCAGGAACCGCCCGTGACAACGATCACCCCCGATCCGGGGAACCGCCGCGGCGCCCCCGCGACCGACGGCGCGCCAGCCCCCGCCCACAGCCCCTCATTTCGCGGCGAGCCCATCCCGCCCGGTACGCTCACCGCCGTGCCACGCCCCGATCAGCCCCACACCCCCCGGGAGAACGGTCCCGTGACGTACCCCGGCCCCCCGCGCCCCGCCAAGACAGCGGCCACCCCGCTCGACGACCTCGCGGAAGAACTGGGGGTCGAGCCGCGCGGCGGCCGCGGCCCCGCTCCCGCCGATGTCACCGGCATCACCCACGACTCCCGCGCCGTGCGCCCCGGCGACATCTACGCGGCCCTGCCGGGCGCCCGCTTCCACGGCGCCGACTTCGCCGCGCAGGCCGCCTCGCTCGGCGCCGTCGCCGC
>NZ_JAAGLR010001103.1 GCF_010548245.1 Streptomyces sp. SID11385
CGCGGAGGTGCGGCGGGCCGTGATGCTGCGCGGGGCGCTCGTACCCGTCGCGCGGGCGTTGCTCGCCGGGGGACGCGCGGCGCTCGCGGAGTTCCGGCTGACGGTGGGGCGCCCGGTGCGGCCCATGCTCGCCGGGACCGCGGCCTCGGTCGCCGAGGCGCTCGCGGCGCTGGGGGCGTGCGCGGTGGAGGAGAAGCTCGACGGGATCAGGGTGCAGGTGCACCGGGACGGCGAGCGGGTCTCGGTGTGGACGCGGACCCTGGAGGACATCACGGAGCGGCTGCCCGAGGTCGTCGAGGTGGCGCGCGCGCTGCCGGTCACGCGGTGCGTCCTGGACGGCGAGGTCATCGCGTACGACGAGGACGGGCGGCCCCGTAGCTTCCAGGAGATCGCGGGGCGCACGGGCTCGCGCACCGATGTCGCGAAGGCGCGGGCGCTGGTGCCGGTCGTGCCGGTGTTCTTCGATGTACTGCTCGTCGGCGAACGGGAGTTGCTGGACGTGCCGTTCGCGGGGCGGCACCGCGAGCTGGCCGCCCTCGTGGCGCGGGAGAACCGGGTGCGGCGGTACGTGGCGGAGGCGCCCGGGGCGGGGCCGGACGTGCTCGCCGGGGCCGAGGGCTTCCTCGCCGAGACGCTGCGGCGAGGGCACGAGGGGGTCGTGGTCAAGGATCTGGACTCGCCGTACAGCGCGGGGCGGCGCGGGGCGGCGTGGCGGAAGGTCAAGCCCGTGCACACGCTGGATCTCGTGGTGCTCGCGGCGGAGTGGGGCCACGGGCGGCGCACGGGGAAGCTGTCGAACCTGCACCTGGGAGCGCGGGGAGCGGACGGCGAACTGGTCATGCTCGGGAAGACGTTCAAGGGGCTGACCGACGCGATGCTCGCCGAACAGACGGAGAAGTTACTGGAGTTGGCGGTGTCGGACGACGGCCGCACGGTGCGGGTGCGGCCCGGGCTCGTCGTGGAGATCGCGTTCGACGGGGTGCAGCGCTCGACCCGGTACCCGGCCGGGCTGACGCTGCGTTTCGCGCGCGTGGTGCGGTACCGGCCGGACAAGACGCCGGAGGAGGCGGACACGGTGGAGGCGGTGCGGGAGGCGGCCGCCGGGCTCGCGTAGGGACGGAGCGGACCGGCGCACGGGCCGGGAGGGCGACGAGCGGGGCCACCCCGGAGACGGTGGCATATTCCGGGGGCACCATCGGCGCGGGTGTTGCCAAACGGCTTACGCGGCGGGCGAGGCTGTGTCAGAGTCTTCACGTCGCCGCTCCGGCGGCCGGTCGCGCGGTGTCGCCCCCGGTCCCGGAAGGCGTGCTCGTCCGTCCAGTCCGCGGGGTCGGCGTCGCCGGCCCGTGGGTACGCCGTATCGGAGCCGCCATGCCCCCGCCCGCCTCCACGGACCGTCCCGCGCCGCACCTGTGGCAGGACGGCCCGGTCCCTGGTGGCGTGCCGTCCGTGCTGCGGCCCCGGCGGCCCCTCACGGAGCCGGGTGCCGGAACGGGACCGGGGACGGACGTCCGCCGGGGCGCGGAGCCTCGTTCCGGGCTGGAACGGGGTGAACTCGACGCCCTGCTAGGCGAGTTGCGCGAGCGGCGCGCCTCGGGCGCGCTGCCTCCGCACGTCGGCGGCGCCGAGTGGGACCTGCTGACGGACGGCGCCCGCTGCTCCGCGGAGTTCGCGGCGCTCCTCGGTCGCGATCCCGCGCTGCCCGCACCCGGGCTCGACGAACTCCCCTCCTACGTCCACCCGGAGGACCGCGCCGCGCTGACCAGGCTCATGACCGGCGCCCTCGTGGACGGCAGGGCGCTGGACGGCACCTTGCGGCTGCTGCGCGCGGACGGCAGCGAGCGCACGGTGCGCCTGCTGGGCGAACCGGTGCTCGACGCCGAGGGCTGCACGGCTTCCGTGTGGCTCGTCATGCGCGAGACGGCGCCGGGGACCGCGCGGCACACCGCGCCGCCCGCGCCGCCCGCCGCGCGCGAGGAG
>NZ_JAAGLR010001139.1 GCF_010548245.1 Streptomyces sp. SID11385
AGGGCGCGCGGGGTCTCGCGCAGCGAGCCGTACGGGGGACTCACGCCGATCCGCACGGCGGCGACCCGCCCCAGCGCATCGCCGAGCGCCTGCACCGCGCCGGTTCCCGGCACCCCCACCACGCCGATCTGCTCGTCGGGCAGCAGTCGCCATGCCGAGCGCAGCCCCGCCGAGAGCAACGCCGCCTCGATCCCGGGCAGCGCCTCGCGCCCCGGCAGCGCGTCCCCGTCCACCGA
>NZ_JAAGLR010001161.1 GCF_010548245.1 Streptomyces sp. SID11385
CCGCCGCAGGGCGGTCGTGCGCCGGGTCCCGTGGCCGGGCTCGCGCTTCCGCCCTCGCTGCGCCGGGCCGCTCCCGCGCTCGTCGGGTTCCTCGCGATCCGGCTCGCGGGGAGTCTGCTCGTCGTGCTCGGGTGTCTGCTGTTCGGCGGCTCGCCGTACGAGCGGCTGCTGCGGCCGTGGGACGCGCAGTGGTACGAGCACATCGCCACCTACGGCTACGGCTTCGCCCGGCACGGCCGGCAACCGGGCCTGCACTACCGCGACATCGCCTTCTTCCCGCTCTACCCGGGGCTCGTCCGCGGGCTGCGCCTCGTCCTCCCCTTCTCCGTCCCCGTGCTCGCGCTCGCCGCCTCCTGGGGCTCCGCGCTGCTCGCCGCCTGGGGCATCCACGCGGTCGTCGAGCGGCTGCGCGACCGCCGCACCGCGACGCTGCTCGTGCTGCTCTGGGCGCTGCTGCCGCACGCGATCGTGCTCTCCGTCCCGTACAGCGAGGCGCTGCTCACCGCCTGCGCGGCCTGGGGGCTGTGGGCGCTGCTCGACGGGCGGTGGGTGTGGGCGGGGACGTGCGCCGCGCTCGCCGGGCTCGCGCGCCCGAACGGCGCCGCCCTCGCCGCCGCCGTGATCCTCGCCGGGCTGTGGCTCGCCTGGACGACCCGCGCCCTCCCCGCGCCCCGCGTCCTCGCGGGCATGGCGCTCGCGCCGCTGGGCTGGTTCGGGTACGTGCTGTACGTCGGCTGGGAGCGCGGCGACGTGTTCGGCGGGTACTTCGCGGTGCAACGCGACTGGGGCTCCACCTTCGACTTCGGGCTCGCGATGCTGCGCTACACCGACCACATCGAGATCGGTGTGAACCGTCCCGAGCGGATCGTCGCCGTCCTGCTCGTCTCGGGGGCGCTGCTGCTCTTCGCCGTGCTGCTCACCGAGGTGCGGCGCCCGCTGCCCGGGGCGCTGCTCGTGTTCACGGGGGTGCTGCTCCTGATCGCGGTGGGCGGTTCCGCCTACCTGAGCTGCAAGCCGCGCTTCCTGCTGCCGGCCTTTCCGCTGCTCATCCCGCTCGCCGACCGCCTCGCGACGGCACTGGCGGCCCGGCCGGGGCGCGCGCGCATCCTCCTCGCTTCCCTGGCCGGGCCCGCCCTGCTGTACGGGGCCTACCTCGTCTCGACGGCCCCGACGGCCCTGTGACCGCCGCCGGGACCGCGACCGCAGGCCCCGGGGCTCCGGGACCGCTCAGCCCTCGTCGTCGCCCGGCTTCTCCTCGCCGCCCTCGGCGATGTCCTGCTCCAGGCCGAGCTGCTCGACAAGCCAGCGGTCGAACTCGATCGCCGCGCGCACCCAGCTCACGGTCGAGGAGACGAAGTGCTCCAGGCTCACGCCCGTACCGATGAGCATCTGCGCCTCGCCGATGAGGCGGACCGAGCCGTCGTCGTGGGTGTGCGTGTAGACCTTCGGCCACAGGGTGCGGCGGTTCCAGTCGTCGATGGCTTCGAGGAGCTGGGGCTTCTCCTCGATGCGGTGCTCGCGGTCGTAGAACGTCCGCACCGAGAACACCTGCTGCTCGTTCTCGCCGCGGAACATGAAGTACGTGCGGAATTCCTCCCACGGGGCGGCGAGGTCGCCCTCGTCGTCCACGACGTACTTCAGCTCCATCTGTTCGAGGAGCTGCTTCACCAAATCCTGGTCGGGGACGACGGGGCCCGCCGGTCCTTGGGGCTCTGGCTGGTTGCCCCCGAAGTTCGGAATGGAGGACGGGTCGATGCTCACCGTGTATTTCCCTTCGTACGGATGGGGGCCATCCTCCCCCATGTGCGGTGGGGGCTGGCAAGCCCGCGCCCCGTGGGCGGGGCGCGGGCGGGGAGCGCCCGGGCGGGGAGTGGTCCACCACCCGGGTGCCCGGCGGGTCCCCGGCCAGTCGCCCAGGACCGTGCCTCCGTCGTGCCGCGCAGGTCAGAGCGTCTTCGCCGGGCCCTCCTGCTCCCGCGTCGCCGCCTCGGTCACCGGCCCCACGAGGAGTTCGTCGCCGAAGCGCTCGACCCGGACCGTGTCGCCGTCCTCGATCTCGCCCGCGAGGATCGCCCGGGCGAGCCGGTCGCCGATCGCGGTCTGGATGAGGCGGCGCAGCGGGCGCGCCCCGTACGCCGGGTCGTTGCCCTCCGAGGCGAGCCAGGCGAGCGCCTCGGGGGTGATGTCGAGGCTGAGCCTGCGCTCGGCGAGCCGCTTCGCGAGCCGGTCCACCTGGAGCCGCGCGATGTGCGCCAGCTCGTCGGCATCGAGCGCGGAGAAGACGACGACGTCGTCGAGCCGGTTGAGGAACTCCGGCTTGAACGAGGCCCGGACGACTTCGAGGACCTGCTCCCGCTTCTGCTCCTCGGGGGTCAGCGGGTCCACGAGGAACTGGCTGCCGAGGTTCGAGGTGAGGACGAGGATCGTGTTGCGGAAGTCGACCGTGCGGCCCTGACCGTCGGTGAGGCGGCCGTCGTCCAGCACCTGGAGGAGGACATCGAAGACCTCCGGGTGCGCCTTCTCGACCTCGTCGAGGAGCACGACGCTGTACGGGCGGCGGCGCACCGCCTCGGTGAGCTGCCCGCCCTCCTCGTACCCGACGTATCCGGGCGGGGCGCCGACGAGCCGCGCGACGGAGTGCTTCTCGCCGTACTCGCTCATGTCGATGCGGACCATGGCCCGCTCGTCGTCGAACAGGAAGTCGGCGAGGGCCTTGGCCAGCTCGGTCTTGCCGACCCCGGTGGGGCCGAGGAAGAGGAACGAGCCCGTGGGCCGGTCGGGGTCGGCGATCCCGGCGCGCGTCCTGCGCACCGCGTCGGACACGGCGGCGACGGCCTCCTTCTGCCCGATGAGCCGCCGCCCCAGCTCCTCCTCCATGCGCAGCAGCTTGCGCGTCTCGCCCTCCAGGAGCCGCCCGGCGGGGATGCCGGTCCAGGAGCCGACGACGTCCGCGATGTCGTCGGGGCCGACCTCCTCCTTGACCATCGTGTCGCGCGCGGCCTCCTCCTCGGCGCGGCTCGCCTCCTCCAAGTCCCGCTCCAGCGCCGGGATCTCGCCGTAGAGGAGCTGCGACGCGGTGTCGAAGTCGCCGTCGCGCTGGGCCCGCTCGGCCTGCCCGCGCAGCTCGTCGAGCTTCTCCTTCAGCTCGCCGACGCGGTTGAGGGAGCGCTTCTCCTTCTCCCAGCGGGCCGTGAGCCCGCGCAGCTCCTCCTCGCGGTCGGCGAGGTCCTTGTGGAGCTTCTCCAGGCGCTGCACCGAGGCGGGGTCGGTCTCGGAGCGCAGCGCCAGCTCCTCCATGCGGAGCCGGTCCACGGCGCGCTGGAGCTCGTCGATCTCGACGGGCGAGGAGTCGATCTCCATCCGGAGCCGGGACGCGGCCTCGTCCACGAGGTCGATCGCCTTGTCCGGCAGGAAGCGCGAGGTGATGTACCGGTCCGAGAGGGTCGCCGCGGCGACGAGGGCGCTGTCGTTGATCTGGACCTTGTGGTGGGCCTCGTACCGGCCCTTGAGGCCGCGCAGGATCGCCACCGTGTCCTCGACGGTCGGCTCGGCGACGAGGACCTGCTGGAAGCGGCGCTCCAGGGCCGGGTCCTTCTCGATCCGCTCGCGGTACTCGTCGAGCGTCGTCGCGCCGACCATGCGCAGCTCGCCGCGCGCGAGCATCGGCTTGAGCATGTTCCCCGCGTCCATCGCGGAGTCACCGCCCGCGCCCGCCCCGACGACGGTGTGCAGCTCGTCGATGAAGGTGATGACCTGTCCGTCGCTCTCCTTGATCTCGTTGAGGACGGTCTTGAGGCGTTCCTCGAACTCGCCGCGGTACTTGGCGCCCGCGAGCATCGCGCCGAGGTCGAGCGAGACGAGCCGCTTGTCCTTGAGCGACTCGGGCACGTCCCCCTTGACGATGCGCTGGGCGAGGCCCTCGACGACGGCGGTCTTGCCGACGCCGGGCTCGCCGATGAGCACCGGGTTGTTCTTCGTGCGGCGGGAGAGGACCTGGACGACCCGGCGGATCTCCTGGTCCCTGCCGATCACGGGGTCGAGCCGGCCCTCGCGGGCCGCCTCGGTGAAATCGGTACCGAACTTCTCCAGGGCCTTGTACTGCCCCTCGGGATCGGGAGTGGTCACCCGGCGTCCTCCCCTGGCCTTCTGAAACGCTTCCTGAAGCTTGTCAGCACTGGCGCCCTGCCCCGCCAGCACCTCGCCCGCCTGTCCGCCCCTGGCGGCGATGCCGAGGAGCAGGTGCTCCGTCGACAGGTACTCGTCCCCGAGTTCGCTCGCGCGTGTTCCGGCGTCCTGTACGGCGGCGAGCGTCTCACGGTCGGGCTGCGGGGGCGCGACCGTGGAGCCCGAGACGCTGGGCAGCGCGCCGAGCAGGCGCTCCGCCCCGGCCCGTACCGCCGACTGGTCCGCGCCGACGGCGGCCAGCAGATCCGTCACGTTCTCGTTGTCCTGGCCCGCGAGGAGCGCGAGCAGCAGGTGGGCGGGCGTCAGATCAGGGTGCCCCCCGGCCACGGCCCGCTCCCCGGCCGCCTGGATCGCTTCCCGGCTCCTGTTCGTCAGTTCCACGTCCACCGCGCATGTCCTCCTTGCCCCAACCGATCCGGCCGCGGACACCACCTCGTCCGCGCAGCCGGACAACTCCTCGATGACTCCTACAGCCTCGGTGAAGTTGAGTCTATTCCACTCAAGGAAGTGGAGCGAGCAATCTTCGAGCACTCTTTCGAGGGAATCGGACACCGCTTCGGTCGACGGGGGCGGTGCGCGGGTCGGTACGGCGGGCCGCGCGCCCGCCGCTACTCTCCCCCCATGCCCGTCCAGCTCACCGCGCCACCCGCCTCCTACCTGGCCTTCTGGCGCGAGCGCCACATCTGCACGCTCACCACGCTCCGCCCCGACGGCACCCCGCACGTCGTCGCGGTCGGCGCCACGCTCGACCACGCGGCGGGGCTCGCCCGCGTCACCACCAACCGCAACAGCCGCAAGGCCCGCAACGTGCTCGCCGCGGGCCCCGAGGGCGCGCCCGTCGCCGTCTGCCAGGCCGAGGGCCCGCGCTGGGCCACGCTGGAGGGCCGGGCGCGGCTGCTGACCGGCGAGGAGGAGATCGAGGAGGCGGTACGGCGCTACGCGGAGCGCTACGGACGCACCCCGGCCCCCAACCCCGAGCGTTCCGTCATCGAGATCACCCTCACGCGCCTGCTCGGCAACGCCTGAGCGACACACGGAGACCCGAACGGGCCGCCGGAACACGGCAGTCGGCCCGCCCCATCGCGCCGGACGCCCGCCGGAACACACCCGACGGGCCGCGGGAGCACCCCGGCCGCTCCCAGGAGGCCCGAGCGGCACCGGCCCGCCGCAAGCCCCCGTACGCACACATGGCAGCGGCGCCGCCGGGTTCAGGTCCTCGGCGGCGCCGCTGCTGGGGGAAAGCGCCTGGCGATCTGTTTCAACGGGGGAATCGCTCAGGCACTGCGGGGGGTGACGTAGGAGTCCGACCAGTCGGCGACCTGCTGGTGGTCGCGCTGGTCGAGGTTGACGAAAAGCATGCCGTAACGCACCGCGCACCGTACGGGCTGCGGGGCACCACGGGGCCGGCGGAGACAGCGGTACGCCCGTACGTCCTCGGCCCCGTCCCGCACGACGACGATCGGTTCGCCGAAGAGCGTGACCATCAGCGAGTCGCCGTCGTGGGGGATCGCCGTGACGAGATCGATGAAGTGCCAGCCGGAGCGATAGGCGGTGGCCATCTCACGCCGGAAGGTGTGGTCGTCGGGCGGGGTCGTCATGCCTGGACCGTGCCCCAGGAGGGCTCGCCCGCGGCGGCACCCGACTGGTTCGGCTCATTGGCGGGAACGACGCCCCAGGACGGCTCACCGGCGGGAGCGACACCCCACGACGGCTCACCGGCCGGAACCACACCCCAAGAAGGCTCACCGGCGGGAGACACACCCCAAGAAGGCTCGCCCGGCTTGGCGGTCGCGGGGACGACCCCCCAGGAGGGCTCACCGGCGGGGGCCACACCCCACGACGGCTCACCGACCGGAACCACACCCCAAGAAGGCTCACCGGCGGGAGAGACACCCCAGGAGGGCTCACCCTGCACAGAGGCCGGGACCACGCCCCAAGAGGGCTCCCCCGGGCGGGCGGAGGCACTCACGGACCCCGACGGCTGGCTTCCCCACGACGGCTCACCCAGAGCCACCGCACCAATGGCGAGAGCCGCCATCGCGGAAACGCAGAGCGTACGAAGCTTCACGGACATGATGGGCTCCCACCTCTGTGATTGGTATGTGAACGACCCCCGCCCTGCAACGATGGCCCAGGCAGGGCGCTTTCACTAGGAAACCCATGCATCATGTTCCTGTATTACATGAGCCTGAGGGGGGGACATATGCGGAGGAGGCCCCTCGAAAAGTCTCATTCCCATCCCCAGGAGCCGCTCTGCGTCACCGGCCGTGAGCTGTACGCCGCCGCGCTGCGCTCCGGACGGCTCAAACGCGAGGAACTCGCCGACGCCCCTTGCGTTCTCGACCTGGGACTGCTGGCCCCCGACCCGGCGGAGCCGGCGACGCTGCTGCCCGTCCAGCCGTCGACGGCCCTCGGCAGGCTGCTCCAGCCGCTGGAGAACCGCATTCTGCACAACCGCAAGGCGGCGATCGCACTCACCGAGACCCTGGAGCCCTTCATGGCTCTGAGCGGGCACGATCCGGCCAGTCAGGCGGTCACCGTGCTCGACGGGCTCGACCGCATCAACTCCACGCTCGACCAGACCGTCACCGAGTGCCGCGAGGAACTGCTCACGCTCCAGCCGGGCAGCGGCCGCGCCCCCTACCTCCTGGAGGACGCGCTGCGGCGCGTGGAACCGTTCTTCGGCACCGATGTGCGGATGCGGACCCTCTATCACCACACGGCCCGTCACCATCCCTCCACACTCGCCTACGTGGAGAGGACGATGCCGGAGGGCATCGAGTTCCGCACGATGGAGCAGCTCCCCGAACGGCTCATCATCGTGGACCGGCACGCGGCCTTCATCCCCATCAGTGATGACCGCAAGATCGCCCTCAAGATCGAGCACCCGGGCCTCGTCGGCTATCTCGCGGGCGTCTTCTACCAGTTCTGGAGACTCGCGCGCCCCTGGTCCGAGGCGACCCCGGCGCCCGTGCCGAGCGGCATCACGAGCACCCAGCTCTCCATCGCCCGCCTGCTCGTCGAGGGCCACGTCGACGAGGCCATCGCGCGCCGGCTCGGCATGAACGTCCGCACCTGCCGCGCCCACATCGCCAAACTCGCCACCACCCTCGGCAGCGGCAGCCGCGCCCAGCTCGGCTACCTGATCGCCCGCTCCGGCCTCCTGGACACGGCGGAGGGCTGAGGTCCGGGGCGGGTACGGGTCACGCGCCGGGAGCATCGGCCGCGGTACGGGGCACGCGTCCCGAGCATCGGCCGCGGTACGGGTCACGCGCGCCCGGGACATCGGCCGCCGTACGGGTCACGCGCCCGGAGCGCGCGCCGCCGTGCGGGCCCGGGGCTCCACGCCCACCGCCGCCCTCACACCACAGGGCGGCGCCCCGCGCGAGGTCCGCCCCGCCCGTACGGCACCGCCCCGGCCAAGCCCCGCAGGGCTGCCGTCACTCGCCCGCGCCCTGCCCCCGCTTGTTCTTCGGGCGCCACACGACGAGCGCGCTCGCCTGCTGCACCTCCTGGTACGGGACCAGGTCGCGCCGGTAGGAGGCGTGCACCTGCGCCTCGCGCTGCCGCATCGTCGCCGCGGCCCCGTCGAGCGCCGCGCTCAGCTCGGCGATGCGCTGCTCCATCGCGCTGACCTGCGACTGGAGCTCGATGATCCGCTTGATGCCGGCCAGGTTCACGCCCTCGTCCTGCGACAACTGCTGCACCTGGCGCAGGAGCTGGATGTCGCGGGCCGAGTAGCGGCGGCCCCGGCCCGCCGCGCGGTCCGGGGAGACCAGGCCGAGCCGGTCGTACTGACGCAGTGTCTGGGGATGGAGCCCGGAGAGCTGAGCGGCGACCGAGATGACGTACACCGGTGTCTCGTCGGTCAGCTCGTACGGGTTCCTGCCTCGCCCTTCCATGGTCATGCTCCCTTCGCCGCCTCGAACAACGCCGCCCGCGGGTCCTCCCCGGCATTCGCGTCCCGGTAGGACTCCAGGGCCTCCCTGGCCCGGTCGTCGAGGTGCGCGGGCACCGCGACCTCCACGGTCACCAGGAGGTCCCCGCGCGTACCGTCCTTGCGGACCGCGCCCTTGCCGCGGGCGCGCATCGTGCGGCCGTTGGGGGTACCCGCCGGGAGTTTGAGGGTTACGGGCGGGCCGCCGAGCGTCGGCACCCGCACCGTGCCGCCGAGCGCCGCCTCGCTGAAGGTCACGGGCACGGTGACCGTGAGGTTGTCGCCCTTGCGGGCGAAGACCGGGTGCTCCTTGACGTGCACCGCCACGTAGAGGTCACCGGCCGGGCCGCCGCGCTCGCCCGGCGCGCCCTTGCCGCGCAGCCGGATGCGCTGCCCGTCCTGGACGCCCGCCGGGATGCGCACCTGGATCGAGCGCGCCGACTTCGCGCGCCCGCTGCCCTTGCACACCTCGCAGGGGTCCTGTGCGATGAGCCCGCGCCCCTTGCAGTCCACGCACGGGTCCGTGAGCGAGAAACCGCCGCTGCCGCCGCGCGAGACCTGCCCCGTGCCCACGCACGTCGGGCAGACGCGGGGGGTGCCGTTCTTGTCGCCCGTGCCCGAACACGCCTTGCAGGGCTCCTGGCTGGACATCCGCAGCGGGACCGTCGCCCCGTCCACCGCCTCGGTGAAGGTGAGCGTCACCTCGGACTCGATGTCCTGGCCGCGCCGGGCGCGGTTGCGCGTCGCGCCGCCCTGCGTCCCCGCCCCCGCCGTGCCGCCGCGGTTGAAGAGCCCGCCGAAGACGTCGCCGAGGCCGCCGCCGAAGCCGCCGCCCCCGCTGCCGCCCGGGCCGCCCCCGAAGAGGTCGCCCAGGTCGAAGTTGAAATTGCCGCCCGCACCACCGGCGCCCGCGCCGCCGGGACGGAAGCCGCCGCCCGCGAAGAGGGCGCGCGCCTCGTCGTACTCCTTGCGCTTCTTCGGGTCGCCGAGGACGTCGTGCGCCTCGGAGATCTCCTTGAAGCGGGCCTCCGCCGTGGTGTTGCCCTTGTTGGCGTCCGGGTGGTTCTCGCGGGCGAGCTTGCGGTACGCCTTCTTGATCTCCGCCTCGGTGGCGTCCTTCGGCACGCCGAGGACCTTGTAGTAGTCCTTCTCGATGAAGTCCTTCGTGCTCATCCCCGACGTCCCTCCTTCCGTGGCGGCGCGGCCCCGGGCCACGGCCCCCGCCCGGCCCGCCCGGCCATCTCCTGTTGTACCGAATGGTGTACCGGACCATCCGGTGGTACCGGGTCGCCCGGCCGGATCATACGGTCCGGCCGGGCGACTCCCGCTCTGCTCAGCCCTTGTCGGGGCCGTCCTTCTCCTCGTCCGCCGAAGCGGCCTTCCCCTCCTCGGCGGAGGCGGGGCCCGCCTGCTCCTTGGCGGGGCTCGCCGCGCCCGGCTGGGGCTCGGCGACCGCGACCCGCGCGGGGCGGATCGTGCGCTCGCCGAAGCGATACCCCGGCTGGAGGATCGCGACGCACGTCGTCTCGGTGACGTCCGGGGCGTAGGAGTGCATGAGCGCCTCGTGGATCGTCGGGTCGAAGGGCTCGCCCTCCTCGCCGAACTGCTCCAGGCCCATCTTGGCGGTGATGGACTCCAGCGAGTCGGCGACCGACTTGAAGCCGCCCGTCAGCTCCTCGTGCTCCCGCGCCCGGCCGATGTCGTCGAGCACGGGCAGGACCTCGCTCAGGAGGTTCGCGACCGCGAGCTCCTTCACGGCGACCCGGTCGCGCTCGACCCGGCGGCGGTAGTTCTGGTACTCGGCCTGGAGCCGCTGGAGGTCCGCGGTGCGCTCGCCGAGCGCCGTGCGCACCTGGTCCAGCTGGGCCGTCAGACCGGCCTGCTGAGCGTCCCCGCCCGAGGCGGGCCGCTCCTGCTCGGAGCGGTCCTCCTCGGCGGCGTCGGGGGCGGCGCCGTCGGAGACGTCAGTGGGCTCGTTCTTCTCGTCGAAGCCCCCTGCGGTCTCCTCGCTCACGCCGCACCGTCCTTCTTGTCCTCGTCGACGATCTCGGCGTCGACGACGTCGTCGTCGGCCTTGGCACCGGCGTCGGCGCCCGGAGCGGCGCCCTCGGCACCGGCCGTGGCCTGCGCGTCGGCGTACATCGCCTGGCCGAGCTTCTGCGAGACGGCGGCGACCTTCTCGGTGGCCGTCTTGATCTCGGCGGTGTCCTCACCCTTGAGCTTCTCCTTCAGCTCGGTGAGGGCCTCCTCGACCTCCGTCTTGATCTCGCCCGGGACCTTGTCCTCGTTGTCCTTGAGGAACTTCTCGGTCTGGTACGTGAGCTGCTCGCCCTGGTTGCGCACCTCGGCGGACTCGCGGCGGCGGTGGTCCTCGTCCGCGTACTGCTCCGCCTCCTGGCGCATCCGGTCGACCTCGTCCTTCGGCAGCGAGGAGCCGCCGGTGACGGTCATCTTCTGCTCCTTGCCCGTACCGAGGTCCTTCGCGGTGACGTGCATGATGCCGTTGGCGTCGATGTCGAAGGAGACCTCGATCTGCGGCACCGAGCGCGGGGCCGGCGGCAGACCGGTCAGCTCGAACATCCCGAGCTTCTTGTTGTACGCGGCGATCTCGCGCTCGCCCTGGTACACCTGGATCTGCACGGAGGGCTGGTTGTCCTCGGCCGTCGTGAAGATCTCGGAGCGCTTCGTCGGGATCGTCGTGTTGCGCTCGATGAGCTTCGTCATGATGCCGCCCTTGGTCTCGATGCCGAGGGACAGCGGGGTGACGTCGAGGAGCAGGACGTCCTTGACCTCGCCCTTGAGGACACCGGCCTGGAGCGAGGCGCCGATGGCGACGACCTCATCCGGGTTGACGCCCTTGTTCGCCTCCTTGCCGCCGGTCAGCTCCTTGACGAGCTCGGCGACGGCGGGCATACGGGTCGAGCCACCGACGAGCACGACGTGGTCGATGTCGGCGAGCGCGATGCCCGCGTCCTTGATCACGTTGTGGAACGGGGTCTTCGTCCGGTCCAGGAGGTCCGCGGTGAGCTGCTGGAACTGGGCGCGCGTGAGCTTCTCGTCCAGGTGCAGCGGGCCCTCGGCGGAGGCCGTGATGTAGGGCAGGTTGATCGTGGTCTCGGTGGACGAGGACAGCTCGATCTTCGCCTTCTCGGCGGCCTCGCGCAGGCGCTGGAGCGCCATCTTGTCCTTGCTCAGGTCCACGCCGTGACCGTTGTTGAACTGCTTGACCAGGTAGTCGACGACGCGCTGGTCCCAGTCGTCACCGCCGAGCTGGTTGTCGCCGTTGGTGGCCTTCACCTCGACGACGCCGTCGCCGATCTCCAGGAGCGAGACGTCGAAGGTGCCGCCACCGAGGTCGAAGACGAGGATCGTCTGGTCGTCCTTGTCGAGGCCGTACGCGAGCGCGGCGGCCGTCGGCTCGTTGACGATGCGCAGCACGTTGAGGCCCGCGATCTCACCGGCCTCCTTCGTCGCCTGGCGCTCAGAGTCGTTGAAGTACGCCGGGACGGTGATGACCGCGTCGGTCACCTTCTCGCCGAGGTACGACTCCGCGTCGCGCTTGAGCTTCTGGAGGACGAAGGCGGAGATCTGCTGCGGGTTGAAGTCCTTGCCGTCCAGATTGATCTTCCAGTCGGTGCCCATGTGGCGCTTGACCGACCGGATGGTCCTGTCGACGTTGGTGACCGCCTGACGCTTGGCGACCTCGCCGACCAGCACCTCACCGTTCTTCGCGAAGGCGACGACGGACGGCGTGGTCCTGGCGCCCTCGGCGTTGGTGATGACGGTGGGCTCGCCGCCCTCCAGAACGCTGACGACGGAGTTAGTCGTGCCCAGGTCGATGCCGACCGCACGTGCCATTTCGGGTCCTCCAGATGATGACTTGAGTGGAACTGGCTCAACCATGCAACAGCCCGGTACCCCCTGTCAACAGACCTGAGCCAGGCGCACTCAACTCTTATTCAGCCCTTACGCGCAATGCCCGCGCCGCGCCGTGCGCCAGATCACGCGGCGCAAGGGGCCCATGCCGACGGAGAGTCGATACCCTCCCTACAGAACCCATTAAGTTACTGCTTAGTAAGGTGGCCCTTCCCAGGGCCGCACCGGGCCTCGCGGCCCGCCCACCCCCAGTACCCCGCACTTCCGCGCAGGTTCGAGGAGCCCTCCATGCAGCTCGCCGCGATCATCGTGTCGCTGCTCCTGACCGTGGTCGGCGTGGCGCTCATCTCCCGAGCGATCGCGCAGATCGTCCAGCACGTACGGCTCGGCCAGCCGGTCCCGGCCGGCAGCCGTACCGACCGCTGGAAACAGCGTTCCCTCACCCTCGCGAGGGAATTCGTCGGTCACACCCGGATGAACCGCTGGGGCATCGTCGGCGTCGCCCACTGGTTCGTCGCGGTCGGCTTCCTCACCCTCGGCCTGACGATCGTCAACGCGTACGGGCAGCTCTTCCAGGCGGACTGGATCATCCCCTGGATCGGCACCTGGCCCCCGTACGAGGTCTACATCGAGTTCATCGCGCTCTTCACGACGCTCGGCATCCTCACCCTCATGGGCATCCGCCTGCTGAGCCTGCCCTCGCGCGCCGGGCTCAAGTCCCGCTTCACGGGCTCGAAGCTCGGCCAGGCGTACTTCGTCGAGTACGTCATCCTCGTGATCGGCCTCGCGGTCCTGATGCTCCGCGGCCTCGAAGGCGCGATCCACCACGTCGACGGCTACGAGGCGGGCTACTGGGTCTCGTACCCGCTCGTCGCGGGGCTGCGCGACCTCGACGTCTCGACGCTCCAGAACCTCATCTACCTCACGGCGATGATCAAGCTGGGCGTCACGATGATCTGGGCGATCACCGTCGGCCTCAACACCAACATGGGCGTCGCCTGGCACCGTTTCCTCGCCTTCCCCAACATCTGGTTCAAGCGCAACGCGGACGGCGCCGTCTCGCTCGGCGCGCTGCGGCCCATGACGAGCGGCGGCAAGCCGATCGACTGGGAGGACCCGGGCGAGGACGACGTCTACGGCGTCTCGCAGGTCGAGCACTTCTCCTGGAAGGGCCTGCTCGACTTCTCCACCTGCACCGAGTGCGGCCGTTGTCAGTCGCAGTGCCCCGCCTGGAACACCGGCAAGCCCCTCTCGCCGAAGCTCCTCATCATGTCCCTGCGCGACCACGCGCACGCCAAGGCCCCGTACCTCCTCGCGGGCGGCGGGAAGACGATGGAGGGCGAGGAGAAGGCGAGCGCGGAGCAGCTCAAGGACGTACCCGCCGCGGCCCTCGCGGAGGCCGAGCGCCCCCTCATCGGCACGCCGGAAGAGAACGGCGTCATCGACCCCGACGTCCTGTGGTCCTGCACCACCTGCGGCGCCTGCGTCGAGCAGTGCCCCGTGGACATCGAGCACATCGACCACATCGTCGACATGCGCCGCTACCAGGTCATGATCGAGTCGTCCTTCCCCTCCGAGGCCGGGACGATGCTCAAGAACCTGGAGAAGAAGGGCAACCCCTGGGGCCTCGCGAAGAAGAAGCGCCTGGAGTGGACGAAGGAGGTGGACTTCGAGGTCCCCGTCGTGGGCGAGGACGTCGAGGACCTGACCGAGGTCGACTACCTCTACTGGGTCGGCTGCGCCGGCGCCCTGGAGGACCGCGCGAAGAAGACCACGAAGGCGTTCGCGGAGCTGCTGAACATCGCGGGCGTCAAGTTCGCGATCATGGGCGGCGACGAGAAGTGCACGGGTGACTCGCCGCGCCGCCTCGGCAACGAGCCCCTCTTCCAGCAGCTCGGCGCCGAGAACGTCGCGATGCTCAACATGGCCTTCGGCGAGGACGACGAGGACGAGTCCACGAAGAAGCCGAAGTCCGCGAAGAAGATCATCGCGACCTGCCCGCACTGCTTCAACACGATCGCGAACGAGTACCCGCAGCTCGGCGGCGAGTACGAGGTCATCCACCACACCCAGCTGCTCCAGCACCTGGTCGACGAGGGCAGGCTCGTCCCCGTCACGCCGGTCGAGGGCCTCATCACGTACCACGACCCCTGCTACCTGGGCCGCCACAACAAGATCTACACGCCGCCGCGCGAGATCATCGCGAAGGTCCCGGGCATCCGCAGCGAGGAGATGCACCGCCACAAGGAACGCGGCTTCTGCTGCGGCGCGGGCGGCGCGCGCATGTGGATGGAGGAGCGGATCGGCAAGCGCGTCAACAACGAGCGCGTCGACGAAGCCCTCTCGCTGGACCCCGACATCATCTCGACGGCCTGCCCCTTCTGCCTCGTCATGCTGACCGACTCGGTCAACGGCAAGAAGGCTGCGTCTGACAGCGGCTCCGCCGCGGGCGGCCAGGCGAAGGAGTCGGTGCAGGTCGTGGACGTGGCCCAGCTCCTCCTGGACTCGGTCAAGACCCCCACCGACCCCGAGCCCCCGGCCGCGACCACGGACGCCCCGGAGCCCGAACCGGCCCCCGCGGCGAGCTGAGCACACCGCACGAGGTACGAGGAAGGGGCGCCGGACCAAGATCCGGCGCCCCTTCGCCGTCCGCGAGCGCCGCCCGTCCCGTACGTACCTGACGCCCCGCCGCCCGCTCAGCCCCGACCCGCCGCGCACCCTTCCCCTTCACCCGCCCGTCACACCACCCCCACCTCTCGTACAACCATTCGGGCCGCGCAGGGGTCTCCTTCTCGCCACACGGCCGCGGGCGGCATACGGTGCCCCCCGCGTTTCGCGCAGGAGAACTCCATGCCCTCTCACTTCCGTACCGCCCTCGCCGCGACGGCCGCCGTCGCCCTCACCGGCGGACTGCTGACCCTCTCGGCGGGCTCCGCCGCCGCCGCGACGCCGCTGGCCCCGGGCCGTGCCGACGCCGACTTCAACCACGACGGCTACGCGGACGTCGCGATCAGCTCCTCGCACGCCTACGTCAGCGGGCACAAGAACGCCGGCGCCGTCTCCGTCCTCTACGGCGGCAAGAGCAGCCAGCGCACCGCGACGTACACGCAGAACTCCGCCGGCGTCCCCGGCGGCGCCGAGGCCGACGACTACTTCGGCGCCGACACCGCCTTCGGCGACTTCAACAACGACGGCTACGACGACCTCGTCGTCGGCGTGCCCGGCGAGGACGTCGGCAGCGACAAGGACGGCGGCACCGCCGCGATCCTGTGGGGCTCCGCCTCGGGCCTCAAGGGCGGCACGACGCTCAAGGACCCGCGCCCCACCAAGCACGACAAGTACGGCGCCCCGCTGGAAGCCGGCGACTTCAACGGCGACAAGCGCGACGACATCGCGGTGGGCACCACCTCCGGCGCCGCCACGATCGACATCCTGCGCGGCGGCTTCAGCTCCACCAAGGGCGGCGGCGCGGGCACGTACACCGTCGCCCCCGCCGTCTGGAGCGGCGAGGGCGCGGGCATCAAGAACCTGCACTCGGGCGACGTCAACGCCGACGGCAAAGAGGACCTGATCGTCAACGGCTACGCCAGGACCGACGACCTCGACGCCAACTACTGGCTCCCCGGCTCCGCCTCCGGCGCCACCACCAAGGGCGCCCAGAAGCTCCCCGCCGGCTTCATCACCGACATCGGCAAGACCGACAAGGACGGCTACGCCGACATCGTCACCGGGCTGGAGTGGGACAGCGGCATCGGCCACGCCCACAAGGGCGGCACCGCGCTGATCATCCACGGCACCAAGAGCGGCCCCGCGTCCGGCACGATCCAGACCTTCACGCAGGACACCGCGGGGGTGCCGGGCGCCGGCGAGGAGAACGACTGGTTCGGCAGCGAGCTGGACCTCGGCGACGTCAACGGCGACGGCAACCTCGACCTGATCGTGGGCGCGCCCGGCGAGACCGTCGGCAGCGCGAAGGCCACCGGCGCCGTCACCGTCCTCTTCAACAAGGCGGACGGCTCCGGGATCACCGGCACCGGCTCCCTCTTCCTCAGCCAGAACACCTCCGGCGTGCCCAACGAGGACGAGGCGGACGACAACTTCGGCTCCGAGGTCCACATCGACGACCTCAACGGCGACAAGAAGGGCGACCTGATCATCGCCGCGCCGTGGGAGAACGGCAACGGCGCGGTCTACCCGCTCCTCACCCAGTCCAACGGCAAGAGCTTCAAGGGCAGCGCGGGCATCTACGTCTCGACGGTGGGCATCTCCGCCTCCGGGAACCCGGTCTTCGGCCACAACATGGCGGACTGACCTCCCCACGTCGGGGGTCGGGGAATCCCCCCGGATTCCCCGACCCCCGACATCCCCCCGATCCCCCGGCGGCCGTCTCGGCCCCGGGGGACGTCCGTTGCGGCGCGCGGCTCAGCGCAGCGCCGGGTCGGTGAACTCGAAGTGCTTCCACAGCCGTTCGTCCTGCACCTGGAAGCGGTACGGGATCGTGACGGCCACGTACGCGGCCCGGCCGAGGAGCACCAGCCCGGCGAGCCCGCCCAGCACCGTCCCCCACACCGGGACGAGCCCGGTCATCGCGGGCACGGTCGCGAGGACGACGCCGAGGCCGAGCGCGAGCACCCGGTCGTGCGCCCGCGCGAGGTAGAAGGAGGGCCGCCGCACGGGCGCGGCACTCAGCGAGATGTCCGTCTCGTGCGGCGTCAGGTACCCCTCGGAGAGCGCCCGTTCGACGAGCACGGGGTCGATCACCGCCCACACCACGTGCCCCGAGTCGGTCGCGAAGAAGACCGGGACCAGGGGCCGTTCGCCCTGCGCCCCGGTGTACGCCCGCCACTCGCGCGGCACGCAGAACCAGCCCTGGTGCCCGGCGAGCTGGGCGACCGAGTGCGAGAGGTGCCGCTCCCCGATCGTGAGCCGGTACATCTTGCGCTCGTCCACCGCCTCGACCCCGAAGAAGCCCTCCTCCTCGGGGGACACCACCTCCCGCGCGCCCTCGGGCGTGATGCCGAGCCCGTAGGCCACGCTCGTGACGATGTCGCCGCTCCCGGTCGACGAGGCCGTCCGGACATCGACGCGGATAGGCCGCCCGAGCCGCGCCCGCATCGCGAGGACGGGCCCCCCGGCGGCGACGCGCCGGCGGAAGCCGCGCAGCGGGGGCGGCAGCTGACCGCTCAGCAGGAGCGGCAGCCGGGCCAGCGCGGCGACCGTGGCGATGAGCAGCAGGAGACCCGGCAGCTCGCCGAGCACGCTGCCCGGCGACGGGGCGGCGGCGCGGACGAGGACGTACGGGGCGAGCAGGAACAGCAGGAGCTGCCCGATATGGGGCCAGTTGCGGCGGATCGGCGCGACCCGCCGCGGAATCCCGGCCCGTACCGGACCGTCCGGCAGCCGCGCGACCCCCGGCGCGGCGCGCACGGCGAGCAGCCACCCCGCGCAGCTGACGACCGCGAGGCCGAACAGGACGAGCGCCGCCCCCATGGGCCCGTCCTCGTCCGAGCCGATCCGTGCGAGGACTTCGGCCAGGACCGCGACCGTCCCACCGAGCGCGGCGACGAGGGAGATCCCCCCGAGCACGGCCGACAAGGCCGTGGAGCGATGACGCATTCGTTCCCCCAGGAACGCGAACAAGGCCGCGAGGTGGGGCGCGCGGGTCTGCCCTCGGCAGAACGTTCGAACCTATAAGGCGGTACGTGAGTGACGCAAGGGTCTTGCCGCGTCCGGCGACACGCCGCCCGGAGATGTCACAGCTCGGCCGCAAAGCCCCCGCCCCGGCAGGAGCGCCCCGTACCGGCCCGGATATGCGGGTACGTTCGGATCGTGGCTGGATTCAGGATCGGACGCGGCCGGGACAACCGCACGAGTGGGCAGCAGCAGAACCCTGGGGGCAGGCCCCCGCAGGGTCAGTACCCCGCGCCGGGGCAGCGGGGGCAGCAGCCGTACGGCGGCGCCCCGCGGCCCCCGCAGGGCGGCGCCCCGCGCCCGGGCCCTCGCCC
>NZ_JAAGLR010001197.1 GCF_010548245.1 Streptomyces sp. SID11385
CCGCCAACCTCGTGGTCATCGATATCGACGCGCACGGACAGCCCCCTCCGGACCGGGACCGACTGTTGCCGGGCATCCCGATTCCCCGCAGCGTGGATCTGAGCGGACTGGCCAACGGGTTCCACACGCTGGGCGTTCTGGCCGCTCTGCGGGGCGAGGTGAGCCCGGCGGACGACGAGACGACCCTGCGGGTACGCACACCGTCCGGAGGCCTCCACGTGTGGTATCGGGCCCATAGCAGCCACCGCTGGCAGTGCTCCACCGGGTCCAACAGCCCCCGGGCCCTGGCCTGGCAGGTCGATGTCCGGGCCCATGGCGGGTACATCGTCGTCCCGGGCACCACCACCACCGCCGGGACCTACACGCCGGTCGGTCCGACCCGTGAGCCCGCGGCCCTCCCGAGCTGGCTCGCACAGGAGCTCGCCCG
>NZ_JAAGLR010000619.1 GCF_010548245.1 Streptomyces sp. SID11385
CCGCGCGCACCGCCTCGCGCGGACGGCCCGCGTCGCGCGCGAGGAAGGCGGAGTTGCAGAAGGCGTGCGCCTCCAGGCCCGCGTCGTCCGCGAGCCGGGCCGCCGCGAGTGCTTCGCCGTAGTGGGAGCGCGCCTCGGCGTACCGGCCCGAGTCGTGCGCGAGCCACCCCACCGAGATGGACAGCTCGCCCGCCGCCGCGTGCAGCCTGTCGCTCGTGGACTGCCGCGCGGTGCCGGCGTCGAGGAAGGCGTGGGTGCTGTCGAGGACTTCGGCAGCGTGCTGGAAGATCCGGCCCGCGCCGTGTCTGTCGTCGAGGCGCCTGATCTGCCGTACGGCGTCCTCGACGGCGGCGACCTCCTTCTCGCCCGCCCGCTGCCCCGGGATCGCCGGGATGCGCGGCACCGCCGCCGCCGTCCCGCTCGCGCCGAGGAGCCCGGCCGCGAGTGCGCCGGCCGTTGCCGCCCCTGAACCGATGAATGCGCGACGGTGCACGTCGCTCTCCTCGTCGTGTCGGTACGGCTCGCCGTCGTCGGGCGCGTACCGGTGCCCGGTCGGCGGCGGCGCGCCCGGTCGCGGCGGCGCGTACGGCGGGTGCTGGTCGGGGGGCGCGGGGCGTGCCGCTCTGCGTCCCCGTACCGTCTCGCGCGGAGCGAAACCGAGGTCACTGAGTGTGTGCCCGGGAAACAGGTGCAGGAACACTCGTTCGTAGGCGTAATTCGGGCAGCGGATCTCGCCGGCCTCGACGCGCCCGATGTACCGCGCGTCGCACGAGACCGCCTCGCCGATCTCCCGTCCCGCCCGCCGCACGCGCGCCGCGAACTCCCCCGGCGAGAGCGGCCCGCGCAGGGCGCGGAAGGCCGCGTTGGGCCGTGGAACCCGCTGCTCCGGCACCTGTGGGGGCGAGTTCGGCACCCGTGGGGGCGAGGTGGCGCCCCGCTGTGCGGCAGGCTCCTGGGACGAAAGCGGCTGCGGTGCCGACGAGGTCATGACCGGCCTTTCGTGCGTACGGGGTCGGGGCGTGGCGTCCGTCGAGCCGGGGCCACGCGTGTGCCGACGGAGCAGAAAGATACCCGCTGTGACCGAATCGACACAGGCAGTTCGTTGACAGGGGAGGGGCGGGCCATGATCCGCCATGAAATGCCATGCTTCCCCGTGGTGTCGTGCCGTAGCCCCTGACGGGGTGCGGGCGTTGGACGGTGCGGGGAACGAGGAGCCGCGCCCCCGGCCTGGCGGCCGGGAGGTGCCCCCAGGCTTCGCAGCGACCAAGGAGGGGTTCCCGTGCCGGAGTCCACTGCGTCCACCGATCCGATGTCCGCCCAGCCGCCGATGGGCCCCCCGCCCGCCTGGGACCTCGTCACGGTCCCCGTGCGCCAGGGCCTCGAAGCGGTCGACATCCTGCGCCGCAGCACACCACTGCTCGGCCCCGTCGTGCACGACGCCCCGTGCGAGACGCTCGGCTTCGTCGTCCCCGAGGGGACCGCGCGCGGCTGGGACGTCCCGGGCAGCGCGTGTACGGAGACGGCCGGGCGCGGACTGCGCCTGACGACCCCGCCGGACGCCTGCGGGCACACGGGCAACGCGACGGGTACGTGGCTGCTGCCACCCGAGGAGAGCGGCGAGTCCACGGACCCGGCGATCCTGCGCCACGCGCTCGGCGAGGCGGCCCGCACGATCGAGGCGGCGGACGGCAGGAACTGATCCACCGGAGGCCGCCGACGGCGGGCCGAGCGCGCACGCACCCGCCCCGGTACGCCCGTTCCCCACGCACCGCCCCCGCCCGCCCGGGGTCTCACCCCTACCGCGCGAACACCCCGTCCGGGGGTGCCGGTGACCGTTTCGCCGTGGCGTCGCGCACCGCCGCCGCGCCGCCCGTGAAGTCCCGCAGCGCGCGGCCGTGTTCGAGCCGGCCCGGGTGGGGGTCGGAGGCGACCGCGCGGGTGTAGGGGGCGAGCGGGAGCGGGGCGGCCGAGGCGGCGAGGACCGCGTTGCCGAAGTGCTTGCCGCGCAGCACGGCCGGGTCGGCGGCGAGGGCGAGTTCCGGGAAGACCTCCGCCGCCGTCGCGATCTGACCGCGCAGGAAGGCGAGCGGCGGGCCGTCCGTCAGGTTCGCGACGTACGTGCCCGCCGGGGCCAGGACGCGGCGGATCTCGCCGAGGTACTCGACGCTCGTGAGGTGCGCCGGGGTGCGCGCGCCCGCGAACACGTCCCCGATGACGAGGTCCGCCCAGTCCTCGGGAAGCTTCCCGAGCACCTCGCGCGCGTCGGCGGCCCGGACCCGTACCCGCGCCTGCGGGTCGAGCGGCAGGTGCTCGCGCACGAAGGCGGTCAGTGCCGCGTCGACCTCGGCGACCTGCTGCGTCGAGCGCGGGCGGCTCGCGGCCACGTACCGCGCGAGCGACAGCGCGCCGCCGCCGAGGTGCAGCACCCGCAGCGGGCGCCCCGCCGGGGCGATCAGGTCGGCGAGGTGGCCGATGCGGCGCTGGTAGGCGAAGTCGAGGTGCCGGGGCGCGTCGAGATCCACGTACGACTGCGGCGCCCCGTCCAGCGTCAGCGTGAAGGCCCGCGCGCGCCCGCGCTCGGGGACCAGCTCCGCGCGCCCGCCGGCCACCTCGGCCGTGAGCGGCCCGGCCTCGTTCCTCTTCCGTGCCATCCGGGCATTTTACGGGGGCGGCGCGGAGCCCCCGCAGGTCACGGGTGCGACGCCCCGGCGGCCCCACCCGCCCCTATCGCGCCAACCGCCCACCGCGCCAGGGCCGTTTGGGCCCTTCCCGGGGCCCGGTACCCGCCGGATGGGCTACCGTCCCTGCCTATGGCGCGTGTGCTCGTGGTGGAGGACGACCCGTTCGTGCGTTCGGCCCTGATCCGGCACCTGTCGGAGGCCGCGCACGCGGTGCGCAGCGTGGGCACGGCCCTGGAGGCGCTGCGCGAGGTCGCCCAGCACGAGGTGGACCTCGTCGTCCTCGACCTGGGCCTGCCCGACCTCGGCGGGGCCGAGGCGCTGCGGATGCTGCGCGGCCTCACCAACGTGCCCGTCATCGTCGCGACCGCGGGCGAGGACGAGGCGGAGATCGTCCGCCTCCTCAACGACGGCGCCGACGACTACCTCGTCAAGCCCTTCTCCGCCGTCCACCTCCTCGCCCGTATGACCGCCGTGCTGCGCCGCTCCCGCCCGGTCCGCGAGGAGCCCGCCGGGGTCCTCACGGTCGGCGGGCTGCGCATCGACCCCTTACGCCGCCGTGCCGAACTCGACGGCATCGTGCTGGAGCTGACGCGCCGCGAGTTCGACCTCCTCGCCTTCCTCGCGGGCCGCCCCGGCGTCGTCGTCCCGCGCCGCGAACTCCTCGCCGAGGTGTGGCAGCAGTCCTACGGCGACAACCAGACCATCGACGTGCACCTGTCCTGGCTGCGCCGCAAGCTCGGCGAGACGGCGGCGACCCCGCGCTACCTGCACACGCTGCGGGGGGTCGGCGTGAAGCTCGACCCCCCCGTGCGCGAACCGGCGCCCACGCCGACCCTGCCCCTGCCGCCACGCGCTTGACGCCCGGAGGGCACCGGCCTCGGCGGGACCACTCCCTGCCGTGGACGAGCGCGCCGGTGGTCTTCCGCGGGGCCGCGGGTTTCCCGCCGCGCACCACGGGCACCCGGTTCGTGACGGAACTTACTGGACCAAACGGACGGAGCGCGACATGGCCGCGGACGACAAGACCCAGGCGAAGACCGAGCAGGCCAAGGGCAAGGTCAAGGAGACGGCCGGTCGCGCGGTCGGCAACGAGCGGCTCACCGCCGAGGGCCGCGCGGACCAGGTCAAGGGCGACGCCCGCCAGGCCAAGGAGAAGATGAAGGACATCGCCAAGGACTGACGCCGCCTCGCGGGCGGCCGGGTCGTCCGGCCGGTCCGCGAAGAGGCGTGGTGCCCTGGGCGGTCCCGCTCGCGGGTGGTGGCCCCGGAAGACTCTTCCGGGGCCACCACCCGTTTCCCGCCTGCCGGCCGGCGTCAGTCCTTCGTCCGCTGCCACTCCTCGTAGTACTCGTCGAAGACGGCCCGCACGTAGTGCCCGATCCGCAGGTAGTCCAGGTCGTCCAGGTTCGCGAGCGAGACCCGGACCGACCACTCCGGCCCGTCGAAGCCGCCCCCGTTCAGGAGCACCACGCCGGTCTGCTCGGCGAGGCGGAAGAGCGGGTCGATGGGCTCGTAGGTGTCCTGGAGGTAGCGCGCGAACTCGGCGCCGCGCGTGCGCTCGGCCTCGGCGAGCAGGTCGAGTTCGATGTAGTACCCGGCCCGCAGCGGGTCCTCGGCGATCTTCATCTCGGCGCCCTCCAGGAGGAGCCGCAGCCGGTCGGCGACGATCCGGCGGATGCGGTGCTTGTACGCCTGGCCCTCGTCGAGCAGGTCGAAGAGCGAGAAGAGCGTCATGAGGACCTGCTGCGGCGTCGAGAGCCCCGCCGTGTGGTTGAGCGCGACGTCCCGCGAGTCGGCGACCATGCGGTCGATGAACCGCATCTTTTCCGGTTCGAGCGTCAGCGTCCCGTACCGCTTCGCGAGCCGGTCCTTCGCCTCCTGCGGCAGCGCGGCGATCTTCTTGTCGATCACGTTGTCGTCGTGGAGCGCGATGACACCGAGCCGCCAGCCCGTCGCCCCGTAGTGCTTCGAGTACGAGTACACGAGCAGCGTGTTGTGCGGGAGGTCGGAGGCGAGCGAGACGAAGCCCTCGACGAAGGTCCCGTACACGTCGTCCGTCACGACGACGAGGTCCGGGTTCGGCCCCGCGACGATCTCCTTGAGCTGGTCCCTGACCCGCTCGCTCAGCGCGAGGGACGGCGGGTTGCTGGGGTTGACGAGGCACACGAGCCGGATCGAGGGATCGGCGAGCTTCGCGATCTCCTCCTCGGGGTAGCGCCACTCGCGCACCCCCTCCTCCGCGAACATGCTCGCGCGCACGAGGACGACGTCGAAGTCGAAGGTGTCGAGTTCGGGGATCTCGATGTACGGCGTGAAGACCGGCACCATGAGCGCGATGCGGTCGCCCTTCTTGACGACGTCGTTCTTCAGGAGCGAGTCGAAGATGTAGCACATCGCGGCCGTGCCGCCCTCGGTCGCGAAGAGGCTCACGTTCCCCTCGGGCAGCGTGCCCCCGTACATCTCCTCGCCGAGGTACCCGCGGATGATCCGCTCGGCGCACGGAAGGATGCGGTCGGGCACGGGGTAGTTGTCGGCCGTGATGCCGTCGGCGAGTTCGTGGACGAGGGTGTCCTTGTCGAGCCCGAAGCGCCGCAGCGCCTCCTCGACACACCGTTCGAGCAGTTCCACGCCCGGGAGTTCGGGGTGGCGGCGCAGGAACGAGTCGAAGCGCCCGCCCGCCCCGTGCGCCTCCGGCATCCCGCCGAGGTTGTCGGCCGTCCACACGCGCTTGGACTCCTCCAGCGCGAAGTAGCCGAGCGCGTGGAAGGCTTCGCGCGGCCCGGTCGCGACCCAGTTCGGGTTGCCGCGGCCCGCGTTGAGCATCTGGGTCTGCGAGGTGCCCTTCTGGCCCGGCTCGTTCTCCTGCTTGTGCTGGGCGAGGTCGATGAAGACGTTCTTCAGCTCGAACGGGCTGAGCTGCCCGTACCGCCGGATCTGCTCGCGGCTGTAGCCGGAGGAGTGGTCGACGGCGCGGGATGCGGGCTGGTTCATGCGTACGACTCCTTGGTTCTTCTCAGTGGTTGAGCAGGACGATGACCGCGCCCCAGATGGTCAGCAGCACGTTGCTGAAGGCGTACGGCACCGTGTAGCCGAGCGTCGGCACCTGGTTCTTCGACGCCTCGTTGACCGCGCCGATCGCGGCCGTCGTGGTCTGGCCGCCCGCGAGCACGCCCATGAGGATCGGGAAGCGCAGGTGCTGCACGTAGTGGCCGAAGAAGAAGCCGACGAGGAGCGGCACGAGCGTCGCGATCGCGCCGAAGAGCAGCAGCCCCCACCCGGCCTCCGCCAGGCCGCTCGTGAAGCTCGGTCCCGCGTTGAGGCCGACGACGGCGATGAAGAGGCACAGCCCGAGCGTGTCCATGAACCACTGGGCGCCGGGCGGCACGTTCCCGAAGGTCGGGTAACGGCCCCTGATCCAGCCGAAGACGAGCCCCATGATGAGCGCCCCGCCCGAGGTCGAGAGCGAGATCGGCACGCCGCCGAGGGTCAGCGCGGGAATCCCGATGCAGCCGCCCAGGAAGATGCCGAGCCCGACCCAGATCATGTCCGTCGCGAAGCTCGTGGGCACCGGCTTGCCGATCTCCCGCCCGGCGGCCGGGACGAGCCGCTCGGGGCCCTTGAGGACCAGCGTGTCGCCCCGGCTCAGCTTCGTCGCGAGGCGGTACGGGTACGGCGCGCCCGAGCGGTACATCTCGTCGATGTACACGCCGATCATGAAGCGCTCCTCGCGCAGGTCGGCGATCGTCTTCCCGATCTGCTCCTTCTCCGAGACGACGACGTGCAGCGACTCGGTGTCGTAGTGCAGGAGATCGGCGTCGTCCGCCTCGGGACCGATGTGCGTGCGGGCGTCGAAGTCGACGAGCGCGCCGCGCAGCGCGCTCACGGCGAGGGTGTCGTCGTGCTTGAGCTTGAGCTGCTGGTCGTGCGGGAGGATCTTGCCCTCGCGTCTCACCCGGGTGAGGTAGATCCGGTGGCCGAGGTGGTCCTGCTGCCGTTCGAAGTCCTCGATCGTGCGGCCGACGAGATCGGGGCGCTCCAGGCGGTACGCGCGCAGGACGATCTCCTGGTAGCCCTCGCCGAGATCCGGGTTCTCGTTGGGCGCGTCCAGCTCCCGGGCGAGCTGCGCCGCCTCGTCCGCCATGCTGACGCGGTAGATCCTGGGGAGGATGTTCGCGAGGAGGAGGGCGCACAGGATCGTGCCGAGCGGGTACGTCACCGCGTACGCGATCGGGACGAGGTCGGACTGCTCCTTGAGCTGGCTTTGCGAGAGGTCGGGCAGATGCGAGATGGCGTCCTGCGCGACCCCGATCACGGCCGACTGCGTGAGCGCCCCGCCGAGCAGCCCCGCGCCGAGCCCCGGCCCGTACCCGAGCATCTTCGCGAAGGCCCACGTGATGCCGAGCCCCGAGAGGCACACGAGGAGCGCGTTGAGCACCTGCGGCAGCCCGTCCTTCTTCAGGCCCCGGAAGAACTGCGGCCCGACGCGGTAGCCGAGGGCGAAGAGGAACATCGTGAAGAACAGGTTCTTCACCGTCTGATCGATCGCGACCTTGAACTGCGCACCGAAGAACAGCCCCACGATCAGGCAGCCCGTGACACTGCCGAGCGCGATCGCCTTGTACCGCAGTTTGCCCACGAAGAAGCCGAAGGCGACCGTGATGAAGACGAGCAGTTCCGGATAGGGCCGGAAGATGTCGCGGTCGAGGAAGTCGATCATCGGGACCCCAGGACTCCCACGAGGATCGGCCCGGTGAGCGGCAGGAGGAAGTTCGAGAGGGTGTACGTGATCGTGTAGCCGATGAGCGGCACGGAGCTCTTCGAGACCTGCGTGATCGCGGTGATCGCCGGGGTCGAGCACTGCTGGCCCGCGATGGCCCCGATGAGCAGCGGCTTGTCGAGCTTGAGCAGCTTGAGCCCGACGAAGAGCGAGAGACAGGCCGGGACGAGCACCATGAGAATCCCGGCGACGGGCAGCAGCGCCCCGTACTGCTTGATGAGCGGCCACGCCTGCGGGCCCGAGTCGAGCCCCGTGCAGGCGATGAAGACCGCGAGGCCGAGGTCCTTGAGCGTGCTCGCCGCCTGCGGCGGGAAGGCGCCGAAGGTCTGGCTGCGGTTGCGGAACCAGCCGAAGATCAGGCCGGAGACGAGGCAGCCGCCGCCCGTGCCGAGCGAGAGCGGGATGTCCCCGATCCGCACGATGACCTGCCCGAGCAGCGAACCGGCCGCGATGCCGAAGCCGATGTAGATGAAGTCGGCGCTCGAATTCTTGACGACCGAACCGAGCTTCTTCGTCAGCTTGTCGAGCCCGGAGCGCGCCCCGACGAGGGTCAGCACGTCCCCGCGCCTGAGCACGGTCTCCGCGGCGGCGGGCAGGTCCTGATCGCCCCGTACGACATCGGTGACGTACACCCCGTCCCGCAGGAACTCCGGGTGGTCGTGCTGGAGCTGATCGACCGTCTTGCCGGTCGTGGCCTTGTCCGTGAGCGAGATCTGCCGGGTCGCGAGCGGCGAGTCGAGCCCGGGCACCGAGCCGGTCTCGGGGCCGATGTGCCGCCCCGCCTCGATCGTCGGCTCGCGGCGCCCGACGACGAGGAGGAGGTCGGAGAGCGTGAGCCGCAGATCCGGGTCGGGCGTGAGGATCTTGCCGCCGCGCTTGACCCGCTCCACGGTGACCCGCTGCCCGCTCGCCTCCTCGATCTCGCCGACGGTCTTCCCGTCCGCGTGCGTCACGAGGTACGTACGGCCCACCGTGGACGGCAGCGCCTCGCGCTCGTCCGATTCGAGCGCCGGGACGTCGCCGCGCATCTTCGCCCACAGCTCGCGCGAGGCGTCCGCGAGGTTGATGCGCATCAGGATCGGCAGGATCTGGCTCGTGAAGAGCACGATCGTGATGAGGCCGAAGAGATAGCAGACGGTGTAGGCGGTCGCCACGTGCCCCTGGTACTCGCTGATCTGGTGCTGCGTGAGCCCGGAGAGCTTCCCGATCGACTCGGCCGCCGTGCCGACGACCGCCGATTCGGTCGCGGCCCCGGCGAGGATGCCGGAGGCGGTACCGATGTCGAGGTCGAAGAGCTTCGCGATCAGGTACGCGATGACGAGCACCGTCACCAGCTCGATGAACGAGAGCACGCCATAGCGCAGCCCGCGCCGGTTGAGGTTGGCGAAGAACTGCGGGCCCGCCATGTAACCGAGCGCGAAGATGAAGATCGCGAAGAAGATGGTCTTGACGTCGTCCCCGACCGAGACGTGCCGTGTGCCGAGCAGCAGCGAGACGATGAGCGTCCCGCAGATGCCGCCGAGCGTGATCGGCCCGACGCGCAGCTTGCCGAGGAGATACCCGACGGCGAGGCACAGGAAGAGGGCGAGTTCGGGATGGTCGCGGATGATCCCCATACGCTCAGCCGGGGGAGTTGAAGGATGATTCGGACATAGGGGAGAAATTAGCAGCGCGGGGCGAGGGAGCCTGGGGGCGCGCGGGGGGCGCGCGAGGCGGAAGGATGTACGGGGCGCGGGCAGGTACGCAGGACGGGGGCGGCCCCGACCGCGGCCCGTCCGCGCCGCTCACCGTCCGGGCCCCCCTCCCGCCGGGCGCGCCCCATGCGCACAATGGGCGCGCGCGGGTATCCGGTCGCGGGTATCCGGTGTCGAGGCGCCCCGTACGGCAGGGCGAGTGGTGGGAGAGTGCGATGACGCGGGTGAAGCGGGGCGCGGGACGGCCGACCCTTGAGGAGGTCGCGAGCCGCGCGGGCGTGGGGCGCGGCACGGTCTCGCGGGTCATCAACGGCTCGCCGAAGGTCAGCCCCCGCACGCGCGCCGCCGTCGAGGCCGCCGTGCTCGAACTCGGCTACGTCCCCAACACCGCGGCCCGCGCGCTCGCCGCCAACCGCAACGACGCGATCGCGCTCGTCGTCCCCGAGCCGCAGACCCGCTTCTTCGCCGAGCCGTACTTCTCCGACATCGTCCTCGGCATCGGCAGCGCCCTCGCCGACACCCCCCTCCAGCTCCTCCTCACCTTCGCGGGCGGCGAACGCGAACGCGGCAGGCTGGCCGGCTACCTCGACGCGCATCGCGTCGACGGCGTCCTCCTCGTCGCCGTCCACGCCGACGACCCGCTCCCCGACCGCCTCGCCGAACTCGGCATGCCCGCCGTCATCAGCGGCCCCCGCTCCGCCGCCGAGACGCTCCCCTCGGTCGACTCCGACAACTACGGCGGCGCGGTCGCCGCCATCCGCCACCTCCAGAGCCGGGGCCGCCGCCGCATCGCCCACATCACAGGCCGCCTGGAGGTCTACGGGGCCGAACGCCGCCTCGCCGGCTACCGCGCCTCGGTCGCGGCCGAACCCCTCGTCGCCGAGTCGGACTTCACGGAGGAGGGCGGCCGCCGCGCGATGGCCGAACTCCTCGACCGCGCCCCCGACCTCGACGCCGTCTTCGCCGCCTCCGACCTCCTCGCCTCCGGCGCCCGCCACACCCTGCGCGCCGCAGGCCGCCGCATCCCCGAGGACGTCGCCCTGATCGGCTTCGACGACAGCGCGATCGCCCGCCACCTCGACCCACCCCTGACCAGCGTGAGCCAGCCGACGGCCGAAATGGGCCGCGTGATGACCCGGATGCTCCTCGACGAGATCGCGGCGCGGGGGCCGGGCGGAGTGGGCGGCCCGGCGCGCGGCCGGGCCGATGCCGGCGGCCGCCAGACGGTGCTGGCGACGCGGCTGGTGGTGCGGGAGTCGAGTTGAGGCGGCTTCGGCGGGCCTGGCCCACCGCCGCCCGCACTTCGCTAACGTCCTCCGCATGACGCGACGGATTCTGGTGCTGGGCGGCTCGTGGTTCCTCGGCCGGGCGGTGGTGGCCGAAGCGCTCGCGCGGGGCTGGCAGGTGACCACGTTCACGCGCGGGCGCTCCGGGCAGGTGCCGGAGGCGGCCCGGCAGGTGCACGGCGATCGCACGGTGCCCGCCGATCTCGACCGCCTTGCCGGTGAAGGCCCTTGGGACGCCGTGGTCGACACGAGCAGTTCCGAACTGGCGCCGCGCGAGGTCCGCGAAGCCGTGCGGGCCCTGCGGGGGCGGGCGGCCCGCTGGGTGCACGTGTCCACGGTCAGCGTCTACGCGGGCTGGCCGCACGAGCGTCTGACCGAGGAATCGCCGGTTCTGGACTGCCCCGCCGACGCGGGCCCCGACTTCGGGCACACGGGCCCCGACGGCAGCCCGACCGTGTACGGCTTCCAGAAGGCGGGCGGCGAGCAGGCGGTGCGCGAGGCGTTCGGCTCGGAGGCGGTGCTGCTGCGCCCCGGCGTGATCCTCGGCCCCGGCGAGTACGTGGGCAGGCTGCCGTGGTGGCTGCGGCGCGCCGAACGGGGCGGGGCCATCCTCGCGCCCGAGCCGCGCGGGCTGAGGATGCAGCCCGTGGACGTACGGGACGTGGCGCGGTTCGCCGTGGACCGCGCGGAGGGCGGGGCGACGGGTCCGTACAACCTCGCCCACCCGGAGGGCCTGACGTGGGAGGACTTCCTGCGTACCTGCCTGGAGGTCACGGGCGGTACCGGCACCGTCCGCTGGGCCCCGCCCGAGACGCTGTCCGCTCACGATGTCCGTCAGTGGACCGAACTCCCCTTGTGGCGCACGCACGCGGGGGTCTGGGAGGTCGACCCCGCTCGCGCCGTGGTGGCCGGCCTCCACTGCCGCCCGCTCGCGGAGACCATCGCCGAAACGTGGGACTGGATGCGCGAGGGCGGCGCGGCCATCCCGCACCCGCGCGCGGCGGAGCACGGCATCTCCCCGGAGCGGGAGACGGCCGTGCTCGCGGCGCTCGGCTGACGCTCAGGGCGAGAGGGGCGGTCGCGCGTTCCCCGAGCGGAGGACGTCCTCGGCCCGCTCGGCGAGTTCGAGCGCGAGGGGGCTGTCCCGGTAATGCGGGGCGGCCAGCGCGGCGCGCAGCCGTCCCGCACGCTGCACGAGACCCGTACCGCGCTGTTCGGCGGCGAGTTGCCACAGCGGTGCCAGGACTTCGGCAGCCTCGTCCAGCTCGCCTGCCAGGAGCAGAACGAGCCCCAGGTCCACGGCCGCTTTCGCGGCGACCCCGCGATCGTCTTCGCGGGCCAGGCCGAGCGCGCGGCGGCTCGCCCTCTTGGCGCTCTCCGCGTCGCCGATGAGCAGCGCCGTCGTACCCGCGCTCATGAGACAGCGGGCCGCACTGAACCCGAACTCGCCACCGATGTCGTGCAGGTCGTCCGTCGCCCCCTCGGCCAGTACCTCGTCCGTCGCCGAGAGGACCGACAGGGCCTGCTCCCGGTCGCCGTGGTGGCCGAGGGCGCGGGCCGCGATGGCCTGGAGGCGGCGCCGCCCTTGCGCCCCGACGCCCGAGCCGAGAGCTTCCGCCCGCCGCACCTGCCGGAGCGCCTCGGCGGGCTGCCCCTGGTGGTAGGCGATGTAGGCGAGCGTCCCCAGGGCGTACGCCTGGAGCGGGACATCGCGGGCCACCTCCGCGTACAGCCCGGCGGTACGGGCCAGCGAGCGGGCGGCGGGCAGTTCACCGCAGTCGAACACCGCGACGCTCAGCAGCGCGGACGCCTGACCGGCGAGGACGGTGAGTTCGCGGTGCTGGTCGGGCACGCGCGTCTGCTCGCGCAGCCGCTCCGCCTGCTCTCGCAGGCTCCGTCCCGTCGACACGGTCTGCGCGGGCGGCCGAACGGGGTAGGAACGGGCAGCCTCGGCGACCTCGTCGCGCAACTGGTCGATCGTCAGCTCGGAGATGCTCGCGGTCTGGGACCGGGCGTCGGTGGCCGCTTCTTCTGCGGTCATCTGAATCAGCTCTTTCAGGTGGTGCGTGTCGTGCGGGTCCTCGTCCAGGGGTGGTCGAAGAGGCGCTCCGCCGGGTGCCCGAGCAGCTTTTCGAGCACGGCACGGGCGTCGGGCCGGGGAAGCGACCGCGTACCGGGGCCGAGCCATCGGTAGTAGGTGGCTTCCGTGAGCGTGGGGCCGTTCTTCGGGTAGAGGCTCCGTGCGGTGGAGTCGTACGCGGTCGCGACGTCACGGAACCCGTGCCAGCCCCGCCGTCTGATCTCCTGCTCCAGGAGGGTCCGGGGACCATCGGACATCTGCGACTCCTTTGCGCGTGCCCTGGACTTCGTGGCCCAGGAGATACCGGCGAAGGCTCAACTCGCCACGCCGGAACCGGCGATACGGCCGAATGATGCCCGAGTGAGAGCCGTGTGAGACCCCGTTCCCCGAACGAGTGGCATACGAGAGCCGGGTGTGCTGGTGACGAGAGCGCGAGTGCCCCGACACTTCACCACGACAGCACAAAGTCACAGGAGAACAACAGGCGGTGTGGTGACCAGAACCCGACGCTGGAGTCAGGAACTCGTGGAGCAGGTGGCCAGGGGAAGGCCCTCGTACGTGCGGACGCTGCCCCGCCTGGAGGAGTCGGCGGCAACGGCCAGACGTCTGACGGAGCACGCCCTCGGCGCCTGGGGACTCGACGCTCTCGTGCCCGATGCCTCGCTCGTCATCACCGAACTCGTCGCCAACGCGGTACGGCACACGCGGGGCGAGTCCCTCCGGGTGGCGCTCCGCCGCAGCGGAGCGGACGGCGTGGAGATCTCCGTCGTGGACGGTTCGCGCGAGAGGCCCGTACGCAGGCAGCCCGGGGCGGAGGCAGTGGGAGGGCGTGGACTCCAGCTCGTGGAGGCGTTCGCGGCGGACTGGGGCAGCGAACCCGAGCCGAGCGGGAAACGGGTGTGGGCGGAGGTACGAGGATGAGGCCGCCGCCCGACGCGAAGCCGCCCGCCTCCGCGTGCGCGCGGTGCGAGGAACTCCGCGCCGAGGAACGGCGCGCGGAGGCCGCGCTCGACCACTCACGCGCCACCGACTGCCGCGTACTCCTGCGCCGCCACCCGCTTCACAACTCCCCGTTCCGGCCCTGCTGATACCAGGGCCGGAACGGGGCACGAACCGCCGTCCACCGCACGTGTTCAGGGCGTGGTGGACGGCGGGGACCCCCTCACACAAGGAGAAAGGGCCCGACGATGACAGTACTGCTCGAACCCCGGGGCGACACACGGCTCCGGGACCCCAAGGAGATCCTCGACCGCATCGGTGCGGCGCAGCCCTCGCTCACGCCCGACGCTGGTGTCGGCCTGTGGGAGCGGGAGGTCCGGCTCTTGCAGCGGGACGCGGTCCGCGTCCGCAGTCTCGCCGAGCGCATCCTCGGCCAGGGCATCGCGTACCTGGTCACGGCGATGGAGAAGCCTGGCAACGACATGGGCCCCGGCTTCGAGGTCGACCAGGGCGTCCACCAGATCATCCTGGACACGCCCGTCTACTTCGCCCTCTGCGCGGCGTACAACGGCGGCCACTACAAGCATCACGCCCCGCTCATCCAGCGCCGCCGCGACGGGATCGTCCTGCGGACCGCCGACCTCATCGCGGCCAACGGCTTCGCGGTGGACCGGGAATTGTGGGAGGTCGACGCCTCCGACTGCGGGCCGTGCGACGACAAGGTGCCGGACTCGCACTGACGGGGCGTCCGTGCAGGGAAGTTGCCCCCGCTCCCGTCGTCGCTGACGGGGGCGGGGGCCTCGAACGAGGTGAGGAGCGCGATGAGTATGCCCGTACCGCATGACTACGGGATGGAGGCGGAGGTGTGGGACGCGTACGCCGCGTCCGCCTTCGATCCGGCGGCCGAGCCGCGGTTTCGGTGGACGCAGTACGAGGGGCATGGGCCCGGGGCCGAGCTGCTGGGGGAATTGCCCCGGCGGACGCTGGAGTTGGGCTGTGGGACGGGGCGGGCCGTCGCGTATCTCGCGGGGCTCGGGGTGGAGGCGTACGGGCTGGACCTGTCGGCCGTCATGGTGGCGAAGGTCCGGGAGCGGTGGCCCCGAGGGCGGTTCTTTCAGGGAGAGGTGCTGGAGTTTCTGGGGGCGCACGAGGGGACGTACGACGCCGTCTACTCCGTCTTCGGGTGTGCCTGGTTCGCTGATCCGCGGCTGCTATTCCCCTTGGTTAGGGCGCGGTTGAGGGACGGGGGTGTCTTCGCGTTCTCGCAGCCGCCCGCCATCCCGGGGGCCTACGGGGCGCAGGGAATGTACAAGGGAGGCTTCGCCGGGCCGCCCCTGTACACGTACCGGTACAGCTATCCGCTCGATACGTGGGCGCAGTTGCTGCGCGCGGCCGGGTTCGGGGAGGTGTCCGTACGGGTCGTCGATGCGCCCGTCGCGGGGAACTGGGGGACGCTCATGGCGACGGCGGTAGCGTGAACGGATGGGCGTGGAAGAGCTGGTCTGGGACATGGACGGCACGTTGCTCGACACCACCGTCGTGGTGCCTGCGGCGTTCGTGCGGACGGTGCGGGCGCTGGGCGGGCCGGAGGTGGGGGCGGACGAGGTCGTGGAGGCCTATTGGCGGGGGACGCCGGAGGTGATTCTGGAGCATTTCGTCGGCCGTCAACTGACAGCGAAGGAGGCGGAGTTCTACTACCGGGAGCTGGAGGCGGCGCGTCCCGTGGTGTATCCCGGGGTGCGGGAGGTATTCGAGACGTTGCGCTCGCGGGGGCGGGCGCGCGCTGTCTTCACCGGAGCCAGCACCCGGGCGGCCTCGATGCTGCTGAGAGCCGCCGGTCTGGAGGCCGACCTCGTCCTCGGCGGGGACCAGGTCGCGCGCCCCAAGCCGGCACCCGACGGCATCCTTCTCGCGGCGGAGCGGCTCGGCGCGGAGGCGGGCCGGCTCGCGTACGTCGGCGATTCCCCGCTGGACCTGCGTGCCGCCCGGGCGGCGGGCAGCCACAGCGCGGCGGCCGGCTGGGGGCACATGTACGACGCGACGGAGCCCGCGCACTCGGTCCTGGACCGGCCGCAGCAGGCCCTGGACCTGCTGGCGGAACACGTCCCCGGGTGACGGGGCCGCGGTGGCGGCCCCGGACGACGTCCCCTGCGTGTTACTCGGGAAAGCCCAGGCGGTCAAGGAGGGTGGGGAGGTGTTCTCCGGCGAAGTCCTCCTTGGCGCGGAGGAGCTGTTCGATCGGGGCGGTTTGTGGCGGGGTGGGGACGCCCGCCGTTGTTGCCCAGGCTGCGGCGGCTCGGGCCGCTTCGGGAATTTCGGCGTCGAGCTCCGCTCGCTCGCGGGCCAGGGCTTCATGGAACTCCGGGGATTCCAGCCAGTCGAGGTCGTCTTCGATGTCCTCGGGGCGCTCGATCAGCAGTCCGGCGGCCTGGTCCGGGTTGAGCCAGGTCTCCCAGGTGCGCCCCTCGCCGTCCAGTCCCCGTACGAACGCCGTGTCGTTGTCAGCGACTTGGGCGACGAGGGCCGGGGCGCCGGTCCACTCGACCAGCGAGGGCAGGAAGTCCTCGTCCCACTCCGCGCGGTGGAGCGCAAGCAGTTGCCAGCCACCTTCCCGTTCCTCCCACGTCTCCGCGTCGTCTTCCAGGTGTGCGAAGACGGGTGCTTCCTGCAACGGGCCGTCGCTGCGCGCGAAGACCAGCTGACCCCAGAAACTCATGGTGGTTCCCTTTCCGAGATGGTGGCCGCACCTTAAGTGCCGCCACTGACATCACGGTTGGGGCGCTCGTCAGCCCGCATGCTCCCGTACGTCCTCCACCACCTTCTTGTCCAGCGCCGCCCGCACCAGCGCCGCCGCGAAGGTGGCCGGGTCGTCGGTCAGGCGGGCGAGGCGGTGGGGGTTCTGGGGGAGGTCGAGGCGGGCGGCGCCCTGGAGGGCCTTCGCGTCGAAGTGGGGGGCGTATTCCGGCCAGACGTCCTGGGCCTCACGGAGGAAGATGTCGACTCCCGCCGGGCCGATGCCCGGGAACTCGCGCAGCTCCGCCGCGAGCGCCTGCTCGTCGCCGTCCGCCTTCTCGCGGGCCTTGCGCAGGTCGCCCGACCACTGTTCGCGGAGCAGGTCGGCGCCCTCGCCGAGCTGGGTCGCCGTGCGCTCGTCGTAGCGGCGGTAGTGGCCCTCGCCGAGCGCGTCCACGCGTTCCTGCCAGCTCGCCTCCTCCATCGCCTTCGGCGAGCGCAGCCCGTGCGCGAAGAGCGCGCGGGCCGCCGCCGTCGCCACGTCCGCCCGGATGCGGGCGGACAACAGCAGGCTCAGCACGAGGAGTTGGTAGAGCGGTTGGGGGGTGTCGCGGAGGGTGATGTCCGCCTCGGCCGCGTAGGTCGTGCCGTGGCGGTCCAGGAGGGTCGCCGCCGTGCGGGTCTGGGTCACTGCTCTCAGTCCTCTCCGTTTCCGTCCTCTTCTTCCGCCACCTGCCCCAGCGTGCGGCCCGTACGGGCCGAGCGGGCGCGGTGCGGGTCCGGGGTGCCGTGCCCCTCGCCGGGGCGGACGCCCTTCTCGCGGGCCTTGATCAGGAGCCACGCCTCCTCGCCCTTGCCGCCCTCGCGGAAGCGCGTGAGCGCGTATTCGCCGTGGAGCTTGTCGCCCTTCAGGCGGAAGGTCGCGTGGCCGGATTCGATCGCCTCGTCGAAGGGGAGCGGGTGCCCGCGCTTGTCGTGGCTCAGCGGCTCGTACGTGCCCTGGTCCCACACGAGCACCGTCCCGCCCCCGTACTCGCCCTGCGGGATCACGCCCTCGAAGGTGCGGTACTCCATGGGGTGGTCCTCCGTGGGGACCGCGAGGCGCTTGTCGCGCGGGTCGTCCGAGGGCCCCTTCGGCACCGCCCACGACTTCAGGACCCCGTCGACCTCCAGCCGGAAGTCGAAGTGCATCCGGCGCGCGTCGTGGATCTGGACGACGAAGCGCGGGTGCGCCTTGGCGTCCGCGGCGAGCGAGCCCGTACCGGACGGTTCCCTGGTGCGGGTGAAGTCGCGCCGGTGGCGGTACGTGCCGAGCGGTTCCATGGGCGGGTCCCTTCCGGCCGGGGCGGCGGTACGTCCCCCGCGCGTGCCCCCGGGTGCGTGTCCCGGTCGTGTCCTCCTCGGTGTTCCCCGTGCCTCCAGCATGACGCGCCCCGGCCGCGCCCGCCTCCGGGGGACGCTGCCCGAAGCGGCACCCCAAATACGTATCCCAGATGCGTATTAGCTAGAGTCCTTCCCGTGAAACTGACCAAGTTCACCGATCTGTCCCTGCGCGCCGTCATGCGCCTCGCCGTCGTCGGCGAGGACGAGCCCGCGCCCACGACCCGCGCCCTCGCCGAGTCCCTGCACGTCCCGTACGCGCACCTCGCCAAGGCCGTCACGCGCCTCGCCCACCTCGGCGTGCTCACCGCGAGCCGGGGGCGCGGGGGCGGGGCGCGGATCACCGCGCTCGGCCGCACCGCCTCGATCGGCTGGCTGGTCAGGGAGCTGGAGGGGGCGGGCGAGGTCGTCGAGTGCGAGGGCGAGAACCCGTGCCCGCTGCGGGCCGCGTGCCGTCTGCGGGGAGCCCTGCGCGAGGCGCAGGAAGCCTTCTACCGCAGTCTCGACCCGCTCACGCTCGGCGATCTCGTGGAGGCGCCCACAGGGCCCGTCCTGCTCCGGCTCGGCGAGGCGCCGCCGGAGGAACGATCCGCCTGAAGGCGAATCGCAGATGCGTATTCAGAGTTCCGAGGAGAGTGTCATGCTCAGTCCGCAAGCCACCCCGGTCGTCCGTGCCACGCTGCCCGTCGTCGGCGCGCACATCGAGGAGATCGCCCGGGTCTTCTACCGGCGCCTCTTCGCCGCGCACCCCGAACTGCTGCGCGACCTCTTCAACCGCGGCAACCAGCACAGCGGCGAGCAGCAGAAGGCCCTCGCCGGCTCCATCGCCACCTTCGCGACCCTGCTGCTCGACCAGCCCGACGCGCGCCCCGACGCCGTCCTCGCCCGCATCGCGCACAAGCACGTCTCGCTCGGTGTCACGCCCGCGCAGTACGAGGTCGTGCACACGCACCTCTTCGCCGCGATCGGCGAGGTGCTCGGCGAGGCCGTGACGCCCGGGGTCGCCGCCGCCTGGGACGAGGTGTACTGGCTCATGGCGCACGCGCTCATCGCGCTGGAGAAGGACCTGTACGCGCGGGGCGGCGGCGAGGTCTGGCGGCCCATGGAGATCACCGGGCGGCGCGACGAGGGCGAGGACGCCGTCTCCTTCACGCTGCGGCGCGTCGACGGGGAGCCCGCGGGGTCGTTCCGTCCCGGGCAGTACGTGAGCGTACGGACCGCGCTCCCGGACGGCGCCCACCAGATACGGCAGTACAGCCTCGCCTCCGCGCCCGGCGAGAAGGAGTGGCGGATCACCGTGCGCAGGGACGGGGAGGTCTCGGGGCACCTGCACGGCAACGCGCGCGCCGGGCACGTACTCGACGTGTCGATGCCGTGCGGCGACGTCGGCCTGGACGAGGGCGCGGACGGGCCGCTGCTGCTCGCCTCCGCCGGGATCGGTGTGACGCCGATGCTGTCGATGCTCGGGAGCCTCGCTGCGAGCGGGAGCGGGCGGCCGGTGCTGGCGCTCCACGCGGACCGGTCCCCGGCGCACCACGCGCACCGGGAGGAGCAGGCCGAGCTGGTCGACGCGCTGGCCGGGGCGGAACTGGTCACGTGGTACGAGGACGGGGCCGACGGCGCGGCGGCGCGGGCGGGGCGGATCGAGAGCCTCGACGGGCTGGACGTGCGGGAGGGCGTGAGCGCGTACCTGTGCGGGCCTGTGGGGTTCATGCGGAGGGTGCGGGGGTTGTTGCTGGAGCGCGGGGTTCCGGCGGCGGACATCCACTACGAGGTGTTCGGGCCGGATCTGGGGCTGGACGTTCGCTGAGGGGTTCGGCGTGCGCGCGGGGTGTGTGGGGCGCTGCCCCACGCCCCGCTCCTCAATCGCCGGAGGGGCTCAAGAGACAGCAACCGGGGGAAGGGCTCCCCAGGGTGGTCACGGCCGCGGCCAGGACCTGCCGCTCAGCCTCTCGATGTCCGTGTTGAAGCGGCGGAGGTAGCCGGCGAAGGCGGCGATGTCGGCCTCCGGCCAGTCCTCCATCACGCGGTCCAGCGAGGTGATCAGGCCGTCCCGTTCCTCCGCGAGCTGCCGTTCGCCCTCCCGCGTGAGGCGGAATTTGCGGGCCATGCCGCCGGCCGGGTCCGGGATGCGCTCGATCAGGCCCGCGCGGGTCGCCGCCGCCGTCTGGCGGTTGAGGGTCGAGGCGTCGAGGCCGAACGCCTCGCTCAGTTCACCGATCGACATGGGCGCGTCCTGCACCGCGATACGGCTCAGCAGGAGATACGCGCTGCGGTCCATGAGGCCGTCCTGACGGCGCCCGCCGCCCCGGGCCAGGTACCCGTGCCTGCTCAGCAGCAACTGTTCGTACTCGACCTCGGCCGTCGGCCGCACGTGTCACCTCCGCGCTTCGCTGGTGCTCCATCCTTCCACGGAGGGTCCCGCGCGAGTAAATGTGCACGATGCATAAGGCATGTACGATGCACGCCCATGACTACCGTGGACCCCGTCCAGCCCCCGCCCCACAGCAAGGGCGTCGTCGCCACCCTGGCCTTCGCCGGGATCGTCGCCGCGATCATGCAGACCCTCGTCACCCCGCTCCTCGCCGACCTGCCGCAGATCCTGGACAGCACCCCGGGCAACACCGCGTGGGTCATCACCGTGACCCTGCTCACCGGCGCCGTCTGCGTCCCGGTCGTCGGGCGGCTCGGCGACCTCGTCGGCAAGCGGCCGATGCTGCTCCTGTGCTGCATACCGCTCATCGCCGGCTCCGTCGTCTGCGCGCTCTCCTCGTCCGTCCTGCCGATGATCGTCGGGCGCGCCCTCCAGGGCATGGGCATGGGCGTCGTGCCGCTCGGCATCGCGCTGCTCAGGGACGTCGTACCGGCCGAGCGGCTGTCCTCCTCGATCGCGCTGGTCAGCGCCTCGATGGGGATCGGCGGCGGGCTCGGCCTGCCGATCGCGGCGGCCGTCGCGCAGTACGCGAACTGGCGCGTCCTGTTCTGGGGCTCGGCGGTCCTCGCCGCCGCCGTCACCGTGCTCCTGTGGGCCCTCGTGCCGAACGTCCCGGCCGGGGCGCGCGGCCAGCGCTTCGACCTGCTGGGGGCGCTCGGCCTCGGCGCGGGGCTCGTGTGCCTGCTGCTCGGCATCTCCAAGGGCGCCGACTGGGGCTGGGGCTCGGCCACGACGCTCGGGCTGCTCGGCGCGGCGGTCGTCGTGCTGCTGCTGTGGGGCGTGTGGGAGACCCGTACGAAGGACCCCGTCGTCGACCTGCGCACCACGGCGCGGCCCCGCGTCCTGCTCACCAACGCCGCGTCGGTCTTCACCGGCTTCGGCATGTACGCCTCGATGCTCGTGCTCCCGCAACTGCTCCAGTTCCCCAAGGAGACCGGCTACGGGCTCGGGCAGTCGATGCTCGCGGCGGGGCTGTGGATGGCACCCGGCGGCATCATGATGATGTTCGTCTCGCCGCTCGGCGGGAAGCTCTCCAACGCGCGCGGGCCGAAGTTCACGCTGGTCAGCGGTGTGCTCGTGATCGCGGCCGGGTACGGGCTCTCGCTGCTGCTCATGGGCTCGGCGTGGGGCGTCATGGTGGCGCTGATGGTCATCAACAGCGGCGTCGGACTCGCGTACGGGGCGATGCCGGCCCTCATCATGGGCGCCGTGCCGCTCGCCGAGTCGGCCGCCGCGAACGGTTTCAACGCGCTGATGCGCTCGCTCGGGACATCGATCGGGGCCGCCGTCATCGGAGTCGTGCTCGCCCAGCTCACGACCGACTTCGGCGGACACGTGCTGCCCTCGGAGAACGGGTTCAGGACCGGGCTGCTCGTCGGCTGCGGCGTCGCGCTGCTCGCCGGGCTCATCGCGGCGGCCATTCCGTACCGGCGGGAGGCGGAGGGGCCGCGCGCGAAGGGCGCCGTACGGGTGGAGAGCCGGGAAGCGGTCGCGGAGGGCTGAGGCGGTACGGAGGGCTGAGGCGGTCGCGGAGGGGTGAGGGGGCGCGGAGAGCGCCCCTCACCCCCACGCCACTCGCGCCACCATCAGCCCGACGGCCACCGCCCCGAGCCCCGAGAGCACCGTCGACACCGCGCTGCCCGCCGCCCGGACGACCTGCCCCGTCCGGGCCAGGTGGACGGTCTCCCAGGAGAAGGTCGAGTACGTCGTGAGCGCCCCGCACAGGCCCGTCGCGACGAAGTCCTCGTAGCGCGCGCCGCCCTCGCCCGACATGAGCGCGCCCGTGAGGACGCCGAGGAAGAGGCACCCGAGGGTGTTCGCCGTGAAGGTGCCCCACGGGAACTCGGTGGACTGGCGGCGCTGCACCGCGCGATCGACGAGGAAGCGGACGGGCGCGCCGAGCGCGCCGCCGAGGACGACGAGCAGCCAGTTCACCGGACGGCCGCCCGTCGCGCGAGGACGAACCGCCGCGTGAGCGCGGAGGTGAGGGCCACGGCCGCGAGCGCCGCGCACAGTGTGCCCGCGTAGTAGGCGAGCGCGATGCCCGCGCGGTCGAGGCGCGCGAGCCGCTCGGTGTCGGCCGCGTACGTGCTGAGCGTCGTGAAACCGCCGAGGAAACCGGTGGCGAGGAAGGGCCGTACGAGCGGCGGCGCCTGCCACACCTCCATGAAGAGCACGACCACGATCCCCATGACCGCGCAGCCGACGACGTTCACGGTGAAGGTCGCCCACGGGAACCCGTCGGGCGCGGCACGCCAGTGGTGCTCGACCGCGTACCGGGCCGTGGCGCCGAGCGCGCCGCCGAGCGCGATGACGGCGACGGTCGGCAGGAGCGCGAGGACGGACGAGCGCCGGTCGCGCGCGGCCACGTCCATGTCGGTGGGGAGCAGCCGCTCACCGTCGTGGGACGGCGGGGCGGGGGAGGCGGAGGAGGGGTGGGGGCCCTCGCGCGGGCCCTCGCGCGGGCCCTCGCGCGGGCTCTCGTAGGGGTCCTCGCGCGGTTCGGCGGCGTGCGGGTCGTCCGGGTGCGGTTCGTCGGCGTGCATCGCGGGCCTTCCGGGTGGGGACGAGGGGGCCTACGGAGGGACGGGGCGTACAGCGACGGGCGGGCCGCCGCGGCGAGGGACGGCGGACGCCCGCCGCCCGGCGTGGGCCCGCCCCGCCCCGTACCGCTGCCCCCCGCCGACCGCTGCCCCCCCGCCGCCCCTACCGCCCCCGCCGTCTCACTTCGCGTCGGACGCCGGCAGCTTCCAGTTCGGCCGCGGGAAGTGGCACGTGTAGCCCTCCGGGTAGCGCACCAGGTAGTCCTGGTGCTCCGGCTCGGCCTCCCAGAAGTCGCCCTCGGGCTCGACCTCGGTCACGACCTTGCCGGGCCACAGGCCGCTCGCGTCGACGTCCCTGATCGTGCGCTCGGCCGTCTCGCGCTGCTCCTCGTTCGTGTAGTAGATCGCGGAGCGGTAGCTCGAACCGATGTCGTTGCCCTGCCGGTCCTTCGTGGACGGGTCGTGGATCTGGAAGAAGAACTCCAGCAGGTTGCGGTAGCTGGTGCGCTCGGGGTCGTAGAGGATCTCGATCGCCTCGGCGTGGCCCTCGTGGTTGCGGTACGTCGCGTTCGCGACCTTGCCGCCCGTGTAGCCGACCCGGGTCGAGACGACCCCCGGCTGCTTGCGGACCAGGTCCTGCATCCCCCAGAAGCAGCCGCCCGCGAGGACCGCCTTCTCTGTCTGCGCCATGCCGTCATCCCTCTTCAGTCGTAGCCGAGCCGCGCACGGCACACCGTCCGCGGCTTCCACCTTGCCGTCCCGCGCGCGAGCCCGCACACCAGGGCCCGCCGCGAGCATGCCCTGACGCAACACCACGACCACCGCCCCGTATGCCCCGACCGAAGACTTGAACATGTTCAAGAAGGGGTCTACCGTCATCGACGACGGCACTTTTGAACGCGTTCAAGTGTTCGGCCGGTTCGTGGAAAGAAGGGTGGGGCAATGGACCTCACGGTTGTCACGTACGTCGTGTACCTGGCCATCAGCGTCGGGCTCACGGTCTGGGTGGCGCGGACGCTCAGCAGCAACGGACGGGTCTTCCTCGCGGACGTCCTCAAGGGGAACGAGCCGCTGGCCGACGCGGTGAACCGCCTGCTCGTCGTCGGCTTCTACCTCGTCAACCTCGGTTTCGTGGCGCTCTACCTGCGCTCCGACAGGGCGGTACGGGACGCCTCGGGCATCTTCGAGGCGCTCTCGGTCAAGCTCGGTGTCGTCCTGCTCGTCCTCGGCTTCCTGCACCTGGGGAACGTGTACGCGCTCAACAAGATCCGCCGCAGGGGCGTCATGGAGCGCGACCAGCGCCCGCCGGTGCCCCCGCAGCAGTGGCTCGCCCCGGGCGCCGGGGCGTGAACGGGGCCGCCGGGGGCGGGGCGGGCGGCGCCGTTGGG
>NZ_JAAGLR010000020.1 GCF_010548245.1 Streptomyces sp. SID11385
CCACCCCTCGCCCGGGTCCGCACCCCACGCCCGGGCCCCGCCCCACCCCTCGCCCGGGCCGCGCGCCGCCCTTCGCGGGCGCGCGGCCCCGTGCCCGTACCCCTGTTCCCTCCGGCCTGCCCCCAGGAGCCTCGCCGTGCCCCAATGGCTGATCTACACGCTCGCCTCCGTGCTCGTCTGCGCGCTCGTCGTCGGCGCCGCCGCGCTCAGACAGCGCCGCGTCACCGACGAGGACACCTCCGAGACGCCCGACGTCCTGGAGTACATGGTGATGATGGTGGGCGTCGTATACGCCATCGTCCTCGGCCTCGCCATCGCCGGTGTCTGGGAGGCCCGTCAGGCCGCCGACGACACCGTGCAGCGCGAGGCGCAGTCGCTCTACGAGATCGACCAGCGCCTCGACGTCTACCCCGCGGCCTTCCGCGAACAGGTGCGTACCCACATCGACGCCTACGCGCGGCACACCGTCACCGCCGAGTGGCCGGAGATGGAGGCGGGCCGCGAACCGGACGCGAAGGGCGCGGCGCTGCTCGCGCAGATCCGCTCCGACCTCGCCCACCGCGAGCCCGCCGACGAACTCCAGGCGCAGGCGTACCAGCCGCTGCTCGACCAGGTGGCCGCCGCCGACGACGCGCGCCACCAGCGCATCGACTCGGCCGGGTCCACGCTCCCCGGCAGTGTCTGGTTCGGCCTCCTCGCGGGCGGCGCCGTGACGCTCGGCCTGCTCTACACGCTCCAGATCCGGCGCACCACGCGCGAGGTCGTGCTCGCCACGACGTTCAGCGCGCTCGTCGTCTTCCTGCTCTTCCTCGTGTGGAGCTTCGACGCGCCGTTCGGGCGCGACGGGCTCGACTCGGCGCAACCCCTGCTGGAGTTGTACGCGACGGGCGGCTGAGCGGGAACGTCACCGGATGTTCACACCCCTCGCGCGATCCCCGGCGCGCGCGAGGGCACCCGCGAGGAACCGCCTGTGCGAGGGAGTCCGGAACCGTGGTGCTTGTCGCGTCCCTGCTGCTGCCGCTCGTCGCCGTCCTGCTCTTCGCCATGGACCGGGTGGAGGACTGGATGGGGTCGGCTTCGCCGCCGGGGGAGCGGGGCCGGGCGGAGCGGGGCGGGGCGGAGCGCCCGCCGCATCGCCGCCGGACGCGGCATCTGCGCCTCGTCCGGGGCGAGGCGGCGGACGCTACGGTCGCGGGCGGTACGGGCGTGCGCGCTCCCGTC
>NZ_JAAGLR010000057.1 GCF_010548245.1 Streptomyces sp. SID11385
CCTCGTACGTGCCGTCGAGGCGGCCGTGGGGCCGCTGGCCTGAGCGACGGGCGGCTCCTCGCGGGCGCGCGGGGCCGCCCCGGCTCCCGTACTAGAGCGCCACCGCCTCCTCGTCCGGTTCCCGCCGTGCGCGCCGGACCGCGACAGTGACGCATGCCGCGCCGATGCCGAGCGAGGCGAGGCCGCCGACGAGGTACGGGGTCGTGTCGACGCCTCCCGTGTCGGCGAGGCGGGGGTCGTCGGTCGCGGGGGTGGCCGCGGCGGCGATCCGCGTGTGCGCGGGCGCCGCCGCCGCGTCCGGGGCCGAGGGCACGAAGGACAGCGCGCAGAGCACGGCCGCCGAGGCCGTGGCGGTCAGCAGGGACCTGCGGGCGACGGAGGACATGAAGGGCAGCTCCCTTGACGCACGGGGACGGTGGGGGACCGTGGGGGACGGGGACGGCCGGGGGTTCCCGGGGCGGTCTTTGCCGCGATGCTAGTGAGGGACGGCGGGTGCGCGGAAGCCGTCCGCACGACCCGCTGGGGGCGGCGGGAGGCAATGCGCACGCATTGGGTCCCCGACGTGGGGAAAACGTCCCGGAAGGACGGCAACCGCTTGGCCGCGATCCTCGTCTCAAGGGGAGACAGTGGTCCCCGAGCCCGCCGGGACGTGGCCTTTCCCACATTCCCGGGGACGTGCCATCGGACGGGTCGAACGGTTGTTGTAGACAGGGAAGAGGCATGGCTGCCGTCGGCGGCCGTGCGCCTTGTGCACGTTCCGGGGGCACTGCGGGATTCGGCGACGATGGAGAAGCGAGTGATGACGGTCAGCAAGCGGCGCAAGGCTCTTGCCGCCGCCTCCGCCGTACTGGGCGGAGTGCTGGTGCTCTCCGCCTGCGGCGGTGGCGACGACGACGGCGACAAGGCGGACGGCAAGAACGGCGGCGGTCAGTCGCAGGTCGACAAGTCCGCCGCCGAGAAGGCGTCGGCCGCGCGAATAAAGATCGCCCCCGAGAACGGCTCCAACGCCGCGAGCATCAACAACGCGGGCCAGGTCTCGGTCAGCAAGGGCTCGCTCACCGCGGTCACGCTGACCGCCTCGGACGGCACCAAGATCCCGGGCGCCTTCTCCGCGGACAAGACGAGCTGGAAGCCCTCCGACCAGCTGGAGCGCGCGACGACCTACAAGGTCAACGCGACGGCGAAGGACGGCGACGGGCGCGTCGCGCACGAGAACGGCACCTTCACGACCGTCTCGCCGCAGAACAGCTTCATCGGGAACTTCACGCCCGAGGACGGTTCGACGGTCGGCGTCGGCATGCCCGTGTCGATCAACTTCGACAAGGCCATCACCGAGAAGGACAAGAAGGCCGTCCAGGCGGGCATCAAGGTCTCCAGCAGCTCCAACCAGGAGGTCGTCGGTCACTGGTTCGGCAACCAGCGCCTCGACTTCCGGCCCGAGCAGTACTGGCAGGCCGGCTCGACCGTGTCCCTGAAGCTCGACCTCGACGGGGTCGAGGGCGCGGACGGCGTCTTCGGCGTCCAGCAGAAGACCGTCACCTTCAAGATCGGCCGCAGCCAGGTCTCCACCGTCGACGCCCAGTCGAAGACGATGAAGGTCGAGCGGGACGGGAAGGTCGTCAAGACGATCCCGATCTCGGCGGGTTCTCCCGAGAACAAGACCTACGAAGGCCAGATGGTCATCTCGGAGAAGTACAAGCAGACCCGGATGGACGGCTCCACCGTCGGCTTCACCGATGACGACGGCAAGGGCGAGTACGACATCAAGGACGTGCCGCACGCCATGCGGCTCTCCAACTCGGGCACCTTCATCCACGGCAACTACTGGGGCTCGCCCTCGATCTTCGGGAGCGTCAACACCAGCCACGGCTGCGTGGGCCTCCAGGACGCCAAGGGCGCCAACAACCCGAACACCAACGGCGCCTGGTTCTACGACAATTCGATGATCGGTGACGTCGTCGTGGTCAAGAACACCGGCGACAAGACGGTCCAGCCGGACAACGGCCTCAACGGCTGGAACCTGAGCTGGGACCAGTGGAAGCAGGGCTCGGCTCTCTGAGCCCACCCCGCCACCACCGTCGCCGCGGTCGTACGGACGAGGGCCCGCCCCCCACACGCTGGGGGCGGGCCCTCGTCCGCGTCCACACGCTGGGGGCGGGCCCTCGTCCGCGTCCCCCGGTTCTTCTCACGTTCCTCTTATCCGACCCTTAACCGGCCGTCACAAGCGCCTCCTACGGTCGCCCCATGTTCTTCACCTGTCTGAGGCGCGAGCTGCGCCGCCGCAGAAAAGCGGCCCTCGTCGTCGCCTCCGGGCTCGCTCTGGGCATCGCCCTCGTCATCGTCGTCAACTCGGTCGCGTCCGGGATGAACAAGGCCCAGGACAAGGTCCTCCAGTCCCTCTACGGACTCGGCACCGACCTCACCGTCACCAAGGCCGCAGCCGCGCCCAAGGAGGGCAGCACCGGCGGCCGTCCGCGCTTCGACTTCGACGCGAAGGACAGCGACGACGACAGCGAGCAGAGCAGCGACCGCGTCATGGTGCAGGGCTTCCAGACCCTCGCCTCCTCCACCGTCACGAAGGTCGCGGACCAGGACGGGGTCGCGCAGGCGGTCGGCGGCCTCAGCCTCCAGGTGATGAAGGTCAACGGCCAGTTCAGGCGCGGGGAGTTCAAGCAGGACGAGAGCAGCGGCTCCGGCTCCGGCTCCGGTCGGGGCGGCTTCGGCGGCGGCAACAGCGGCGGCAACCAGCCGCCCAGCGGTGAAGTCCGGGGCGGTGGCGCGCAGTTCGACGTCGACTCGTACTCCGTCTACGGCACCGACGTCGCCCACCCGACGCTCGGCCCCCTCACCTCCTCCAAGATCACCAAGGGCCGCACCTTCACGACGAGCGAGACGAACGCGAAGCTCGCCGTCGTCGACAGCGCCTACGCCAAGGAGAAGAAGCTCTCCACGGGCGACGAACTGACCGTGCACGGAACCAAGTTCAAGATCATCGGCATCGCGACCGCCGACAGCGGCGACGCGGCGGCCAACGTGTACGTGCCGCTGAAGCAGGCCCAGACGCTCGCCGACTCCAAGAACAAAGTCACGACGGTCTACGTGAAGGCTGCCGACTCGAAGAAGATCGACTCCGTCAAGTCGGCCGTGCTCAAGCAGGTCCCCGGCACCACCGTGACGACCTCGGCCGACCTCGCCGACACCGTCTCCGGCTCGCTCTCCACCGCGTCCTCGCTCGCGACGGGCGTCGGCCGCTGGCTCTCCGCGGTCGTCCTCGCCGCCGCCTTCCTCGTCGCCGGGCTGCTCACCGTCTCGGCCGTGGGCCGCAGGGTACGGGAGTTCGGCACCCTCAAGGCGCTCGGCTGGTCCAGCGCCCGCGTCAACCGGCAGGTCGTCGGCGAGGCCGTCGTCAACGGGCTCATCGGCGGGGTCCTCGGTATCGCCGTCGGGCTCCTCGGCGCGTGGATCGTGAGCCTCGCGGGCCCCACGCTCACCGCCGAACTCGGTTCCTCGGCCGCGCGCGGCGCGGGCGGCATGGGCGGCGGCCCCGGCGGCGGCTTCGGCGGC
>NZ_JAAGLR010000088.1 GCF_010548245.1 Streptomyces sp. SID11385
CCGCGCACCGCGACGGCGCTCGCGCGGCCCGTCTCGTCGGGACACACGGCGTCGAGGTGGCGCGCGGCCGGGACCTGGTGGCGGCGGCGGCCCGAGCGGGGGCCGCCGAGGCGGATGTCGAGGCGGCGCGGGACCGCGTCGGGCGCGAGGTCGTCGACGAGCCACAGCTCCCCGGCGCACTGGTAGACGATCCGCTCGCCGTCGCTCGCCGCGTTGCGGGCGTAGAAGGCGTCGTGGTCGGTGTGGCGGCGCAGGTCGGAGCCGTCCGGGCGGCAGGAGTAGACGTTGCCGACGCCCTCGTGGTCGGAGAGGAAGGCGACGCGGTCGCCGACGAACAGGGGGCAGTCGAGGTGCCCGTCGAGGTCGGCGAGGAGGCGTTCGCCGTGCAGCCACAGGCGGCCGGTGGCGCCGCCCCGGTAGCGCTTCCAGGCGGCCGGTTCGTGCGGGGGCGTACCGGTGAGCAGGAGGGTGCGTTCCTCGCTCTCGTGGCCGCGCTGCGCGAACGCGGCGACGGGACCCCAGGGCAGGGGGCCGCCGGGGGAGCCGTCGGTGGGGACCTTGTAGGCCCACGAGAAGTACGAGAACGGCTGGGCCTGCGAGGAGACGGCGAGGATGTCGCTGCGCCCGTCCGCGTCGGGCGGGCTCCAGCCGCACACACGGGTGTCGCGCCCGGCCCAGTAGGTGAGCTGGCGCACCGGGGTGTCGCCCGCGACCTCGGCGAGGTGGATCTCGGGGTCGAGACTGCGCCAGGAGACGAAGGCGAGGTGCGAGCCGTCCGGGGAGAACCGGGGATGGCTCAGCTTCGTGCGGTCCGCCGTGAGCCGGCGGGCGAGGGAGGGTTCCGTCGCGCTGGGGGCCGGGAGCGGGGCGAGCCACAGGTCGTCCTCGGCGACGAAGCAGAGGAGGTCGGCGTGGAGGGCGGGATGGCGGAGGTAGGCCGCTCCGCCCCGCGAGTACGGGTCCCTCGGGTGCGCGGTCACCTCTCCCATGCTCTACGCGCGACGGCACGTGGCAACTCGGGAACGGGCGGGGGTGGGGCGGGACGGGGCCGTACGGGGACGGGCGCGCCCCGTGCTCGTCCCCGTCCCCGTACGCCTACGGCCGGTCGCCGCCCCCGGTCGTCCGCCACCACCCGTACCGGCGCGCGAGGAGCGTCAGGCACGTGCCGCACACGACGCCGATCGCGAGGTTGTGCGTCGCGACGACGACGGCGACCGTCAGGACCATGACGGCGCTCTCGCCGACGGGCGCGCGGCGCAGCGTGCCGGGGGCGATCGAGCGCCAGTCGAAGGTGGTCAGGGAGACCATGACCATGATCGCGACGAGCGCCGCCATGGGGATGTCCGAGACGACGGGCCCGAGCGCGAGGCACAGCGCCATGAGGAAGGAGCCCGCGAGGAAGGTCGAGACGCGGGTGCGGGCCCCGGAGACCTTCACGTTGATCATCGTCTGGCCGATCATCGCGCAGCCGCCCATGCCACCGAGGAAACCGGAGACGACGTTGGCGATGCCCTGGCCGACCGACTCGCGCTTCTTCGACGACGGCGTCCCGGTCAGCTCGTCCACGAGGCGCGCGGTCATGAGCGATTCCATGAGCCCGACGAGCGCCATGGCGAGGGCGTACGGGAGGACGATCCGCAGCGTCTCGGCCGTGAACGGCACGTCGGGCAGCCCCGGCGTCGGCAGCGAGGACGGCAGCGCGCCCTTGTCGCCCACGGTCGGCACGGCGAGGCCCGCGCCCACCGTGAGCGCGGTGAGCACGGCGATCGACACGAGCGGCGCGGGGACGATCCGGCTCAGCCTCGGCAGCAGCACCATGAGCGCGAGCCCGCCGCCGAAGAGCGCGTACACCGCCCACGGCACGTGCCGCAGCTCGGGCAACTGCGCCAGGAAGATGAGGATCGCGAGCGCGTTGACGAAGCCGGTCATCACCGTGCGCGGCACGAACCGCATGAGCTTCGCGACGCCGAGCGCGCCGAGGACGACCTGGAGGAGCCCGGCGAGGATCACGCCCGCCACGAGGTAGCCGAAGCCGTGCTCGCGGTTGAGCGGGGCGGTCACGAGGGCGACGGCGCCGGTCGCGGCGGAGATCATCGCGCGGCGCCCGCCGACGAGCGCGAGCGTCACGGCCATCGTGAAGGACGTGGTGAGGCCCACGGCCGGGTCGACGCCCGCGATGACGGAGAAGGAGATCGCCTCGGGGATGAGCGCGAGCGCGACGACGAGCCCGGCGAGCACCTCGGTGCGCCACACGCGCGGGTCGGAGCACCAGGCGGGGAGGAACCGGCGGGGGCCGGGACGGGGAGCGGGTCCGGGTTCCAGGCCGGAGGGAGCGGGGCCGGGAGGGGAGGCGGGCGGGGCTGCGGGTGCGGCGGCGAACGCGGCTGCGGGGTCGTCGGGGTGCGCGTCCGCGAGGCCGGGCGAGGAGGTCACGAGGGGGAGGTACCTGTCGGGGACGAGGGGACGGGTGAGCCTCCACACTCTACCCTTACGTAAGGGTAGGGATGATCGGGCGGAGGGGCGCCGGTGCGACAATGCCCGCGTGACGGGCGAACACATGCGGATCGGTGAGGTGGCGGAGCGTACGGAGTTGTCGCTGCGCACGATCAGGCACTACGAGGAGACCGGTCTCGTCATTCCCTCGGCCCGCTCCCAGGGCGGCTTCCGCCTCTACACCGAGGCCGACGTCGCCCGGCTGATGGTGATCCGGCGCATGAAACCGCTCGGCTTCACCCTGGAACAGATGCGCGAGCTGCTCGCCGCGACCGACCGCCTCGACGCGGGCGCCGGGGCCCTGCCGCCGGAGGAGCGCGAGGTGCTGCTCGGGCGCGTACGGGCCTACGAACGCGAGGCGAGCGCGCAGGTCGAGCGGCTGCGGGTGCAGCTCGCGCGGGCCGAGGAGTTCGCCGAGACCCTGCGCGGCAGGCTCCCCGGCCCGGCCGCCGAAGGGTGAGTGGCACGGAGCCCGCGCGGCCCCTGCCCCGTACCGCCCGCCCCCGTACCGTCCGCGTCGCCCCGTCGCAGGCCAGCGTGTACGCGCCGGATAAATAAGCCCTGCGCAGCACGCGTGGTCCACCTCACGTACGAAACTGTTTCGTTTCGCTTGACGGGCGGGTAGGCTCAGAGCGTGCGAGAGCGCATCCGGCTCCTCCATCGGGGGCTAGGGTGCGTGGACCGACGTGTGTCGTTCGCCCGTCCCTGCCCGGGACGGGACAGGCGCGCGGGAGCGAGCAGGAGGTGGGCCGGATGGCTGGAGCAGCGGGCGCGACGACGCGTCGCAGCCGTCTGACGCCGGAGCGCGAGGCCGAGTTGTACGGCGCCGTGCTCGACCTGCTCCGCGAGGTCGGCTACGAGGCGCTCACCATGGACGCCGTGGCTTCCCGCACCCGGTCCAGCAAGGCCACCCTCTACCGCCAGTGGGGGAGCAAGCCCGAGCTGGTCGTGAAGGCGCTGCGCCATCACAAACCGCACTCGATCGCCGACATCGACACCGGCAGCCTGCGTGGGGACCTCCACGCGGTAGTGGGCGACCAGGACGATTGCCGCATGGCGGAGGACGCCGCGCTGATGCGCGGGATCGCCATGGAGATGAAGAGCAACCCCGATCTGCACCGTGCCTTCCGCGAGCTGCTGATCGAGCCCGAGATCACGGGGCTCGGCCAGGTGCTGCGGCGTGCGGTGGAGCGCGGCGAGCTGGACGCGGACAGACCCGCGATCGACTTCGTCGTGCACATGATGGTCGGCGCTTTCGTCGCGCGGCAGATGATCGACGCGCGGCCCTTGGACCGGGACTTCCTCATTCGCTACCTCGACGCCGTGGTGCTCCCCGCCCTCGGCGTCTGACTCCGCACGACCCTCGCACGACCCGCGCAGACTGACGCGCGCCCCTCGATTCCCCCTCCCCACCGGGCCAGGACGCCCTGCGACGCGTACCCCGCGCCGCCGGACCGGCCTGCCCGGACCAGGGTGAGCCGGGCGGGCACCGGTCCGCGCACCGCGCCCCCGTACCGCCGCGTACGAGCCGCCGCGACCCGTACCACCTGACGTGACCGCCTCCCGTCAGGGCCGGACGCACCGCGAAGCCTTGTCCCTTTTCCGCCCCTGATCGAACGGGAGTTCCACCCCCGTGGCCACATTCCTCTACCGGCTCGGCCGGTTCGCCTTCAGGCGGCGCCGCGTCGTCGCCCTCATCTGGGTCGCGCTGCTCGCGCTCGTCGGCTTCGGCGCCGCCACCGCGAGCAGCCCGGGACCGACGCAGTTCTCCATACCCGGCGTCGAGGCCCAGAAGGCCTTCGACCTCCTCGACCAGCGCAACCCGGGGGGCAACGCCGACGGGGCGAGCGCCCGCGTCGTCTTCAAGGCGCCCGAGGGCCAGAAGATCACCGACCCGGCGAACAAGGCCGAGGTCACCAAGACGATCTCCGCGATCGAGCACGGCTCGAAGGAGGTCGCCCACGCGGCGAACCCCTTCGAGAACAACGCGGCCGTCTCCAAGGACGGCACGATCGCCTACTCCACCGTGAGCTACAAGGTCAGCTCGATGGAGCTGAAGGACGCCACCCAGGACTCGCTGGAGCACTCCGCCGAGCAGGCCCAGGACAAGGGCCTCACCGTCGAGATCGGCGGTGACGCGCTCCAGGCCGAGGCGGAGTCGGGCTCCACGGAGGTCGTCGGCATCGTCATCGCGGCCGTCGTCCTCGTCATCACCTTCGGCGCGATCGTCGCGGCCGGGCTCCCGCTGCTCACGGCGATCATCGGCGTCGGCATCGGCGTCGCCTCGATCACCGCGCTCGCCTCGGCCCTGAACCTCGACTCGACGACCTCGACCCTCGCGATGATGATCGGCCTCGCGGTCGGCATCGACTACGCGCTCTTCATCGTCTCCCGCTACCGCGCCGAACGCGCCGAGGGCAAACTGCCCGAGGAGGCCGCCGGACGCGCGACGGGCACGGCGGGCTCCGCCGTCGTCTTCGCCGGGCTCACCGTGATCATCGCCCTGTGCGGACTCGCGGTCGTCAACATCCCGATGCTCACCAAGATGGGCGTCGCCGCCGCCGGTACGGTCGCGGTCGCGGTGATCGTCGCGCTCAGCCTCATCCCCGCGCTGCTCGGCTTCGCGGGCGACAAGGTGCTCGGCCGCAAGGCCCGCAAGGCCGCCAAGGCCGTCAAGGACCAGGGCCCCGAGGCGCAGGCCCGCGCCGTCGCCGCCGCCTCCCGCGGCGCGGACGGGGAGCACAAGGTCAACGGCGGCACCCGCTGGGCCCGCTTCGTGCTCCACCGCCCCGTGCTCGTCCTCGTCCTCGGCGTCCTCGGCCTCGGTGTCATCGCCGTCCCGGCCACCCAGCTCGAACTCGGCCTGCCCGACGACGGCTCGCAGCCGACCGACACGACGCAGCGCCGGGCCTACGACCTGCTCTCGGACGGCTTCGGCCCCGGCTTCAACGGCCCGCTCATGCTCGTCTACGACGGCAAGGGCATCGCCGACCCGCAGGCGGAGGCGGCCCACGTCGCCGCCGAGGTCAAGAAGCTCCCGGACGTGGCCGCGGTCTCCCCGGCCAACTTCAACAAGGCCGGCGACACGGCGACCATCAGCGTCGTCCCGGGCTCCAAGCCGTCCTCCAAGCAGACCGAGGACCTCGTCCACTCCATCCGCGACCTCGGCAAGGACATCAAGGCCGGCAAGGACGGCGAGGTGCTCGTCACCGGCACGACGGCGATGAACATCGACGTCTCGCAGAAGATGAACGACGCCCTGCTGCCGTACCTGGTGCTCGTCGTCGGCCTCGCCTTCCTGCTCCTGATGCTCGTCTTCCGCTCGATCCTCGTGCCCCTCAAGGCGGCGCTCGGCTTCCTCCTCTCGGTGGTCGCGGCGCTCGGCGCGGTCGTCGCGGTCTACCAGTGGGGCTGGCTCGGCTCGCTCTTCGGCGTCGAACAGACCGGCCCGATCATGAGCATGATGCCGATCTTCATGGTGGGCGTGGTCTTCGGTCTCGCGATGGACTACGAGGTGTTCCTCGTGACCCGGATGCGGGAGGCGTACGTCCACGGCGAGAGCCCCCGGCAGTCGATCGAGACCGGCTTCCGGCACGGGGCGCGGGTCGTCACGGCCGCCGCCGTCATCATGATGGCCGTCTTCGGCGGCTTCATCGGCTCCAGCGAGCAGATGGTCAAGATGATCGGCTTCGCCCTCGCGATCGCCGTCCTCTTCGACGCCTTCGTGGTGCGCATGACGATCGTCCCGGCGGTACTCGCCCTGCTCGGCCGCCGCGCCTGGTGGCTGCCGAAGTGGCTCGACCGGATTCTGCCGAACGTCGACGTCGAGGGCGAGAAGCTCCACAAGGCGCTGGGGGACACCTCGTCCTCCGGTGAAGGACCCCAGGACCCGGACGCGGAACGGGAGTTGACCCGCGTCTGAGCAGTCCTGGCCCCGGGCGGGGCGAGCGGCCCCAGGGCCGTGTCCCGCCCGGTGACCGGGTGGCCGGCTTCGCGCCGCGCACCACCCGGCAACCGTGCCGAGGTCCGTGGGGACGGGGCCGGCACGGCGGGCCCGGCGAGAGGGCAAGGCTCTCGCCGGGCCCCTTCCCGTGTACGGCAGGGCCGGTCTCCGCATGGCGCGGAGACCGGCCCTGCCGTTCGTGGCGCGCCGCGCGATGAGTTTTCGCCGCCGCACCGGTCTTCAGTGCGGGCGGACCGCCACGCGGCTTCGGGGGACGTGGCGGCCCGCCCGTCCCGGCACCGCCACGGATCACGACCCCAGGGGACCCTTTCGATGCGCACGCTCATCAGCACCGCCTTCGTCTCGCTCGACGGCGTCATGGAGGCCCCCGGCGGCGAGACCGGCTACCGCAACGCCGGCTGGACCTTCGAGGACGTGGAGTTCCTCCCCGAGGCGTACGCGATCAAGGGCCGCGAGCAGGAGGAGGCCGGCGCCCTGCTCCTCGGCCGCCGCAGCTACGAGGCGTTCAGCGCCGTGTGGCCGGGCAGGGCGGAGTTCGCCACGTACAACGCGCTGCCCAAGTACGTCGTCTCGACCACGCTCGGCGAGGACGCCCTCGTCCCCGGCTGGGGCCCGACGACGCTCCTGCGCTCGCTCGACGAGGTCGCCGCCCTCAAGGAGGGCGAGGGCGGCCCGCTCCTCGTCCAGGGCAGCGCCCGCCTCCACCACGCCCTCGCCGACGCGGGCCTCGTGGACCGCTACCACCTGCTCGTCTTCCCGCTGCTGCTCGGCGCGGGTCTGCGCCTCTTCCCCGCCACCGACGCGGACACCCGCAAGCTCCGCCTCGTCGAGCACGCGGCGTACGCGAACGGCGTCCAGCTCAACGTCTTCGACGTGGTGCGGTGAGACGGGGTGCGCTGAGCGGGGGCTGGGGGCTGGGGGCCGGGGGCTCCACCTGCGAGAAACGCCCCGTGACCAGCACCCCGTCCCCGCCCCCCGCCGCCCGCGACCGCCTCCGCGCCGCCGTCGCGCTCCGCGAGGCCGGTAACGCCGAGGACGCGCGCACCGCGCTGCTCGCGCTGAGTGCCGCGTACCCGCGCGATCCCGAGATCGCGTACCAGACCGCGTGGGCGCACGACGTGCTCGGCCGGGAGGCCGCCGCCGTGCCCTTCTACGAAACCGCGCTCGCGGGCGCCGACGCGCTCGGCGCCGAGGACCGGCACGGTGTGTACCTCGGGCTCGGCAGCACGTACCGGATTCTCGGGCGGTACGAGGACGCCGTCGCGACCCTGGAGGCCGGTCTCACCGCCCACCCCGGGGACGGCGCGCTCACCGTCTTCCTCGCCATGGCCCGCCACAACACCGGCGCCCACCACGAGGCCCTGAGCGCCCTGCTCACGCTCCTCGCCGACACGAGCACCGACCCGGGCGTGCGCGCCTTCCGCAAGGCCATCGCGTACTACGCCGAGGACCTCGACCGCGTCGAGACCGGCGAACCGGACGAGCCGGGCGGAACCGTCGGCTGACCCCCGGCCTCCGGCCGTCCTGCCGCTTCCGCCCCCGCCCCCTCCACCGCCCTCGGCGCCTCCCGCACCGGTCCCGTGAGCCCCGCCTCGTAGTGGGCCGCCGCCGTGTACGTGCGGCGCAGGAAGCGGATCAGGTCCGTGCTGTCGAACTGGAGGATCAGGAGGTGCCCCGCCGCGCGGCGCAGTTCGAGGACCGTCTGCGCGCGCCCGCAGGGCCAGATCCGCAGGGCCGCCGTCTCGGCCGGGCTGCGCAGGCCCTCCTCCAGGAGAGCGCGCGCGAAGACGTGGTCGTGCGCGCCTTCCGTACCGGGGAAGCCGAGGCCGACGAGCGTCGCGTCGGTGGCGGGGTCGTACCGCAGGAGCACGGGCAGCGTCTCCGCCTCGTCGGGGCCGCTCGCGCACACCCGTACCCGTACGTACTGCTCGATGCCTGTCACGGTCGCAGACTCGCACGAATGCGGGGAATCCGCCCGGCGGGGGACGCGGCCTGGGAGCAGCTGCGAGGCATGCACTCTTGCAAGTCGCTCGCAACTGGGCACTATGATCGTACGGTTTTGCGACAACCCAGCTCTGTGATCACCGTCCCCGCCGCGTCCCCGCCCCCGCAGGAAGCGAAGTCCCCGCCATGCATGTCCCTGACGGATTCATCAACGCCCCCGTCTCCGCCGCGACCGGCGTCCTCGCCGCCGCGGCCGTCGCCGTCTCGCTGCGTGGCGCCCGCCGGGAACTCGGCGCCGCCGGTGCCGAGCGCACCGCGCCGCTCGCCGGTCTCGTCGCCGCGTTCATCTTCGCGGTGCAGATGCTCAACTTCCCGGTCGCGGCGGGCACGAGCGGGCACCTGCTCGGCGGCGCGCTCGCCGCGATACTCGTCGGCCCGTACACCGGCGTGCTGTGCGTGTCCGTCGTCCTGCTCATGCAGGGCGTCCTCTTCGCGGACGGCGGCCTCACCGCGCTCGGCGTCAACATCACCGACATGGCGATCGTGACGACCGTCGTCGCGTACGCCCTCTTCCGCGGCCTCGTGAAGGTCCTGCCACGCCGCCGCTCCTCGATCACGGCCGCCTCCTTCGTCGCCGCGCTGATCTCCGTGCCGGCCGCGGCGGTCGCGTTCACGCTCATGTACTGGATCGGCGGCACGACGGACATCTCGATCGGCAAGGTCGCGAGCGCCATGATCGGCGTGCACGTCCTCATCGGGATCGGCGAGGCGGTCATCACCGCGCTGACGGTCGGCGCCGTCGTCGCCGTACGCCCCGACCTCGTGCACGGCGCGCGCGGCCTCGAAGCGCCGCTCAAGCTGCGCGTGAACGGCGAACTCGTCGACGCCGCCCCGAAGACGCCCGCCCCGGCCCCCGTCGCCGCCCGCTCCACCCGCAAGATCTGGATCACCGGCATCGTCGCCTCCCTCGTCCTCGCCGGTTTCGTCAGCTTCTACGCCTCCGCGAACCCCGACGGGCTGGAGAAGGTCGCGCACGACAAGGGCATCGACAAGCAGGAGAAGGACCACGCCTCGAAGGACTCCCCGCTCGCCGACTACGGTGTCAAGGACATCGCCAACGCCCGGATCTCCGGCGGCCTCGCCGGCGTGATCGGTGTCGGCGCGACGATCGTCGTCGGCTCGGGCGTCTTCTGGGCCGTACGCAAGCGCCGCACCGACGAGGACCACGGCACCACTACTTCCGCAGGGACCGTTTAAGCACATGGGAGCGGGCCACGCCCATCGCCTTTACCGGCACGGGCACTCCGTCGTGCACCGGCTGCCGCCGCACACGAAACTCGCCGCCGCCTTCGCCTTCGTCGTGGTCGTCGTCTCGACCCCGCGCGAGGCGCTGTGGGCCTTCGGCGTGTACGCGCTGCTGCTCGCCGCCGTCGCGACGGCGGCCCGCGTCCCGGCCGGGTACCTGCTGAAACGGCTGCTCATCGAGGTGCCCTTCGTGGCCTTCGCGGTGCTCATGCCGTTCGTCGCGGAGGGCCCGCGCACCGACTTCCTCGGCCTGTCCCTCTCGGTCAACGGCCTGTGGGGCGCCTTCAACGTCCTCGCGAAGGGCACGCTCGGCGTCGCCGCCTCCGTCCTGCTCGCCTCCACGACGGAACTGCGCGCCCTGCTCCTGGGCCTGCAACGGCTCCGGCTGCCCTCGATGCTCGTCCAGATCGCCTCGTTCATGATCCGCTACGGGGACGTCATCACGGACGAGATGCGCCGCATGAAGATCGCCCGCGAGTCGCGCGGCTTCGAGGCGAAGGGCGTACGGCAGTGGGGCGTCCTCGCGAAATCCGCGGGCGCGCTCTTCATCCGCTCCTACGAACGCGGCGAGCGCGTCCACCTCGCGATGCTCAGCCGCGGCTACACGGGCAGCATGCCCGTCATCGACGAGATCACCGCGACGGGCACGCAGTGGGCGCACGCGCTCACCCTGCCCGCCGCGGCGCTCGTGATCTGCCTGTTGGGATGGACCCTGTGACGAACTCAGCCACCGACCCGGTACCGACGAGCCCGGCCACCGACCCCGTACCGGCGAAACCCGCCACCGACCCCGTACGCGGCGACAGCGGGGCCGGAACGCCGCCGCCCTCGCTCGACGTGAGCGGCCTCGCCTACGCCTACCCGGACGGCCACCAGGCGCTCTTCGGCGTCGACCTCCGGATCGGCAAGGGCGAACGCGTCGCGCTCCTCGGCCCCAACGGCGCGGGCAAGACGACGCTCGTCCTCCACCTCAACGGCATCCTCGAAGCCGGCGCGGGCAGCGTCACCGTCGCGGGACTGCCGGTCGGCAAGAAGCACATGGCGGAGATCCGCCGCCGCGTCGGCCTCGTCTTCCAGGACCCCGACGACCAGCTCTTCATGCCCACCGTCCGCGAGGACGTCGCCTTCGGCCCGGCGGCGGCCGGACTGCGGGGCGCGGAGCTGGAGGCGCGGGTACGGGAGGCGCTCGACGAGGTCGGCATGGGCGAGTACCTCGACCGTCCCCCGCACCACCTCTCCTTCGGCCAGCGCCGCCGCGTCGCCGTCGCCACCGTCCTCGCGATGAAGCCCGAGATCCTGGTCCTGGACGAGCCCTCCTCGAACCTGGACCCGGCTTCGCGCCGCGAACTCGCCGACATCCTCCAGCGCCTCGACGTGACCGTCCTGATGGTCACCCACGACCTCCCCTACGCCCTCGAACTGTGCCCGCGCGCGGCGATCCTGAGCGAGGGCGTCATCGCGGCGGACGGCCCGACCGGCGAGCTGCTGAGCGACGCCGCCCTCATGCGCGCCCACCGTCTCGAACTGCCCTTCGGCTTCGATCCGCGGTCTGTGACCATGGAGAGGTGAACGAGAGTGTGCGGCAAGCCGGGGACGTGACGGTCGAAGGACTCGTCGCCCCGGGATACGAGCAGGTCAGGGACGCCTTCGTCGGGAACTTCACCCGGCTCGGGGAGCGCGGCGCCGCCGTCGCCGTCTACCACGACGGGCGCAAGGTCGTGGACCTGTGGGGCGGTACGAGGGACGGGGACGCCCCCGCCGCGGGCGGCGAGCCCTGGCGCCGGGGCACGGCGCAGATCGTCCGCTCCGCGACGAAGGGCGTCGCGGCGAGCGTCCTGCTCCTGCTGCACCAGCGCGGCGCCCTCGACCTGGAGGCCCCGGTCGCGACGTACTGGCCCGCGTACAAGGCACACGGCAAGGACGCCACGCGCGTCCGCCACCTCCTCGGCCACCGCGCGGGCGTGCCCGCGCTCGACACGCCGCTCACCCCCGAGGCCGCCCGCGACCTCGACCGCGCCGCCGCCGCGGTCGCCGCGCAGACCCCCTTCTGGGAGCCCGGCACCGACCACGGCTACCACGCGCAGACGTACGGCTTCCTCACCGGCGAACTCGTGCGCCGCCTCACCGGCCGCACGCTCGGCTCCTGGGTCGCCGAGCACCTGGAACGGCCCCTCGGCCTCGACCTGTGGATAGGACTGCCCGAGGACGAGGAGTGGCGCGTCGGCCGGATCACGCCGCTCGCCCCGCCGCCCGCGGCGAACGGCCTGCGCCTGCGCCCGCGCAGGGACATCGCCGCCGCGTACGCCGACCCGGACTCGCTCACGAGCCGCGCCTTCGCCGCCGTGCGCCCCGAGGCCGACGAGAACACGCGCGCCCACCGCGCCGCCGAACTCCCCGCCGCGAACGGCATCGCGACCGCGCGCGGCCTCGCCCGCTTCTACGCGGCGCTCATCGGCGAGGTCGACGGCGGCCGCCGCCTGTTCACCCCCGCGACCCTCGCGATGGCCCGGACCCAGGAGTCCGAGGGCCCCGACCGCGTCCTCGTCGCCCGCACCCGCTTCGGCGCCGGCTTCATGCTCCACGGCCCCGCGAGCCCCCTCCTCGCCCCGGGCTCCTTCGGCCACCCGGGCCGCGGCGGCTCCCTCGGCTTCGCCGACCCCGAGTCGGCCATCGCCTTCGGTTACGTGACGAACGGCCTGCGCAAGGGCGTCACGGCCGACCCACGGGCGCAGGCGCTGGTGAAGGCGGTGCGGGCGGTGGTGGGGGACTGAGGTGGGCCGAGGCGGACCGAGGCGGGCGGTCCCACCTCTGTACCCACCCGCCGTCCCCCCGGTAGCTTCCGCGCCATGACACAGCGATTCGAGGGTCACGTCGTCCTGATCACCGGTGCCGCGCGCGGGATCGGGGCCGCGAGCGCGCGGCGGCTCGCCGCCGAGGGGGCGCGGGTGCTGCTCACCGACGCGGACGAGGTGGCCGCGCGCGCGACCGCCGCAGGGATACCGGGCGCGGAACCGTACCGCCTCGACGTGCGGATACGGGCCGAGGCCGAAGCCGCCGTCGCGTACGCGGTGGAACGCTTCGGGCGCCTCGACGTGCTCGTCAACAACGCCTACGCGGCGGGCGAGGACGCGGACCTCTTCGAGGACGAGAGCGACGAGGTCTGGGAGCGGGACATCGACGTGTGCCTCGGCGGCGCCTTCCGCTGCTCGCGCGCCGCGCTCCCGCACCTCGTCGCCTCCGGCCGGGGCGCGATCGTGACGATCGGCTCGGTCAACGCCGAGGCCGACTTCGGCGGCCACGCCTACAGCGCCGCCAAGGCCGCGCTCACCTCCCTGACCCGTACGCTCGCCGGTCACGCGGGGCCGCGCGGCGTCCGCGTCAACCTCGTCGAGCCCGGCACGGTCCGCACGACCGCCTGGGCCGACCGCCCCGCCCACCTCGAAGCCCTCGCCGGCCTCTACCCGCTCGGCCGCGTCGGCGAACCGGAGGACATCGCGGCGGCCGTCGCCTACCTCGCCTCGGCCGACGCGGCCTGGGTCACGGGCACGACACTGCGGGTGGACGGCGGCATCCTGGCGGTCCAGTCGGGATTCCGGCAGCGGAAGGCGGAGGTGGACGCGGCGGAGGCGGACGCGGCGGCTGACGGGGCGGCTGACGGGGCGGCTGACGGGGCGTAGGCGGACCCGCCCCGCCGCCCCCTCTACAGCTCCAGCAGGTCCAGCGCCTGGTCCATGTTGCGGCGGACGAGGGCCTGGCGCGTCGGGTCGAGGCCGGGGTCGGCGTAGCGGACCGCGGACTGTTCGAGGTACCACTCGACGCGCCAGACCCGCAGCCAGGCGAGCGCCCAGCGCTCGGCGGAGAGGCCCGCGCGGCGGTCGAGCGTCGCGGCGGGGCCGCCGAGGTCCACGTACCTCTCCAGGAACGCGCGCGCCTCGCGGGGGCGCGGGCGGTCGAGGCCGTCGCCCCAGGAGACGAGGTCGAAGAGGACGGGGCCGACGTAGGAGCGCGCGAAGTCGATGAGGCGGATGCCCTTCGGCCCGACGTGCACGCCGTTGCCCGCGATCTCGGTGTGCACCCAGCCGAAGGGCTCCTGGTCGGCGCCCGCGCACCGTTCCTCGGAGACCTTCCGCACCTTGTCGAGGTCGTCGCCGAGCCTGCCCGCCAGTGCGGTCCAGCGCCCCGCCTCCTGGAGCCGGTCCAGGTGCCAGCGCGCCCGGTCGGGCAGCGTGATCATCGTGGACTCGGTGAGCGAGGGGCTGCCGTGCGGCGCGGGCGTCCGGTGGAGGACGAGGAGCAGTTCGAGCACCTCGTCCTCGGTGGCGGGGCGTTCGGGCTCGCCCAGGTCCTCCATGACGATCGTCATGTGCTTGTCGCGCACCTCGCTGGAGTGCAGCGTCGCCACCGGCACCCCGGCGGCCTGGAACACCCGGTGCGTCGCCGCCTCCTGCGTGAGCGGCGCGTGCCCGTACTTGTGGATGAGCGTCAGGCCGTCCGCGAAGACCAGCCGCTCGACCCCGCCGTGCGTCCAGGCGCGCACCTTCTCGCGCCGGGGCTCCGGGGCGAGCCCCAGCCGGTCCAGGTGCTCCGCGAGGACCGTATTCAGGAGAGCGAAGTCGAGCACGGGACGTCCCGGGGGGAGGCGGTACGGGGTACGGACCGCCACATCGTGGCCCACACCCCCGTACCACCCCAAGCCCGCGACCGATCGCGACCGCTATCGACTCGACGGGTCCGGACGGCGGCTGTTCCCGCGCGGAGTTGGCCGTACGGGTCCGCCGGCCGATCGGCAACGGTCGGCGTCCGGGTCCGTCACCCCGTCGCGCGCAGCACCGCCGCCACGATCGGGCCCGCCACGTCGCCCCCGTGCCCGCCCTGCTCGGCGTACGCGGCGGCCGTGAAGTCGCCCCGGTAGCCGGCGAACCAGCTGTTCGACTGCGTCTGCCCGTCGACCTCCGCCGAGCCGGTCTTCGCGCCGACGTCGGGGCCGAGCCCGCTCATCGCCGTCGCCGCCGTGCCGCTCGTCGCGGTGAGGTTCATCATCTGCCGCAGCTGCGCCGACGTGCTGGGGCTCAGCCCGGCGGCCGTGGCCAGCGGCCTCTTGTCGAAGGACGCGGGGACGAGGACGGGCTGGTGGAAGGCCCCGTTGCGGATCGTCGCGACGACGGAGGCGAGGTTGAGCGGGTTGAGCTGCACCTTGCCCTGCCCGATGAGCGAGACGCCCTTGTCGTCGCCCTCGGCGACCGGCACCTTCCCGTCCGCCGAGGCGATGCCCGTCTTCCAGTTGTCGCGCCCGAGCCCGAACTTCTCGCTCGCCTCGCTACCGAGGTCGCCGGGCTGGAGCTTCGGCGCGAACGAGACGAAGGAGGTGTTGCACGAGATCGCGAAGGCCCGCGCGAGCGTCGCGCCCGGATCGGCCTTCATCCCCGTCAGGTTGTGCACGGTCTGCCCGCCCGACAGCGCCGTGTCCGGACAGGGCGCGGGCCCGTTCGCGCTGGTCAGGCCCTTGTCGATGAGCATCGCCGCCGTGATCATCTTCATCGTGGAGCCGGGTGCCACGGTCCCCTGGAACGCGGCGTTGAACTGGTCGTCGCGGTGGTTGGCGACGGCGAGTATCTCGCCCGTCCCGGCCCGCTCGACGACGACGGAGGCGTTCGCGTACGCCGCCACGGCCTTCTCGGCGGCGGCCTGCACCCCCGCGCTGAGCGTCGTCGGCACCCGCCCCGGCTTGCCCTTCTCCAGCGTGAGCAGCGTCGTGTCCGGCGTGTCGTCGGAGTGCTTGATCATCAGCTCGACGGCCCCCGAACCGCCCGCCTGCTCCCCGTACCGCTCCCTGAGCTGGGCGAGGACCGGCGCGAGCGAGGGGTAGTCCTCAGCGTCGAGCGTCTTGCCGTCGCGGTCGACGAGCGCGACGGGCGGCGCGTCGGCGTCCCCGGTGACGAGCAGGTCGCCGTCCTTCATCCGCGGATGCACGAGCGTGGGCGTCCACTTGACGACCGGCTGACCGGTCGTCTCCGAGCGGACGACCTTCAGTTCCGTGTCGTACGCGAGCGACTTGCCGCGCACGGCGAGCTTCACGTGGTACGGCAGCCGCGTACCCGCCGCGGTGCCGGGCGTCAGCGTCACCTTGCTGACGTGCGCCTTGTCCCGTACGCCCTGGAGCGCGACCCCCGCCGGGGCGGGCTGGCTGGTCAGCGCGGCGGCCGCGGTGACGCGCCCGGCGCCCCACGTACGGAGGAACTTCTCCCCCGTCTCCCGTACGTCCTTCGCCGTCAGGGGCGTGTCGAGGCGCTTGGCGACCGCCTCGGCCGAATTCTCGTCCGCCGTGCCCGAGGTGACGGCGTGCACGAGGTTGTACGCCCCGTACCCGCCGCCACCGAGCAGCACGACGAGCGCCCCCGACACCACCGATACCTTCACCCCGGTGCGCATGACAGCACTCCCCCCTCCGCACGTGTGGTCGTCGGGAGCCTATGCGGCGGACGGGACTTGTGGAGATCCCGTTACGGGATTGCGACGATCATGCGACCGACGGTAGCCCTCGCCGCGGTCGGGGGAGGGCCGCTTGGGGGTGGTCAGCTCAGGTGGCGTTCCGCCTCGGCCTGGTCGAGGAGTTCGGGGTACGCCTCCCGCGCCTCCTGGGTGGAGAGGCCGAGCAGCATCGCCGACCAGGGGACGGGGCAGGGCGGGGCGTGGCCGGGATCGGGGCACAGCAGGTGCTCGATCCGCCGCTTGATCTCCTCGGCCCGCGCCGGGGTGGCGTACAGGCCCAGGCGCAGTTCCTGGACGCTTCGCTCTTCGGTCATCGCTCACCTTTCCCGCAGTTCGGCTTCGCCGCGCTTCCGGCCGTACTCCCGCGCTCAGATCCAGGAATTGAGCCACATCCGGTCGTGCCAGGACCCGTAGGGAATCGCCGTGCCCGTGTAGAGGGGCCAGAAATACACGAAGTTCCACGCGATGAGGAGGAAAAGCACGCCCGCCGCCGTCGCCCCGACCGTCCTGCGTCGCTCCGTGGCCCCCGCCGGGCCGAGCACGGCCCCGACGAGCATGGTCAGCGCGAGGCACAGGAAGGGCACGAAGACGACCGCGTAGAAGTAGAAGATCGTGCGCTCCTGGTAGTGGAGCCAGGGCAGCCAGCCGACGGCCACCGCGCCGAGGATCGCGCCCGCGCGCCAGTCGCGGCGGAAGACCCACCGCCACAGCACGTAGACGAGCGCGGCGCACGCCGCCCACCACAGCGCGGGCGTGCCGAGCGCGAGCACCTCGCGGGCGCAGTCGCCCGTCGTAGCGCGCGGGCAGCCGTCGCTGCCGGGCGGCGGGGACTCGTAGAAGTACGAGACGGGACGGCCGTCGACCATCCAGCTCCACGCGTTCGACTGGTAGCGGTGGCCGTCCGTGAGGCCGACGTGGAACTTGTAGACCTCGTGCTCGTAGTGCCACAGGCTGCGCAGCCAGTCGGGCAGCCAGGTGAAGTGGCCGCCCTGCCCGGCCGTCTTCGCCCAGTCGCGCAGGTAGCCGCCCTTGCCGTTGTCGGGCGAGGCGATCCAGGCGCTCCAGGAGGCCAGGTAGACGGCGAGGGCGACCGGGACGAGGGAGAGGAAGGCGAGAGGCGAGTCGCGCAGCAGCATGCCGCGCCAGGCACGCCCCGGGCGCGCGCCCGCGACCTTGCGCGCGCCGACGTCCCACAGCACCGTCATGACGCCGAACGCGGCGAGTACGAAGAGCCCGTTCCACTTCGTGCCGAGAGCGAGACCGAGGCAGATCCCGGCGGCCCAGCGCCAGGGCCGCCAGCCGAGGAACGCGGTCTCGGCGACCGCGGCATCCGCCCGTACGATCCCGTCCGCGTCGACCGGGAGCGCGGCGAGCAGCCGGGCGCGGGCGCGGTCGCGGTCCAGGAGCAGGCAGCCGAAGGCGGCGAGCACGAAGAACATCAGCACGAGGTCGAGGAGCGCGGTGCGGCTCATCACGAGGTGCAGGCCGTCGATCGTGAGCAGCGCGCCCGCGAAGCAGCCGAGGAACGTCGAGCGGAACATGCGCCGCCCGATCCGGCACAGCATCCACACGGACGCGGTGCCGAGCACGGCCGTCATGAAGCGCCAGCCGAAGGGCGTGAGGCCGAAGAGCCACTCGCCGATCCCGATGACGTACTTGCCGACCGGCGGGTGCACGACGTACGCGGCCTGCGTCGGGATGTCGACCGTGGACGGGTCGGCGAGGATCTGCTTGTTGGCCTGCTCGCCCCAGCTCACCTCGTAGCCGCGGTGGATGAGCGCCCAGGCGTCCTTCGCGTAGTACGTCTCGTCGAATATCACCGCCTTCGGCGAGCCGAGGTGCCAGAAACGGGTGACCCCGGCGACGAGCGTGATCAGCAGCGGGCCGAGCCAGCTCGCGGAGCGCACGAGGAAGGCGGAGAGGCGGTACGGGAGACCGATCGCCGTCCACAGCCCCGGGTCGGCGGGCCCCGCCCACGGCGGGTCGAGCCGCTCAGCGACGCTCGCCTCGCGGCGCCGGGGGACGTAGCCGAAGCGGCGCAGCCGCCGCTGCCAGGGCGGCGGGGCCTGGGGATCGGCGGCTTGCCCCTGGCTGGCCTCGGTCGAGGACGCGGTACTGGTCACCGGGTCATCGTAGGGAACGGTCATGTGGGCGGGAGCGAATGCTTCCCGTTCTCGCGGCCGGCGTCGCGGGGCTCCGCCCCTCACCCCGCTCCTCAATCTCCCCCAGCCTCCGGCCGGGAGGTCCCCCCGGAGGGGCTTGATTTTCGGGCCGGTGCGGGTGGGGCGTCATCATGGTGGGGTGACTTCCGAGACCTCCCCCGCCCCGTCCGCCGCCCCTGCCTCCGCCGGGCTGCTCGTCCTCGCCGGTACCCCCATCGGGGACGTGGCGGACGCGCCGCCCCGGCTCGCCCGCGAGCTGGAGACGGCCGACATCGTGGCGGCCGAGGACACGCGGCGGCTGCGGCGGCTCACGCAGGCGCTCGGGGTGCGGGTGGGGGGCCGGGTCGTGTCGTACTTCGAGGGCAACGAGGCGGCCCGTACGCTGGAACTCGCCGACGCGCTCGCGGGCGGCGCGCGGGTGCTGCTCGTCACGGACGCCGGGATGCCCTCGGTCTCCGACCCGGGCTACCGGCTGGTCGCGGCGGCGGTGGAGCGCGACGTCCGCGTCACGGCCGTGCCGGGGCCCTCCGCCGTGCTCACCGCGCTCGCCGTGTCGGGGCTCCCCGTCGACCGCTTCTGCTTCGAGGGCTTCCTGCCGCGCAAGGCGGGCGAACGCCGCGCGCGCCTGACCGAGGTCGCCGAGGAGCGCCGCACCCTCGTCTACTTCGAGGCCCCGCACCGCATCGACGACACCCTCGCCGCGATGGCGGAGGTCTTCGGCGCCGGGCGCCGCGCTGCCGTGTGCCGCGAACTGACGAAGACGTACGAGGAAGTGCGGCGCGGCCCGCTCGCGGAGCTGGCTGCGTGGGCGGCGGAGGGCGTACGGGGCGAGATCACGGTCGTCGTCGAGGGCGCCCCGGAGCCGGACCCGGCCGGTCTGGACGCGGCCGAGCTGGTGCGCAGGGTGCGGGTGCGGGAGGAGGCGGGGGAGCGGCGCAAGGAGGCCATCGCGGCGGTGGCGGCGGAGGCGGGGCTGCCGAAGCGGGAGGTGTTCGACGCGGTGGTGGCGGCGAAGAACGCGGAGAAGGGCGGGGCCTGAGGCGGGGCCCGCGGCGGGGCGTGGGGCGGGGCGGGGCGGGGCGTGGCGCGGCTTGCGGCGGACCGTGGGCGCCGCGCGGCACGTCACCGTTTCCTCGCGCCAAACGCGGGCAAAGTGTCCCGGGCTTTCGGCAAAGTCCGGGTCGCGGTGAAGGGCCCGAAGTGCACGGGTTCGCCAAATCCGGTCCAACGTTCGGCAGCCCCCATGGTGCGGGCCGCCGGGCGGGAGTGCACTGGTCGTGCGGGGCGGCGCGCCGCTCCGGGGCCGGCGGTTGGCAGCCGGCCGGGCACGACACGAGGAGCTGGCATGAGCGACTTCGCAGGCAGCATCCACCCCGCGACCACGAGCGGCCCCGCCGCGAGCGCCGCGACTCCCGGGACCCCGGGTACTGCCGGGACCGCCGGAGCGGCCGGGACCCCCGGGGCCGTCGGCACCGTCCAGGAGTCCTACTCCTTCGCCTGCATGCGCTGCGGGCACGGCTGGGAGCAGGCGTACGAGATAGAACGGCATGCCGACCAGGACGGCCACCCCTATGTGGTCTACCTGGCGGGGGGCGAGCGCGTGCCGTCCCCGCTCAGCAGCCCGTCGTGCCTCAACTGCGGGGGCGGCGTCGTGCGGATCATGCGCGCGGGCCGCGTGTCGTCGGCCTCGCAGGCGCACACGTACGGGCACGGGGCGGCCCCCGCGAAGCCGGCGCGGCACCACGGTTCGGCGGGCGGCGGGAGCGACGCGGAGGCGGCGCGGGCGGCGGAGCCGGGCGCCGAGCCCGAAGGCCCGCACCACTGGCACGTGCTCGCGGACCTGCTCCACGTCTTCCACCGGCAGCCCCCGCAGGGCAGCTAGGACGGACCGGGGCCTCGCTCCGGCGGCCGTACCCGCGCCGCCCGTGCCCGGCCCGGGCGCCCCTCCGCCTCGTCCGCCCGGCCTTCGTAGGATCGCTTCCATGAAGGCCAAGGACGACAAGACCGCGCCGCCGCCGCTGCCCGAGCCCCTGCGGGTCGCGGTGGCGGACGCGCACACCCACCTCGACATGCAGGCGGGCACCGTCGATGAGGCGTTGGCCAAGGCCGCATCGGTCGGGGTGACCCGGCTCGTGCAGGTGGGCTGCGACCTGGCGGGCTCGCGCTGGGCGGCGGAGACGGCGGCGGCGTACGAGCACATCCACGCGACCGTGGCGCTGCACCCGAACGAGGCGCCGCGCATTGTGCACGGGGACCCCGACGGTTGGTCGCGGCAAGGGGACCGCCCGGGCGGCGGCGAGGCGGCGCTCGACGAGGCGCTCGCCGAGATCGACCGGCTCGCGGCGCTCCCGCAGGTCGTCGGGGTCGGCGAGACGGGCCTCGACTACTTCCGTACGGGCCCGGAGGGCAAGGGCGCGCAGGAGCGTTCGTTCCGCGCGCACATCGAGATCGCCAAGCGCCACGACCGGACCCTCGTGATCCACGACCGCGAGGCGCACGAGGACGTGCTGCGCGTCCTGAAGGAGGAGGGCGCGCCCGAACGCACCGTCTTCCACTGCTACTCGGGCGACGCGGAGATGGCGGAGATCTGCGCGCGCGAGGGCTACTACCTGTCCTTCGCCGGTAACGTCACCTTCAAGAACGCCCAGAACCTCCGCGACGCCCTCGCCGTCGCCCCGCTCGACCTCGTCCTCGTCGAGACGGACGCCCCCTTCCTCACCCCGGCCCCCTACCGCGGCCGCCCCAACGCCCCCTACCTGATCCCGGTCACGCTCCGCGCGATGGCGCAGGTCAGGGACATCGCGGAGGAGGAGATGGCGGAGGCCCTCGCCCGCAACACGGACCGGGCTTTCGCCCTGCGGGGACCGGCCGGGGGATGAGGGAACTGGGGGCGGGGGAGTTGCTCGACGCTACGGGCGTCGTGACCCTGCCCGAGGGCGGCTTCTGGGACTGGGAGGTCGTGCACTGGACCCCGGCGGAGCTGCGGCTGCGCGCCGGATACGACCTGACGTACCACCACGAGCTGGAGCTGATCCTCGCCGGGGCGACCCTGGTCCGCTGCCCCGACATGTTCCACGACCCCGTCTTCCGTGCCCCGAGCGCGGCCGAAGGGGCCGCCGTAGCGGGGTGGCTGGGGGAGTCGCCCCCGCTCCTCATCGCCTTCGACGCGGACGCGGGGGGCGCGGAGCCGATGCCGTGCCTCGTGGCGGCGGAGGGGATCGGGGGAATACTCCTGCGAGGTGAGTGAGCACTCACCCACCCGCAAGGGTTCGCTCACAATTACTCACTCCTTCGAGTGAGGCGTGTGACGGGTTCTCCGGAGTTATCCACAGATTCGCGATTTTGGCCGGGAGGGGGGGCGAGGCGTCCGGAAGACTTGATGGCAGCGGGTGGCCCACCTCCCCTTTGGGAGGGTGGGGTCTGTGCGCGGACCGATCGCGACGCCGACCGCCCTCTCCCCCTCCCCGAAAACCCCTCGCCCCCCGCCACCCCACCCGCGACACTGCCCCCCTGTGACCTCAACTCCCCACACCCCCGAACCGACCCCCAGCCCCACCACCCCGCCCAGCCCCTTCGCCCCGCCCCACCCCACCCCCTTCACCCCAGCCTGGCGCACCCCCCTCGCCGACGACGAGCTGCGCGCGCTCCTCGCCGAGGCGTTCGGCGGCGCCCCCGGCGCCGGACTCGCCGCCCGCCTCGCCCGGCACAGCCTCGGCTGGGCCGCCGTGCGGGATGAGACCGGCAACCTCGCCGGCTTCGTCAACGTCGCCTGGGACGGCGGCGCCCACGCCTTCCTCCTCGACACCGCCGTCGCACGCGCGCACCGCCGCC
>NZ_JAAGLR010000124.1 GCF_010548245.1 Streptomyces sp. SID11385
TACTCGGCGCCCGCGCTGGGGGAGCGGTACGGGGTCTCGGCGACGCCGGTGCGCGAGGCGATGCAGCGGCTCGCCGCCGAGGGGGCCGTCGAGACGGTGCCCAATCGCGGCTTCCGCGTCCTGGCCCGTACCGCGGCCGACGCGGCGGCGCTCGCCGAGGTGCTGCTCCTGATGGAGCTGCCCGTCCTCACCCGGCTCGCCGCCACGCTGCCCGCGCTGCCCCCGGAGCTGCGGCCGCTCGCGCGGCGCACCGAGGAGCTGGCCCGTACGGGCGACCGCACCGGCTACGGCGAGGCCGACCGCGCCTTTCACTGCGCCCTGCTCGGCCTGCACGGCAACCCCCAGCTCACCCGCGTCGCCGAAGCCCTCCACCTCCGCGCGGGGAGTCCGCGCGCCCGCACGCCGCAGGGCTGGGCGGAGGAGGCCGCGCAGCACGCGGCGCTCCTGGACGCCATCGAACGCGCCGATACGGCGACGCTGGTGACGGTGCTGCGCGAGCACCTGGGTGTCCAGGGCTGAGGAACGACCTGCCACGGACCGGCCGGACCCGAGCGCCCGCCCCTCACTCCACCCCCAGCCGTCCCTCCAGCAGCCTCGGCACCCCGCCGAGGAGCCGCCACAGTCTGCGCGCCTCCGTGCGGAGCCGTTCCGCCTCCGGTTCCGGGGCGGTGTCGGCGAGGGCCGCGAGGGTCGGGGGTGTGCCGACGAGGTCGCCCAGCGTCTCGCGCAGCGCGAGGCTCTGCGTGAATCCGTGCCGGGCCTCGGCCACCTCGCCGTCGCGCAGGGCGAGTTCGGCGAGGCGGTACCAGGTGCGGGCGAGGAGGAAACGGTCGCCGTGGGCCGTGGCCCCGGCGTGGGCGCGGCGGTAGGCCGCGCGGGCGGGCTGGGGGGCGTGGGCGAGGTGTTCGGCGATGAGGCCGCGCCGGTAGTCGAGGAGCGGGCGGTGCGGGGAGCCGGGCGCGAGCAGCGCCGCCGCCCGGCCGAGCGCCGAACTCGCCTCGTCGGCGCGGTCCCTGATGCCGAGCGAGGTGGCGAGGTAGGCGAGGTGGCCGCGTTCGCAGGCGGCCGTACCGCGTTCGTCGTCACTGTGCGCGAGCGCCTCGGCCGCGCGCAGCGCGTCCTCCGCCTCCGCCCAGCCCTCGCCCGTGTACAGGCAGCACTCCGCGAGGAGTTCGCAGCGCCGCAGCGCGGCTTCCGCTCCGGGGAGCGGGGCGAGCAGGGAGGCCGCCTCGGTCCAGCAGCCGCGGGAGCGCAGCCGCCACACCGACCGGTCGAACACTTCCGTCTCCCCCGCAGGTCCCGGCTTCGACGTCGATACGGACCAAGGCATGGCGGTGTCCGCCACAGTCCCCTCCTCACATCACGCGCGCCGGTGAGCTGTGACGTGCATCTCAGCACGGCGGGCGGCGGGCCGCCAAGAGGGTGGGTGAAAGTTTTCACAAACGCGCCGGGCGCGTGCCGGGCCCCCGTCGCGAGCCGCGCGCGCCCCCGTACCGCCCGACCTGCGGGGGAGCGGCGGAGGCCGGGACTCCGTTCGTACGCGAGGCTCCCGGGCCGTTCGCGGCGCGTGCGGGGACGGCCCGGATCGCCCGGCGGGGGACGCGGCACCCGGAGCGTTCGCGGCGCGTCGGGTCTCGTCCGGCACCGGGCCCGCGCCGGGCGGGCGGCCCTCAGCTCATCCGCAGCGCCAGGAAGAAGTCCAGCTTGTCCTCCAGACGCGACAGGTCACGCCCCGTCAGTTGCTCGATCCTGCCGACCCGGTAGCGGAGGGTGTTCACATGCAGATGGAGCCGGGCCGCGCACCGCGTCCAGGAGCCGTCGCTGTCGAGGAACGCCTCCAGGGTGGGGATCAGCTCGGCGCGGTGGCGGCGGTCGTAGACGCGCAGCGGGTCGAGGAGCCGGGCGGTGAAGGCGCGCCGCACGTCGTCGGGGACGAAGGGCAGGAGCAGGACGTGCGAGGCGAGTTCCTGGTGCCCGGCCGCGGTGACGGGCCCCGGGCGGGCCGCGGCGACCCGGCGGGCGTGGCGGGCCTCCTCCAGGGCGCCGCGCAGGCCCTCGGCC
>NZ_JAAGLR010000159.1 GCF_010548245.1 Streptomyces sp. SID11385
GGGCTCGGCGTGCTCACCGCCGACCTCGACGGCGACGGCTGCGACGACCTCGCGGTGCGCACCGCCCCCGACCGCTGGCTGGAACGCGACACGCTCACCGTCCTGCACGGCGGCTCGGCGCGCGGCCTCGGCTCCGCGCCGTGGCGGCGGATCGGGCGCAGCCCCGTGCTCGCGGAGCGGGCGGTGGAGGCCGGTGACGGACGGCAGGACCTGCTCGTGACGGAGGGGGACGGGGACGGCGGCACCGGGAAACGGCGGCTCGTGGGGCTCGGGGAGTCGGCCTCGTAGGCGGTACGAGGTCGTGGGCCTCGGTGCCTCAGCCTCGCAGGCGGTACGAGTCGGGCAGGTCGCGCACCTCGACGGACGTCACGACGTGCGGCCCGCCCGCCACGTACCGCCCGAGCAGCGCGAGCACCGCGTCCGACAGGTGCGCCTTCTGCGCGGGCGAGCGGTTCGGCAGGAGCGCGATCGTGACGTGCACGTACGGGTGCTCCTCGCCCGAGACGAAGGTGAGCGGCGCGGGCCGGAAGAAGATCTTGCCGACCCCGGCGGAGTGCGACTCGGTGACGACGAGCGGGTCGAGTTCCTTCGCGAAGGCGTGGCGGTCGAAGAGGGTGTCGTCCAGCCGTTCCGTGTAGTCGACGGTGATGTGTGGCATGGACGGCTCCGCTCCGGCTCCCCCGATCGTGGCTCGATGGGCGTACCACCCATTTTCGCGCGGGGGCGAGGAGCACCGGCACGGGGGAGCGGTGACCCCGGTCACGCCCCGCCGTAGGCTCGGCCGCCATGAGAGCACTGGTGCTGGGCGGGACGGCCTTCGTGGGCCGCGCGATCGTGGACGCGCTCGTCGGGGACGGGGCCGAAGTGACGCTCTTCGGGCGCGGCAGGACGGGCCGGGAGCTGTTCCCCGGCGTGCGCAGGCTCGTCGGGGACCGCGACACGGGCGCTTACGCGGCGCTGACGGCCGCCGCGCGCGAGCGGCCCTTCGACGTCGTCGTGGACGTGAGCGGATACGTGTCGCGGCAGGTACGGGGCGCGATCGCGGCGCTGGACGCGGCGGGCGGCCACGCGGGGCGGTACGTGTTCGTCTCCACGCAGGCGGTCTACGAGGCCGGCGGGCACCCCCGGCGCAAGGCGCCCCGCCGGGACGTGGACGATGTCGCGCGGCTCGACAACAGCACGTACGGCCCGGCGAAGGTGGCCTGCGAGGACGTGGTGACCGCCCGCTTCGGGGAGCGCGCCACGCTCGTACGCCCAGGACAGGTGGTCGGCCCGCACGACACGTCCGGCGCCTTCCTGTACTGGCTGCGGCACGCGGAGCGGGGCGGTCCGACGGCCCTGCCCGGCGACACGGCGCAGCCCGTACAGCTCCTGGACGCGCGCGACCTCGGGCGCCTTGTCGCGGCGCTCGCGCACAAGGACCTCGGCGGTGCCTTCGACGCGGTCGGCCCCGCCGAGCCGCTGACGCTCGCGGCGCTCCTCGCGGCGTGCGCGCGGGGGGCGGGCACTCGGGCGTGGCTCGTCCCCGTCGCGGACCGGCCCGCGTACTTCCCGTTCGTACGGGACGACTGGGCGGGCCAGCGGCGCGACCCCGGCCCGGCGCGCGCGGCGGGACTCACGGCGACGCCGTTCGCGGAGACGGTCGCGGCGGTACGGGACTGGGACGCCGGGCGTGGCCGGCCCGTGCTGGAAGCGGGGCTCGGGTACACGGCGGAGCGGGAAGCGGAACTGCTCGCGGCGGGGGACGCCCCCGGGAGGTGAGTGAGTACTCACCCACCTCGCGGGGGCGGGTGCTCAGCCGGAGCAGCCCCCGCACTGGCACGGCGCCCCCGACTGGCAGCCGCAGCCGCAGCCGGAGCCGCAGCCGCAGGCGCCGAGGAGGGGGAGGCTCTTGCCTTCGCCGGGGGTGGGGGGTGTCTCGGGGGTCTCGGCCATGGGGTCCTCCTCGGTCGCGGACGTACTCCGTGACCAGGGGACCTGCGGCAGGAGGGGGGCGTCAACGGCGCGTTGGGGTGTGGGCGGGTTCACCGTTTCGCGCCTGTGCGCCCCTGGGGCTCCGCCCCGGACCCCGCTCCTCAAACGCCGGAGGGGCTGTTCTTGTCCCCCACCGGCCCCACCGCCTGGATGGCGTCCGCGTGCTCCCCCGTCACCAGATAAACAACCCGCTTCGCCACCGACACCGCGTGGTCCGCGAACCGCTCGTAGTAGCGGCCGAGGAGCGTCACGTCCACCGCCGTCTCGATCCCGTGCTTCCAGCGCTCGTCGATGAGGTGCTGGAAGAGGGTGCGGTGCAGGAGGTCCATCTCGTCGTCGTCCTGCTCCAGCTGGAGGGCGAGGTCGATGTCCTTCGTGATGATGACCTCCGCCGCCTTCGCCATCAGCCGCTGGGCGAGCTGCCCCATCTCCAGAAGGGTCGCCTGGAGATCGCGCGGGACGGGCGACTCGGGGTAGCGCAGCCGCGCCTGCTTGGCGACGTGCTGGGCGAGGTCGCCCGAGCGCTCCAGGTCCGCGCTCATCCGCAGGCTCGTGACGACCACCCGCAGGTCCGTCGCGACGGGCTGCTGCCGGGCGAGCAGCTCGATCGCCTTCGCCTCCAGCTCATGCTGGAGCTCGTCCACGCGCGCGTCCGCCGCGATGACGTTCTCGGCGAGCTGGAGATCCGCGTCCAGCATCGCCGTCGTGGCCCGGCCGATCGCCGAGCCGACGAGCCTGGCCATCTCGACCAGGTCGTCGCTGATCGAGTCGAGTTCCTCGTGGTACGCGTCGCGCATGGCGTTCCTCACTCCAAGACCGAAACAGGGCCGGACGGGGGAGTCCTCCCGCGCCCACGCTGCCACGGTCCGTCCCGTACGCGACGGATTCCGGCCGCCCAAGTGAACCGCCACCGTCACCAAGGTGAACTCTGGGCGACGAGTGTTCGAGGTGACCCCCGAACGGCTGGGAGGTACCCGACACGGCGACCTACCCTTGCGGCATGGACGTGAACGCGGCGGTGGCCGCAGCCGCCGCTCTCGCCGGGCTCTGCACCGGCGTGATCGCCGCGCTCGCCTTCCGCTGGAGCGAGCGCGAACTCAAGCGCCCGACCAGGACTTCTCTGCACACCGAGGCGGTACTGCCGCCCGGCGTCGACACCGTCCTGTCGGTCCTCTCCTCCTCCGCCGTCGTGCTCGACGAGGAGGACAACGTCGTCAAGGCCAGCTCGGCCGCGTACGCCCTCGGGCTCGTACGGGGCGGACGCCTCGCCGTCGAGCCGATGCTGAAGCTCGCCCGCGAGACCCGCCGCGACGGCGAGATACGCCAGACCGAACTCGACCTCCCGCGCCGCACCGGCCGCGGCGGCCCGCTCGCGGTCTCCGCGCGCGTCGCCCCGCTCGGCTCCCGGCTCGTCCTCCTCCTCGTGGAGGACCTGACCCGCGCCCGCCGCATCGAGGCGGTGCGGCGCGACTTCGTCGCCAACGTCAGCCACGAGCTGAAGACCCCCGTCGGCGCCCTCTCCCTCCTCTCCGAAGCCGTCACGGACGCCTCCGACGACCCCGAGGCCGTCGAGCGCTTCGCCGGGCGGATGCAGAAGGAGGCGACGCGCCTGACCACGCTCGTGCAGGAGCTGATCGACCTCTCGCGCGTCCAGAACGACGACCCGCTGGAGGACGCGGAGCCCGTGCTCGTACGGGACCTCGTCGCCGAGGCCGTCGACCGCTGCCGCCAGACGGCGGGCGCGAAGCACATCACGATCGTGCCCGGCGGGATGGGCGAGGACCTGTCCGTGTGGGGCAACCGGGGGCAGCTCGCCGCCGCGCTCGGCAACCTCGTCGAGAACGCCGTCAACTACAGCCCCGAGCACACCCGCGTCGGCATCGCCGCGCGCCGCGCCCCGGCGGGCGGCGGCGACCTCGTCGAGATCGCCGTCACCGACCAGGGCATCGGGATCTCCGAGAAGGACCGGGAGCGCGTCTTCGAACGCTTCTACCGCGTCGACCCGGCCCGCTCGCGCATGACGGGCGGGACCGGCATCGGCCTCGCGATCGTCAAGCACGTCGCGGCCTCGCACGGCGGCGAGGTCACGGTCTGGAGCACGGAGGGCGAGGGCTCCACCTTCACCCTGCGCCTGCCCGAGGCCGGCACCGCGCGCGTCTTCGGCACCCCCGGCGACACCTCGCGCACCACCCCCCGCACCACCCCCCGCACCGCCCACGGCGCCACCCGCGCCGCCACCCGGCCCGCCCGGC
>NZ_JAAGLR010000199.1 GCF_010548245.1 Streptomyces sp. SID11385
GCGGTGCTGAGCCCGCAGCCCGCGCCCCGGGCCCGGCGGCTCGCCGAGGCCGCGTACATCGGCGCCGAGGCGGGCGGTGAACTGGACGATGCCTCCCGCCTCCTGGAGGACGCCCGGTCGGTCGACCCGGGCAGTACGCAGTCCCTGCACGCCGCGGCGGCCTCCGCGTTCCTGCTCATCAACCGCGACGGCGACATCGCTACGGCGCACCGTCTCCTGGTCGGCGCGATCGAGTCCGGCGCCGAGGGCGGGCACGGCTGGGACGCCGCCGACCCCGCCCTCTCCGAGGCGCTGCACACCCTCGTCCTGCTGTGCTGGTACGGGGGCGAGGCCGCGTTGTGGCAGCCCCTCCTGGAGATCCTCGACCGGCTCGTGCCGCGGGCGCCCGACCTGCTCCGGGTCAGCGTCGAGACCTTCGGCGACCCGGCCCGTACCGGCCCCGGCGCGCTCCCCCGGTTGCGCGAGCTGCTGGCCGAGCCGCACGACGACCCGTCCCGCCTCGCCCGGGCCAGCGCCTACGCCGACCGGCTCCCCGACATCCGCGAGGCCAATCTGCGCCTGATCGAGCAGGGCCGGGCGGGCACCGCCCCGGCCCGCCACCACGTCGGCGCGCTCATGCATCTCGGCATCGACTACTACCACCTGGGCCGCTGGGACGACGCCGCCCGCTGTGCCGCCGAGGGGCACGCGCTGTGCGAGCAGTACGACCTCGGCTTCTGCACGTGGTACTTCGACTACGTGCAGGCCGCCGTCCAGGCGGCGCGGGGCGAGGCGGAGGCCGCCGCGCAGGCGGCCGAGCGGATCGTCCGCTGGGCGGCGCCGCGCGGCGCGCA
>NZ_JAAGLR010000230.1 GCF_010548245.1 Streptomyces sp. SID11385
GCCTCCGCCGGCAAGGCGCGGCGGGCCCCCGCCGGTGCCGCCGTGCTGCGCGAGGACGTCACCGAGGCGATCCGCGCCGCCGTCTTCGCCGAGCTGGCCGCCGTGGGCTACGGGCGCATGTCGATCGAGGGCGTGGCGCGCCGCGCGGGCGTCGGCAAGACCGCCGTCTACCGCCGCTGGCGCTCGAAGCTGCACCTCGTGCTCGACCTGGTCTCCGCGATAGCCCTCCAGGGCCTGCCCGCGCCCGACACGGGCTCGCTCGACATGGACCTGCACCTGCTGTACGAGGTCGCCTCGCGCGCGCTGCGCCACCCGGCGGCCTCCCAGATCGTCCCCGACCTCTTCGCCGAGGCGGCCCGCAACCCGGACCTCCAGGAGGCACTGGAGAAGGCCCTGCGCGAGGCACAGCGCAGCGTGGCCCAGGGCGTGCTGGACGCGGCGGCGGCGCGCGGCGAGATCCGTACGGACCTGGACCGCGACCTCGCCCTCGACCTGATCACGGGCCCGCTGTACTGGCGCGTCCTCGTCGTCCGCACCAAGACGAAGCGCGGCTACCCGGCGGCCCTGGCGAAGACGGTCGCGGCGGGACTGCGGGGCGCGTGAGCGCGACGACGCTGGACCTGTGGCGCCGCCACCTGGGCGCGGTCCCGCCCGAGGTCCTGAGCCGTACGGACCTCACGACGCTGATCCTCGCGGACAACGACCTCACGTCGCTCCCGCCCCTCGCGCACCTCACCGCCCTGCGCACGCTGGACCTCGGCCACAACGCCCTGACCGAACTCCCGTCCTCGCTCGGCTCGTTGACGGGCCTGGACGGCTGCCTGTACGTGCACGACAACCGCCTGACGCGGCTCCCCGCCTCGCTCGGCGCCTTGACCCGCCTGCGCTACCTGAACGCGGGCGGGAACCCGCTGCGGGAACTCCCCGACACGCTCGGCCGTATGGCCGGCCTCCTGGAACTGCGCGTACGCGAAGCGGAGTTGACGCACGTACCGGACTCCGTCGGAACCCTGACCCGCCTCCGCGAACTCCACCTGGGAGCGAACCGCCTGACGGCCCTCCCGCCCACGCTCGCGGGCCTGCGCGCCCTGCGCCTCCTGGAGTTGCGCGACAACGCCCTGACCACCCTCCCCCCGGCCCTCGCCCACCTGCCCCGTCTGCGCCACCTGGACCTGCGGGGCAACCGCCTCACGACGCTCCCGCCGTGGATCACGTCCCTCCCGGCCCTGGAGAAACTGGACCTGCGCTGGAACCCGTGCGAGATCCCGGCGGGGACGGCGGCGGAGCTGGAGGCCAGGGGCTGCTACGTCCTGACGTGACAGGGGGCGCCGGGCCGGCGGGCCCCGTCGCCGTCCCGCGGCCCGACGGGACCCACCGGCAGCACCCGGCGGGGGAACCGACTACTGCGGCTTGAAGGACCGGATCTGGTAGTTGCCCTGGAGGTTGCCCTTGCCGTTCTTGGGCGTGGAGCCGACACGGTGCTTGTAGTTGGTCTGGGTGTAGTACTGGACGCGGTGGCCGGTGCGGTTGAAGACGGAGCGGACGTTCTTGCCGCGCTGGATGAACGAGCAGTTGTCGGCGGTGTTGGCCAGCTTCGACTGGGACCACTGACACCGGGTCCCGGTCCCGTTCCAGCCGTCGTAGATGCAGAAGTACCCGGGGTTGCAGCTGTAGGCCGCCGGACTCTGCCGGGGTGCGGCGGCGACCGCGGGAACCGAGCCGAGCGCCGCCACGCTGAGGGCGACGGCGGACACGGCGAACGAAGACATACGGCGCATGAGGCGCTCCTCTGACTGGTCGGAAGGCTCTCCCCCTGCCGCGAACAGCCTGACCACCGCACCCCCCGGGAAAACGCCCCACCGAACCAGCACACACCACCGACCCATCCCCCGACCGCCCTCACATCCCCCTGCGCGCCCCCTCACCCCACCCCCACCCACCTCCCCACCTTCCGTCGCACCACGTCGCCCATTCCGCGGGCGCCCGGGGCGACGCGGAGGGCGAGGGCGGCGGAGTGGGTGGCGTAGGGGTGGATCAGGACGAGGCCGTGGCGGCGGCTCGGGATGGCGGTGCGGCGCAGGTGGCCCGAGGAGGGGAGGGCGCGGGGGCGGGTGGTGCGGGTGGTGCCGTCCGCGAAGGCGAGCATCAGCCACACGTCCCACGTGCCCGCCTCCAGCTCCGTCAGGCGCACGCGGAGCGAGGCCGTCCAGGTGCCCGGGGTCGGCCCGGCGGCCAGGCTCGCGCTGCGGCGCTGGACGACGCGGCCCGTGTCGCGGTGGACCAGCGCCGTCTGGACCGCGACCGGTCCCGCGTCCTCGACGCGCCCGTACAGCTCGTGCAGGCGCAGCCGCAGGCGGCTGCCGCGCGCCGCCGGTTTCAGGATCGCGTCCACCGTGAGCGGCAGGCGGTCCATCGGGGTGGACTCCAGGCGGGCGAGCGAGACGCCGGGCAGATCGGCGGCCCACACCGGGGCACCGGCCTCGTCCCGCGCGTACGGCGGCAGGAGCCGTGACGGCTTCGAGACGAGGTCGCGCAGGCG
>NZ_JAAGLR010000267.1 GCF_010548245.1 Streptomyces sp. SID11385
CCCGGCCGTCGCCGAGGCCGGGCCCGCTGCCGCCACGCCCGCCGCCTCCCAGGCCACCCCCGAGCCCGGCACGACCCAGGAGACCTCCGCATGACCGACGCCCTCGTCTCGCCCGTCGGGGGCCGTGCGCCCGAGGTCGATCCCGCCGCCTTCACGGCGCCGACCTCCGTCGTCCTCGGCGCCGTCCGCCTGGAGGCGGAGGCGAGCGTCTGGTACCACACGGTGCTGCGCGGCGACGCCGACAGCATCACGATCGGCCGGGGCAGCAACGTGCAGGACAACTGCACGGTCCACGCCGACCCCGGCTTCCCCGTCCGCGTCGGCAGCGGTGTCTCGGTCGGGCACAACGCCGTCCTGCACGGCTGCGTCGTCGAGGACGACGTCCTGGTCGGCATGGGCGCGACCGTCCTCAACGGGGCGCGCATCGGTGCCGGTTCCCTCGTCGCCGCGCAGGCCCTCGTCCCGCAGGGCATGGAGGTGCCGCCCGGCTCCCTCGTCGCGGGCGTCCCCGCCAAGGTGCGCCGTGAGCTGACCGCGGAGGAGCGCGAGGGCATCGCGCTCAACGCCGCCGTCTACCGCGATCTCGCGCGCACCCACGCCGCCGAGGTGCGCTGAGCGGAGCGCCGCGCGCTGGGTCGAAGATCACAGAACCCGGCCGCCGACATGGGGCTACTCGTGAGTACGGTAAGTCCGTGCCGCGTAACCGCAAGCCTCTGCCCCCGCCCGCCCACTGGCCGCGCGCCCTCGCCCACCGCGCCGCGCAGACCGGCTGGCGGCTGCTGCGCGAGGCGGGCGCCGTCACCGCGCACGCGCACGGGCGGCTGCGCTTCGGCGCGATCGGCGAGGGCACCCGGCTCGCCTTCCCGCAGGGCACGATCTTCAACGAGCGCTGGATACGCCTCGGCGCGCACTGCATCATCGCCGAGCAGGTCACGCTCACCGCGGGGATGCTGCCGCTCGGCCCCGGCGAGACGCTCGGCCCGGACCCCGTCCTGTCCCTCGGCAACGGTGTCGTCCTCGGCCGGGGCAGCCACGTCGTCGCCGACGCGCCCGTGACCATCGGCGACGAGGCGTTCTTCGGCCCGTACGTCTATGTCACCTCGACCAACCACAGCTACGACGACCCGCACCTGCCGGTCGGCAAGCAGTGGCCGCGCCGCGCCCCGGTCACCATCGGCGCGGGCTCCTGGATCGGCACGGGCGCCGTGATACTGCCCGGCGCGCACCTCGGCCGCAACGTCGTGGTCGCGGCCGGTTCGGTCGTACGGGGCACGGTGCCCGACCACGCGGTCGTCGCCGGGGCGCCCGCGCGCGTCGTACGCCGCTGGGACGAGGCCGGTGGCTGGCAGCCG
>NZ_JAAGLR010000298.1 GCF_010548245.1 Streptomyces sp. SID11385
GCGACGGCGGCGCGGAGCAGGGCGCGGGCGACGCCCCGGCCCCGTACCGCCGGGTCGACCGCGAGGCCCTGGATGGCGCGGACGTGGGCGTTGGCGGGCAGGGGCAGGGAGGGGACGAGGCGGAGGTAGCCGACCGGGTGGCCGGGGTGCTCGGGGACTTCGGCGACGAGGTGGGCCTCGGGGCCGCGGTCCGGGCGGAAGAAGGACGGGAGCGGGGGGACGGGGCGCGGGGTGACGGCGTGGAGGGGGGACCAGGTGGCGGCGTCGAGCGCGGCGAGCGCGGCCTCGTCCTCGGCGCGGGCGGGGCGGACGAGGGGAGCCCCCGGGGCGGAGGCGGTTATGGGCTGTTCGGTCGGCATGGGGGCCATCCTTCACCGGGGCCGCTCACCGCTCACGCCATTTTCCCGGCCGGGAGGGGCACGATGACCGCATGGACGAGCACGAGGACGAGATGGGCGCGGCGGGCCGGGGCTACGGCGAGGACGAGGCGGCGGGGCGGGAGGCGCCGGCGCGGCGGCGGGTGGCGATCGCGGGGGCCTCCGGGCTCATCGGCGGCGCGCTCGCCC
>NZ_JAAGLR010000327.1 GCF_010548245.1 Streptomyces sp. SID11385
GGGAGCCGCCGCCTCCGGCCGCCTGCGGCCACGCGGCGCCGGGGTCACCGGGCGCTGCTGCGTGGCCTGCTCGGCGTACTGCTCTGCGAGCCGGCCCGTGGGCCGCTCGATCACCTCGCGCTGCCCCGAGCCCCGGGTGCTGCCCGGGTGCTGCGTCTCGCGCGCGGCGATCTCCTTGAGCCGCAGCGAGAGCTGGAGGGTGCTCGGCCGTTCCTCGGGGTCCTTGGCGAGGCAGGCCCGCACGAGGGGCGCGAGCGCGTCGGGGACGCCGCGCAGGTGGGCCTCCTCGTGCACGACGCGGTAGAGCATGACCTCGGAGCTGCCGTGCCCGAACGGGGAGTCCCCGGTCGCCGCGTACGAGAGCGTCGCACCGAGCGCGAAGACGTCCGTCGCGGGCGTGACCGCCGCGCCGCGCACCTGCTCGGGCGCGAGGAAGCCGGGGGAGCCGACCGCCGTGCCGACGTGCGTGAGGGTGCTCGCCCCGGTCGCCCAGGCGATCCCGAAGTCGATGATGCGCGGGCCCTTGGGGGAGAGCAGGATGTTCGACGGCTTGAGATCGCGGTGCACGACGCCCGCCTCGTGCACCGCCACGAGCCCTTCCGAGAGCGCGGCCCCCACGGCCGCCACCTCGGCGGCGGTCAGCGGGCCCTCCTCGGCCACCTTGTCGTGCAAGGAGGGGCCGGGTACGTACTGCGTGGCGAACCAGGGCCGCTCGGCCTCCAGGTCCGCCGCCACGAGCCGTGCCGTACACCCTCCGCGAATGCGCCGGGCCGCCGAGACCTCACGGGCGAAACGCGAGCGGAACTCCTGGTCCTCCGCCAGATCCGGGCGGATGACCTTCAGCGCGACGCGCTGGCCCTTGCGGTCGGAGCCCAGGTAGACGACGCCCATCCCGCCCGCGCCGAGTCGCCGGTGAAGCCTGAACGAGCCGACGACACGCGGGTCCTCGCGCCGGAGCCGCATCATCGTCATGTCCATCCCCGCTGCCCGTTACTGCTGACGGGCCACAGCTTACGTTTCCACGCGCCGGTGCGCGCTGAGGCCGCGCCCTCCGTGACCGAACGATTGTCTTCGCGGGACACGCTGGTGAAAGTGGCTCACCATGACGCTGCTTCACCCGCTGGGCCGCGCCCCCGTTTTCGCCCAATTGCCGCAGGCTGCGGGCCTTTTCACCGCTTACGGGACCGGCCGCCCGGCGCCGAGCGGCCCCCGCCCCACCACCCCCCGCACCTGGCCGCCGCCCCGCCCGCCACCACCGGAACCACCCCTTCCGTCCGTGACCCACATCACGGTCCTCAGGGGAGTCCCCCAGAGGATCTCCACCCAGGGGAGTAGGGGACCGGCCCGCCGTCCTCCTGGGGGAGGCCCGGTATTCGGTACGAGGGCATGACGACCCCCTCTATCCGGGCGGGCGAGGATGGAGGCACAGCGACGGGAGCGCTACTCACCCCCCGAGGTCACGCCCCCGTCGCTCCCTCGACCGACACCTTCGGCAGGAGAAGGACCGATGGCCACGACCGTGCCCGAAGCACCCCGTGCCCGCACGCGCCCCGCGCGCCGCCACCCCCTGGTGGCCGCCGCCATCGTCCTTCCCCTGGCAGCCCTGCTCGTGGTCGTCTTCGGCGGCTGGGAAGCAGTGGTCCTCCAGGCGTCGTCCGTGGGCATGATGCCGTGACGCGCGGTTAGCGTCATGGGCCCGGAAGAGCGGTCCGGGCGGGGACATCAATGCCCGTGAAACCCCGTGGGGACGGGGGTGCGGCGGACGGCAACAGATGCCCGCGCGGCTGGGGAGCCGCGCGGGCATCATTATTCTCCGGCAGGCCCGGCGGCCCGCCCGTCCCGGTGCCGTGCCCGGCGTCCCGGCCTTCGGCTGCCCGCCCGCGCAGAATCCACGGACATTCCTTAGGCTCGCAAACGTGCACCCGATCACCACCCGGCGGTCCCCGTGACCGCCCCCCGGCCCCCCGCCCGCCCGGCCCCGCACGGCAGGACCGGCGCCGAGGACGCGGAAGTCCCCGGACCGCCGAACGGCACCCGCCCCGAGGCCGCGAGCGCGGACGGCGCGCAGGTGCCGACGGCATCCGCCGAAGGGACCGCGACGCTCCGCCCGGAAACCGCGCGACGCACCGGCCTGGGCGACTCGTCTGCGGGCACCGGCGGGGAGCACACCGGTACGGGGACGAGTCACGGCGGCGAGGGAGCGGGGACGGCGGCCGAGCGCGCGGAACGCGCGGCAGGGTGGCCGCTTTCTGGCGCGGGGTCCGGTGAGGCCGGTCCACGGGCGGGTTCGACCGAGGCGGGTCCACCGGCGGAACCCGATCGCGCGCGATCGTCCCGCGGGCCGTCCGGCCGGACCCCGTCCGGCTCAACACCGTCCGGCTCAGCACCGTCCGGCTCAGCACCGTCCGGCCGGACACCTGCCGGTGGCCGGGAGCCCCGCGCGGCCGGTACACGTGCTCACGCCGCCCCGGTCGCGGGAGACGGTGCCCCGGGCACGGGCGAGGACGGCGTGCCGTGGGACGGCGGACGTCCTGCCGGTGGCCTGCTCGCCGGAGACGGCCGGTCCGGGGGCGACGCCGGTCCCGTCTCCGCGTGTCACACGGCCGGGGAGCCGGGCGCGCCCGGGACCGAGCACGCCGGGGTCGTCGCGGCGCGGCAGCACGAGGAC
>NZ_JAAGLR010000362.1 GCF_010548245.1 Streptomyces sp. SID11385
CCGTCGGCGACCGGCAGCACCCCGCCCGCGTGCCGCTCCGCCCAGCGTGCCGCCGCCGTCTTGAGCCCCGAGAACGAGAAGTCGTACCCGCCGGGCAGCGGGCGCGGGAACGCCACCGCGCCCGCGTCGCCGTCCCGGGCGGCGCGGTCGACGGCCGGCCCGCCCGGGTACGGCAGGCCGAAGACGCGCGCCACCTTGTCGAAGCACTCGCCCGCCGCGTCGTCCAGCGTGTCCCCGAGGTGCGCGATCGGCTCCCGCGCCAGGTCACGCACGAGCAGCAGCGAGGTGTGACCGCCCGAGACGATCAGGACGACGCAGGGCGAGGGGAGCGGCCCGTGCTCCAGCGTGTCCGCGGCGACGTGCCCCGCGAGGTGATGCACCCCGTGCAGCGGCACGCCCAGCCCGTACGCGAGCCCCTTCGCCGCCGCGAGGCCCACCTGGAGCGCCCCTGACAGGCCCGGACCCGTCGTGACCGCGACCGCGTCGATGTCCCGCGCGCGTACCCCCGCCTCGGCGAGCGCGCGCCGGATCACCGGGCGCACCGCGTGCACGTGCGCCCGCGCGGCGATCTCGGGCACCACGCCCCCGTAGCGCGCGTGCGCGTCCATGCTCGACGCCACCGCGTGCCCGAGCAGCTTCCCGTCCCTGACCAGGCCCGCGCCGGTCTCGTCGCAGGAGGACTCGATGCCCAGTACGAGCGGAGCGGCCACCCCGCACCTCTTTCCCGTCGTCGCCCAGGCGGCCTCCCGCCCGGTAGTGCGTCTGATTTGTTGTTGCGCATAGTGTGCAACAAGCCGCCGACCCGGCACGCACCCCCAGGTCACACCCCCGTACGCTGGACGGGCACCGCCCCGACCCGAGCCCGAGGACCCCGCACGTGACCGCAGCGCCCGCCGCCACCCCGCAGGACGCCGTCACCGTCGTCGGCATCGGTGCCGAAGGCTGGCCCGGCGTCCCCGAGGCGTCCCGCGCCCTCCTGCGCGCGGCCGACGTCGTCTTCGGCGGGCCCCGTCAACTCGGCCTCCTGCCCCCCGAGTGCGCCGCTGCCCGCGTCCCCTGGCCCTCCCCGCTGCGCCCCGCGCTGCCCGGTCTGCTCGCCGCGCACGGCGGGCGCACGCGTGTCGTCCTCGCGAGCGGCGACCCGATGTTCTACGGGATCGGCCGGACCCTCACCGAACTCCTCGGCCCCGGGGCCGTCCGCGTCCTGCCGCACCCCTCGTCCGTCACGTACGCGTGCGCCCGCCTCGGCTGGGCCCGCGAGGACGTCGACGTCGTCTCCGTCGTGGGACGCCCCCTCGCCCGCGTCGCCGCCGCGCTGCACCCGCGCCGCCGCCTCCTCGTCCTCGGCGCGGGACCCGGCACACCGGCGGAGATCGCCGCGCTGCTCCGCGCGCGCGGCTTCGGGCCCAGCCGCATGCGGGTGCTGGAACAACTCGGCGGCCCCCGGGAACGTACGAGCCCCGAGGCCACCGCCGAGGAGTGGAGCGCGCCGCCCGCCGACCCGCTGCACATCGTCGCCGTCGAGTGCCACCGCGCCCCGGGGACCCCGCGCCTCGGCGCCGTCCCCGGACTGCCCGACGAGGCGTACGCGCACGACGGGCAGCTCACCAAGCGCTACCCGCGCGCCGTCACCCTCGCCGCGCTCGCGCCCGCGCCCGGCGAAATCTTGTGGGACGTCGGCGGCGGCTCCGGATCGATCGCCATCGAGTGGCTGCGCACCCACCCGTCCTGCCGCGCGGTCAGCATCGAGCGCGACCCGGAGCGCGCCGCGCGCATCACCGGGAACGCGGACCGCCTCGGCGTCCCGGCGCTGAGCGTCGTCACCGGCGCCGCGCCCGCCGCGCTCGCCGGACTCCCCACGCCCGACGCCGTGTTCATCGGTGGCGGACTCACCACACCCGGCCTGCTCGACGCCTGCTGGGCGGCGCTGCCCGTGGGCGGCCGACTCGTGGCCAACACCGTGACGCTGGAGTCCGAGGCCGTGCTGAGCGCGGCGCGAAAGCGGTACGGGGGCGAGCTGCTGCGGCTCTCGGTCGCGCACGCCGTCCCCGTCGGCGGCTTCACGGGCTGGCGCCAGGCCATGCCGCTGACGCAGTGGCTCGTCGAGAAGACCGAGCCCGCCGAACAGGCGGGACCCGCCGACCGGACGGGGTCCGCCGAGCACACCGGACCCGCCGAGAAGCCCGCCAAGACCTCCGCGACGACTGGAGCCGACACCCCATGACCGTGTACTTCATCGGCGCGGGTCCCGGCGCCGCCGACCTCATCACCGTGCGCGGCGCGCGTACCCTCGCCCGCTGCCCCGTGTGCCTGTACGCGGGCAGCCTCGTCCCCGCCGAACTCCTCGCCGAGTGCCCGCCCGACGCGCGCCTGATCGACACCGCGCACCTGGATCTCGACGCCATCACCGCCGAGTTCGCCCGCGCGCACGAGGCCGGCCAGGACGTGGCCCGCCTGCACTCGGGCGACCCGGCCGTCTTCAGCGCGGTCGCCGAGCAGATGCGCCGCCTCGACGCGCTCGGCATCCCGTACGAGGTCGTCCCCGGCGTCCCCGCCTTCGCCGCCGCCGCTGCCGCGCTCAAGCGGGAACTGACCGTGCCCACGGTCGGCCAGACCGTCGTCCTCACGCGCGTCGCGCAGGAGGCGACCCCGATGCCCGAGGGCGAGGACCTCGCGACCCTCGGCCGCAGCGGCGCCCTCCTCGTCCTGCACCTCGCCGCGCGCTACGTCGACCGCGTCACCGCCGAACTCCTCCCGCACTACGGCGCCGACTGCCCCGCCGCCGTCGTCGCCCACGCCTCCCGGCCCGAGGAACTCGTCCTGCGCGGCACGCTCGGCACGATCGCCGCCGAGACCAAGGCCGCAGGCATCACCCGCACCGCCGTCATCCTGGTCGGCCGCACCCTGGGCGCCTCCCAATTCCGGGACAGCCACCTCTACTCGGCCGCGCGCGAGCGCCACACGTGCTGACCGAGCGCCACGTCCTGATCCTCGGCGGGACGACGGAAGCCCGCCGCCTCGCCGAAGCGCTCACCGGCACGCCCTGGCGCGTCACGACCTCGCTCGCCGGCCGCGTCGCCGCCCCGCGCGCCCTGCCCGGCGCCGTGCGCGTGGGCGGTTTCGGCGGTACGGACGGACTCGCCGCCTGGCTGCGCGCGCACGCCGTCACCGCGCTCGTCGACGCGACCCACCCCTTCGCCGCCACGATGAGCTTCCACGCCGCCGAGGCCGCCGCCGCGGCAGGCGTCCCGCTCCTCGCCCTGCGCCGCCCCGGCTGGACCCGCACCCCGGGCGACGACTGGCACGACGCCGCCTCGCTCGGCGAAGCGGCCTCCCTCCTGCCCGCGCTCGGCACCCGCGTCTTCCTCACGACAGGCCGCACCGGGCTCTCCGTCTTCACCGGCGACCCCGGCCTGTGGTTCCTCGTGCGCGCGGTCGACCCGCCCGGGCCGCCGCTCCCCGCCCGCACCGAAGTCCTCCTCGACCGGGGCCCGTTCACGCTCGAAGGCGAACGGGCCCTGCTGGCCCGCCACCGCGTCGACGTCCTCGTCACGAAGGACAGCGGCGGAGCGGCCACGGCGCCGAAGCTCACGGCGGCGCGCGAGGCGGGCATCCCCGTCGTCGTCGTGCGCAGGCCGCCCGTACCGCAAGGGCTGCCGCGGGCGGCGGACGTGGCGGGGGCCCTCGCGTGGATGGCGTCGCTCGCCCCGTAGACGGCCGGGGACGCCGGTCGCCGGACGCGCGGGCACGCCACCGCCCGGCGTCCCCGGCCCGCGGTCTCAGCCCGCCGGGTACCGCCTCGGCGTCCACACGATCTCCTCGCCGTCCCCGCGCCGCACCATCCGCGTCTGCGAGGACCCCACGAGCAGGATCGTGCGCATGTCCACCTCGGCCGGGTCCAATTCGGCGAGCCGCACGATCCGCACCCGCTCGCCCGCGCCCCCCACATCACGCGCCACCACGACGGGCGTACCTGGCGCGCGGTGCTCCAGGAGCACGTCCCGCGCCGCGCCGACCTGCCACGTACGGCTCCCCGAACCGGGGTTGTACAGCGCGAGGACGAGGTCGGCGCCCGCGGCGGCGCGCAGCCGCTCCGCCACCACCTCCCACGGCTTGAGCCGGTCCGAGAGCGAGAACACCGCGTAGTCGTGCCCCAGCGGCGCACCCGCCCGCGCCGCCGCCGCGTTCGCCGCCGTCACCCCGGGCAGCACCCGCACCGGCACGTCCGCGTACTCCTTGCGCGAGGCCACTTCGAGCACCGCCGTGGCCATCGCGAACACCCCGGGATCACCCCCCGACACGACCGCGACCCGCCGTCCGCGCGCCGCCAACTGCAAGGCGAACTCGGCCCGTTCGGACTCGACCCGGTTGTCGGACGCGTGCCGCGCCTGCCCGGGGCGCTCCGGCACGCGCCCGATGTACGTGGCGTACCCCACGAGGTCGTCCGCCGCCGCGAGCGCGCCCCGCGACTCCGGGGTCAGCCACAGCGGACCGGCCGGACCCGTCCCGACGACGACCACCTCACCGCGCCCCGCCGGCGGCTCCGCACGCCCGGCGGCCACGCGGCTCGGCAGCACGGCGACCGAGAAGTACGGCACCTCGGCGGCGTCCACCTCCGCGAGCGCCGCCGTCCGCTCCCCGTCCATCGTCGCCCGCTCCACGTACCGCGCCTCGTCGAGCCGCCCCGAACTCTCCAGCGCCCGGCGGACCTTGGGGAAGGTGCGGCCCAGCTTCATCACGACCGTCGAGTCCGTCGCGGCGAGCCGCGCGGCCAGCTCCTCCTCCGGGAGCGTGCCCGGCAGCACGGTCAGCACCTCCTCGCCCTCGACGAGCGGCCGTCCGAGCCGCGCCGAGGCGGCGGCGAACGACGTCACGCCGGGCACCACTTCGGTCTCGTAGCGGTCCGCGAGCCGCTTGTGCATGTGCTGGTACGAGCCGTAGAAGAACGGGTCGCCCTCCGCGAGCACCGCGACCGTGCGCCCCGCGTCCAGGTGCGCGGCGAGCCGCCCCGCCGCCTCCTCGTAGAACTCCTCCAGCGCCGCCCGGTAACCCCCGGGATGGTCCGTCGTCTCCGTCGTCACCGGGTAGACGAGCAACTCCTCGACGTGGTCCGCGCGCAGGTACCGCTCCGCGATCCCGCGCGCGATCGACCGGCCGTGCCGCGCGCTGTGGTACGCGACCACGTCCGCCTCGCCGATGACCTCCACGGCCCGCACCGTCAGGAGCGACGGGTCCCCCGGACCGAGCCCGACCCCGTACAGCTTGCCGCTCATTCTTCCTCGCTCGCGATCGCGTTGAGCGCGGCGGCGGCCAGGGCGCTGCCCCCGCGCCGGCCCCGCACCACGAGGTGGTCCAGGCCGCCGTGCGCGGCGAGCGCGTCCTTCGACTCCGCGGCACCGACGAAACCGACGGGCACCCCGATCACGGCCGCGGGCCTGGGCGCGCCCGCGTCGATCAGCTCCAGGAGCCGGAAGAGCGCGGTCGGCGCGTTCCCGACCGCGACGACGGCGCCGTCGAGCCGGTCGCCCCACAGGTCGAGCGCGGCGGCGCTGCGTGTCGTGCCCAGCTCCTCGGCGAGGGCGGGCACGGCGGGGTCGGCGAGCGTGCACACCACGTCGTTGTCCGCGGGCAGCCGCTTGCGCGTGACACCGCTCGCGACCATCTTCACGTCGGTGAGGATCGGCGCGCCCGCGCGCAGCGCCGCCCGTGCCCGCGTCACCACGTCCGGCGAGAAGGCGAGGTCCCGTACGAGGTCGACCATCCCGCAGGCGTGGATCATCCGGACCGCGACCTGCGCGATCTCCGGTGGCAGCCCGCCGAGTTCGGCCTCGGCGCGGATGGTGGCGAAGGACTCCCGGTAGATCGCCGGGCCGTCCTTCTCATAGGTGTAGCGGGTGCTCACGGGTCTCGCTGCTCTCGGTGTGGTGGTGCGGGGACGGGGTGGGTCAGGGGGTCGGCGCGGCGAGGGCCGCCGCGAGGCGCGCGGGGTCCGCCGGGTCCACCGGGCGCGGCGGGCGACCTGGTACGGAGAGGAGGTAGCCGCCGTCCGGTCCGGCGACGACGTCGGCGTGCGGCGCGGTGGGCCGGCCGCA
>NZ_JAAGLR010000396.1 GCF_010548245.1 Streptomyces sp. SID11385
GCGGAGGGCGGGGTCGACGGGCTCGTCGCCGCGCACGCGGTCGTCGCGAGCGCCGCGAAGTGCTCCAGCGTCTCGCGGCGCACGCGGCGGCCGGGACGCGGCCACTCCTCCGGCGCGTCCCACAGCGCGGCGGTGCGGACCCGCTGCACGTGCGGGGGCAGGCGGACCCAGCCGAGGTCCTCCTGACGGCTGCCGCGGCTGAAGGCGTAGATGTCGAACGCGTACGTGTCGAGACCGCGCACGAGGCGGTCGCACCAGAGTCTCGCCTCGCCGTTGACGTACGGATAGCCGCCGTCGGTCAGCAGTCCTATGCGCACGAGCGCGCACCCCCGATCTCCCGGTCACGGGGCCGCCCTTCGGTCGGCGACCCACAGCGGGACGAAGGTATGCGCAGGTATGGGTGGTCCGGCGGACGGTTGTCCGTCGGACCACCGGAAGGGGTGAAGAGTCGTAACCAATCCGAGGCGGGGGCGTTTTAAGGGCGCGAAAGCGGGCTTACGTGCGCGCGAGACCCCGCGGGCGCCCCTTTTCGCGGCGCCCGCGGTTGCTCCGTTCGGCGGCGCACGCCCTCACACCCCGGCCGCGGCCGTCCGCCCCTGCTCCGCCCCCGGGAGCGCCGCGAGCGCCGCGCGCCGC
>NZ_JAAGLR010000420.1 GCF_010548245.1 Streptomyces sp. SID11385
CCAGCGTGCGGGCGCCGCCGTCGCGTTCGTACCGTGCTCCGAGGTAACCGCCGAGCGTCCCCGTGACGAGCGCGGCGAGCGTGACGGCGACGATCACGCCACGGCGCCGGGCCCGCGGTCCGGGCTCGGTGGTGGGGTCGTGGGACGGCCCGGGGTCGTGGGAGGGTCCGGGGGCGGACTCGGGCGAGGGGTCGGCGAGCGGCGTGCCGGTCGGCGTCGCGGGGGCGCTGCCCCAGGGGTCGTACCTGGCCCAGGGCTCCACCGGGCCGCCGCCGTCCGCACCGGCGCGGCCACGCTCACCGAGATCCATGCTCTCCCGCATCTCCACCCACCGGCCGCTCCCTCCACCGGGACCGGCGCACAGGGAAATTGAACCAGGTCGGAGCGGGAGCGGGCGGACGCGGCGAGGGGCTGCGGGCGGCCTCCCCGCGCGGGACGGTCAGTCGTCGGCCGCCGGGCGCTGCGGGGAGGGCTGGGGAGTCGGATTCCGCTCCGCCGTCCCGGCCACGAGGGGGCTCGGGAGCGGCGCGCCGGCCGACGAGAGCGCGAAGGCGGAGTACGGGGCCGCGACCGGGAGCACGGGGGTGCCCGGGAGGAGGGGCGCCGACAGGAGCAGGGGGCGGGCGGCGCCCGTGCGCGTGGTGCCGCCG
>NZ_JAAGLR010000447.1 GCF_010548245.1 Streptomyces sp. SID11385
CTCGTGCGCCGCCGCTGCGTGCCGCGCGAGGGCGCGGGCGGCTACGTCCAGTCCCTCGTCTTCCCCGCCCCCCACACGCCGGGCACGCTCCTCGTCGTACGGGCCCGGCTCGACGCGGACGCAGACCCGGCGGGACCCGCGGTGCTCGACGAGACGGCGGAGGGCATCAGAGCGGCGAACTGACGCTTACCCGGGCGGTGTTCAGAGGAACGTACGGCCCTCGCCGCGGTACGTCGGCACCGTCCCGGTCACCTCGTCGCCCCGGACGAGGTGCAGCCGGTCGAAGCGCTCGCACAGCTCCCCGGCCTTGGCGTGCCGGAACCACACCCGGTCGCCGATGAGCAGGTCGTCGGCGACCGCGCCGAGCAGCGGCGTCTGCACCTCGCCGGGCCCCTCCTGCGGATCGTACGAGAGCCCCTCGGGCAGGTACGGGACGGGCAGCCGGTCCCGCCCGGCGACCCCCGAGGCCGGGTAGCCGCCGCCGAGCACCGTGACCACACCGACGCCCGGGCGGCGCACCACCGGCATCGCGAAGAGCGCCGCCGGACGGCCCGTGAACGACGTGTAGTTGTCGAAGAGGCGCGGCACGTACAGCCCGGAGCCCGCCGCGATCTCCGTCACCGCGTCCTCCGCTGCCGTGTGCTGCACGCTCCCCGTCCCGCCGCCGTTGACGAACTCCAGACCGGGCGCCACCGCGCGCACCGCGCGCACCACCTCGGCCCGCCGCGCGGCCAGTTCGCGGCGCGCGGCGGCCTGCATGAGCCGTACCGCCCGGGACCGCAGCGGACGCCCCGCCAGCTTGTCGCCCACGCCCGCCACATGACCCTCGTACGCCATGATCCCGACGAGCCGGAAACCCGGCGTCCGCGCCACCGCGCGCGCCATGTCGGCGACCCGCGCGGGCGAGTGCAGCGGCGAGCGGCGCGCGCCCACCCGCACCCGGCCTCCCAACAGCCGCAGCGAGGTGTCCAGTTCGAGGCAGACCCGGATCTCCTCGGTGCCGCCCTCGCGGGCCGCGTCGATGAGGCGGAGCTGTGCCGGGTCGTCGACCATGACCGTCACGGCGGCGGCGAGCTTGGGATCGGCGGCGAGTTCGGCGTACGCGGGACGGTCGGTGGAGGGGTAGGCGAGCAGCACGTCGTCGAAGCCCTCGCGGGCCAGCCACAGCGACTCCGCCAGCGTGAACGACATGATCCCCGCGAACCCCGGTCGCGCGAGGACCCGTTCGAGCAGGGCGCGGCAGCGCACCGACTTGCTCGCGACCCGGACCGGCTTGCCCTGGGCGCGGCGCACCAGGTCGTCGGCGTTCGCGTCGAAGGCGTCCAGATCGACGAGGGCGAGCGGCGCTTCGAGGTGTGCGGTGGCCCGGTCGTAGCGGGCCCGGTCGGCTGCGCGGACGGTCATGCGCGCAGCCTGCCAGACCCCCCTACCGATGGGTAGAGGGAGGAAGCGAACACACCGCCCCCCAGGGGATGTTCCGGGCCAAAGAGACGGCCCGCGCACACCGGCCCCGGAGGACTCCGGGACCCCGTAAAGTGACCGGCACCCGAGCCGCCGCGCCCGCCCGCCGCGCGGGCCCGGGCCCGTCGGCGAACGGAAGGACACGGGCAGCGCATGAGCACGGACGCCCGGCCACTGCCGCCCACACCGGACCGGCCCCCGACGCCTGCGGCCCGGCCGACGACTGTGCCCCCGCCCACGACCGTGCCCCCGCCGACGACTGCGCCCCGCGTCCCGCTCCCGCGCCTGCGCCCGCCGCGCGCGGCGGGGGAGGAGAGGGAGAAGGGGAACGGGCAGGCGCGGGACGCGGAGACCGCCGGGATACGGGAGCGGGGTGGCGCCGAGGCGCGGGAGCGGACGAACGCCGAGGCGCGGGAGCGGAGTGGCGCCGAGAAGGTACCCGAGCGGGGTGG
>NZ_JAAGLR010000476.1 GCF_010548245.1 Streptomyces sp. SID11385
GCGTCGTCGGCGGGCAGCAGCGGCAGCACGGCTGCGGGGGTGGGCTCGGTCGGCTCGGGCTGCTCGGGGCTGGTGCTCACGGTCGGGGCTCCTGGTGCGGTACGGGTGGTACGGGGTCGTGCGGGCGCCGCGGTCGCGCCCGCGGGTGGTGCGCGTGGCCCGGCGTGGTGCCCGGGGTGCGCGTCGTGCGGTACGTACGAGTGTGACCGCCCGGACCGCCGGGCGGGGCGGTCCGGCGGTCGCGGGTACGTGCGTGCGTACGGACAGTACGCGGTCGCACGGACGGTCGGCTGCTCGTCCGGGCGTACGGGCCGCTACGCCATCGGTCCGGGGTGCGCGGGGCCGGGCGCGGGCGGGCGGGGGCGCCCCGGTCGGGCGGGCGTCTCACCCGTACGAGTGAGGGCGGTCAGTCGTGCGGGCGGGTGGGCGGAAAGGTGGTGCCGTCCGTGGGGCGCAGGCGCGGGGTGTGCGTCGGGGCGTCCAGGGTGACGACGATATGCCGCGCGCCGGTGGCGTCGGCGCGCTCGGGGTGGTCCTCGCGCCAGTGGCAGCCGCGGGTCTCCTCGCGGGCGAGCGCGGCCTCGGTGAGGACGCGGGCGACGGTGAGGAGGTTGGTGGCCTGCCAGGTGTCGACACCGGGTTCGGCGGGCTCGGCCTCCGCGGCGCGGGCGCGCAGCGCGTCGAGCGCTTCGGCGGTGGTGCGGAGCGAGGCGGCGGAGCGGAGCACGCTCGCGCCCTCGCTCATGGCGCGCTGCACCGCGAGACGGTCCGCCGCGGCTTGCAGGACCTCGGCACGCACCGCTCCGCCGACCGGTGCGCGTCCGTCCTCCCGCCGGTCCTCCGCGGTGCCGCTCCGTTCCGCCGCCGTGGCGTGGCCCGCGATGAGGTGGGCGGCGATGCGTTCCGCGTACACGAGTCCTTCGAGGAGCGAGTTGGACGCGAGCCGGTTGGCGCCGTGGACGCCCGTGCAGGCGACCTCTCCGCAGGCGTAGAGCCCCGGCACGGTCGTCCGGCCCTCGGTGTCGGTGCGGACGCCGCCCGAGGCGTAGTGCGCGGCGGGCGAGATCGGGATCGGCGCGGTGACGGGATCGATGCCGTGGGCACGGCAGGCGGCGAGGATCGTGGGGAAACGGTTCTCCCACATCTTCGCGCCGAAGTGCCTGCCGTCGAGGTACATGTGCGTCGTGCCCTGCTCGCGCATGCGGCGGGTGATGGCCTTGGCGACGACGTCGCGCGGGGCGAGTTCGCCGAGTTCGTGCTGCCCGGTCATGAAGCGGACGCCGTCCGCGTCGACGAGGTGGGCGCCCTCGCCCCGTACCGCCTCCGAGACCAGCGGCTGCTGGCCCTCGGCGCCGGGGCCGAGGAAGAGGACGGTGGGGTGGAACTGGACGAACTCCAGGTCGCTGACCTCGGCGCCCGCGCGCAGCGCGAGGGCGACGCCGTCGCCGGTCGAGACGGGCGGGTTCGTCGTCGCGGCGAAGACCTGCCCCATGCCGCCCGTCGCGAGGACGACGGCGGGGGCGAGGACGGCGCCCACGCCGTCGTGCCGGCCCTCGCCCATGACGTGCAGCGTGATGCCCGCCGTGCGGCCTTCGGCGTCCTTGAGGAGGTCGAGGGCGAGGGCGTTCTCGATGGTCGGGATCGCCTTGGCGCGTACGGCTTCGACGAGCGCGCGCGAGACCTCGGCGCCGGTCGCGTCGCCGCCCGCGTGGACGATGCGGCGGCGGTGGTGGCCCCCCTCGCGGGTGAGGGCGATCTCCGTACCGCCCTCCTCGGTGTCCTCGGTGTCGAAGCGCGCCCCCGTCGCGATGAGGCGGCGCACGGCGCCCGGGCCCTCGGTGACGAGGAGGCGCACGGCGTCGGCGTCGCACAGTCCCACGCCCGCGACGAGCGTGTCGTCGAAGTGCTGCCCGGGCGTGTCGCCCTCGCCGAGCGCGGCGGCGATCCCGCCCTGCGCCCAGCGCGTCGAGCCGTCGTCCAGGCGCGCCTTGGTGACGACGACGGTGCGCAGCCCGGCCGCCTCGCAGCGCAGCGCGACGGTGAGCCCGGCGACGCCGGAGCCGACCACGACGACGTCGGCCTCGCGCCGCCAGCCGGGGTCGGGCGCGGGGAGGCGCAGGGTCGCGGGGGGTATCGGGGACTGTGCGGTGCTCATGGTCTGGCTCCGGGGGCGGGAGGATGTGCGGGCCCGGGGGCCGGGGCCAGCGGGAGGTTGTCGATGAGGCGCGTCGCGCCGACGCGGGCGGCGACGGCGAGGACGGCTTCCGATCGCACGGGCGGCGTGTCGGCGGTGGCGGTCGCTTGCGCGGGCGGCGTGTCGGGGATCTCGGTGAAGTCGGTGGGGTCGACGAGCGCGAGGTAGTCGAGGACGACGGGCGGCACGGCGTGCGCGGCCT
>NZ_JAAGLR010000510.1 GCF_010548245.1 Streptomyces sp. SID11385
TGTTCCATCTGCTCCTCGGCGCGGGTGGAGACGGCGGGCTTGTGGGAGAACCAGAACATGACGAAGGCGAGGGCGAGGGCGAGGAGGATGCCGAGGAGGGTGGCGAGCCAGCGGGGCAGGAAGCCGCGCTGGACGTACGTACCGTCCACGGCCTCCGGGGCGACGCCCGCGCGCTGGACGGCGACTTTGAAGGGGTGCTGTTCCTTCGAGCCGAACCAGATGATGCGCTTCGGCCGCAGGGTGAGATCGATGAACTGGGCTCGTCCCGGCTCGATCTGGGCGTTGCTCGGGCGTATCTCGTAGGAGAGCTGGTCGCCGTTGTCCTCGCCGCTCATCGACGTGGTGAGCTTGGTGTTGCCGAGGTTGTCGACCGCGAGCCGCGGCCGGCCGCGCAGTCGTCCCGCGATCGTCGTGGGCACCAGCTCCGCGCGCATCTCGGTGAACGGCAGGATCGTCAGGTTGCCCTCGGGGACCGTCACCGCGTCGGGGTGTTCGGTGGGTGTGATGCGCACGGCGTACGGGTTGGGCCCGGCTTTGGCGTCCGGGGTGCGCGGGGGCGAGAAGGTCAGTTCGACCGTGCCGGTCGTGCCGGGGTAGAGGCGCAGGACGGCCGGTTCGGCGACGGTCCAGGGGGCGAGGTCCCCGACCGGTTCGAAGCGGTATTCGTCGACCACGTCCCCCGTGTTGCGCACGCGCAGCCGCACCTGGGTGCTGCTGCCGGGCTCGACGGTCGCCGACGCTGGTTCGAGGGAGGTCCACAGGCTCACCCGCGCAGGCTAGTTGGCGCGTGAGAAGGCGTCAGGGGGCGGCAGGGCACACCCGGTGCGCGAAAGGGCCACATATGCCTACCCGCGCACGGCGAGAACCATGCGTCCCTCTTCGCCCGGGGGCTCCCGCGCCCCGGAGCCCCCTCGCGTCCGCCCCGGCCGTCACACGTACTTGATGTACAGGAGCATCCCGTCGATCGACTTGCTGTTGTCGTTGGTGCCGATGAACAGGGACTCGGGCCTGGCCTTGTCGCAGATGTTCTCGCCCTGGCTGTCCGTGACGTGGAAGTGCGCCACGTGACAGATCTCGAACTTCCCGACGCTGATGTTCAGCCCGATCAGGAACGGCGGGTAACCGCCGTCGGCGCCGATGTAGATGTCCTGGCTGTCCCGGGCCGGCGTCCACGGCAGCCACTTCGGCGTCCCCGAGGGATCGGTGACGTGCGCCTGCGCGGCGACGCCGTCTACGCCGGAGGCCGCGATGTTCATGCCCGTGATCGGCGGGCCCGTCTGCTCCCAGGCACCGAGCGTGTTCTCGCAGACGGGCTTGCTCCACTTGCCGCCCTCGTAGCGCAGGCGGTAGCAGATGTGCGGCGCGTCGGGCTCCTCCTTGACCTTCCGGTGCAGCGCCGTCGCCGCCGTCTCCACGGGCGGCTTCTCCACCTTGGGCTTCTCCTCGCCGCCGCCACCCCCGCCGCCGCCGTCGTTCTGCGACTGCGAGGGCTGGGGTTGCGCGGCCGGTGATTCGGCGGGTGCGGAGGGCTGGGCGGGCAGGGAGGGCTGGGCGGACGGGCTGGGCGCGAGCGAGGAGCCCACTTGTTCCATCTGCTCCTCGGCGCGGGTGGAGACGGCCGGTTTGTGGCCGAACCAGAACATGACGAAGGCGAGGGCGAGGGCGAGGAGGATGCCGAGGAGGGTGGCGAGCCAGCGGGGCAGGAAGCCGCGCTGGACGTACGTGCCGTCGACGGCCTCCGGGGGGACGCCCGCCCGTTGTACGGCGACTTTGAAGGGGTGCTGTTCCTTCGAGCCGAACCAGATGATGCGCTTCGGCCGCAGGGTGAGATCGATGAACTGGGCTCGTCCCGGCTCGATCTGGGCGTTGCTCGGGCGTATCTCGTAGGAGAGCTGGTCGCCGTTGTCCTCGCCGCTCATCGACGTGGTGAGCTTGGTGTTGCCGAGGTTGTCGACCGCGAGCCGCGGCCGGCCGCGCAGTCGTCCCGCGATCGTCGTGGGCACCAGCTCCGCGCGCATCTCGGTGAACGGCAGAATCGTCAGGTTGCCCTCGGGCACCGTCACCGCGTCCGGATGCTCCGTCGGCGTGATGCGCACGGCGTACGGATTGGGACCGGCCTTCGCGTCCGGGGTGCGCGGGGGCGAGAAGGTCAGCTCGACCGTGCCGGTCGTGCCGGGGTACAGGCGCAGGACGGCCGGTTCGGCGACGGTCCAGGGGGCGAGGTCCCCGACCGGTTCGAAGCGGTATTCGTCGACCACGTCCCCCGTGTTGCGCACGCGCAGCCGCACGCGGGTGCTGCTGCCGGGCTCGACGGTCGCCGACGCTGGTTCGAGGGAGGTCCACAGGCTCACCCCGGCAGGCTAGTTGCCACGTACGAGCACGTCAGGGGACGTGGGGGCACACCCGGCTGCGCGAAGGGGACCCGTTCCGCGCCGGTACGGCCCGTACGCCCTATTAGGAGTGCGCGCACGGCGCCGCCCCCGGCCCGGCACCGTGGCCGCCTCGTGCCTCAGGGGGCACGAGGAGTGCCCCGCACACGGCACCCACGGACGTTTCGACCGGCTCGCCGCGCGCGTGAGGGTGACAAGCGAGCATCGTGTACCCCGAGGAGAGCAGAGCATGCCGTCGTACCTGTCGCCCGGCGTCTACGTCGAGGAGGTGGCCAGCGGATCGCGCCCGATCGAAGGAGTGGGCACCTCGGTGGCGGCCTTCGTCGGACTCGCGCCGACCGGGCCGCTCAACGAGCCCACCCTCGTCACCAACTGGACCCAGTACACGGCGGCCTTCGGTGAGTTCACCGAGGACTACTACCTCGCGCACTCGGTCTACGGCTTCTTCAACAACGGCGGTTCGGCCGCCTACGTCGTACGGGTCGGGGGTGCCCCCCAGGGCGCCTCGGCCTCCGGGGAGACCGCGAGCGGCGCCGCCAAGCAGCCCCGTACCCCCGCCGCGCTGACCGCCGGGGAACCCCGCCAGCTCGGGACCTTCTCCGTCTCCGCGAGCGGCGAGACCCCCGCGGCCCGCCTCAGCGTCGAGGTCTCCGACCCCGAGGGCGAGGGCCCCGCGGAGCGCTTCAAGCTCACCGTCAAGGACGGCGAGAAGGCCGTCGAGACCTTCGACGTGAGCGCGAAGAAGGGCAACCGCGCCTACGTCGTCACGCAGGTCAAGGAGAACTCCCGCTACATCACGGTCACCGAGGCCGCGCCGACCGCGCAGCTCGCGCGCCCCGAGAACCAGTCGCTCGCCCTCCCCGCCGCCCCGCCGGCCGCCGCGCCCGTCGTGCGCGACGAGGTCGCGAGCCCGGGCCCGGCCCAGTACCTCGGCGACAGCAGTGACCGCACCGGGTTCGGCGGCCTGGAGGCCGTCGACGAGATCTCGATGGTCGCCGTGCCCGACCTCATGGCCGCCTACCAGCGCGGCGCGATCGACCTGGAGGCCGTCAAGGCCGTCCAGCTCGGCCTCATCGCGCACTGCGAGCTGATGGGCGACCGCGTCGCCATCATCGACCCGCCGCCCGGGCTCAACGCCCAGCAGATCCGCGTCTGGCGCCAGGAGACCGCCGGGTACGACTCCAAGTACGCGGCGCTGTACTACCCGTGGATCAAGTCCTTCGACCCCGCGAGCGGCCAGTCCCGCCTCGTCCCGCCGAGCGGTCACATCGCCGGCGTGTGGGCGCGCAACGACTCCGAGCGCGGCGTGCACAAGGCGCCCGCCAACGAGGTCGTGCGCGGCGCCGTCGATCTCGAACTCCAGATCACGCGCGGCGAGCAGGACCTGCTCAACCCCATCGGCGTCAACTGCATCCGCGCCTTCCCGGGCCGGGGCATCCGCGTCTGGGGCGCCCGCACGCTGGCCTCCGACCCGGCCTGGCGCTACCTCAACATCCGCAGGTACTTCAACTACCTGGAGGAGTCCATCCTCATCGGCACCCAGTGGGTGGTCTTCGAGCCCAACGACCACCAGCTGTGGGCCCGCATCCGGCGCAACGTCTCCGCGTTCCTCGTCAACGAGTGGCGCTCCGGCGCCCTCTTCGGCGCCAAGCCCGAGGACGCCTACTACGTCAAGTGCGACGAGGAGACGAACCCGCCGGAGTCGGTCGACGTCGGCCGCGTCATCTGCGAGATCGGCATCGCGCCCGTCAAGCCCGCCGAGTTCGTCGTCTTCCGCCTGGCGCAGTTCTCCAGCGGCAGCGGCGAGCTGGAGGAGTAGGCGCACGCTTTCCCGAGGGCCCCCGCGACCGGGGGCCCTCCCGCAGTTCCCCTGGCAGTACCACCGCAGCGCGAAGGACGAGCACATGAGTCTCCAGCCGGGCGATGCCCTCACATCGCATAATTTCGGCCTCCAGATCGACGGCGTCATGGTCGAGTACCTGGCCGAGGTCAGCGGCCTGAGCCTGGAACAGGACGTCATCGAGTACCAGCAGGTCTCGGCGCAGGGCGTCCCCGTCGTCAAGAAGATGCCGGGCGTCCAGAAGGCCGGCACCGCCACCGTCGTGCGCGGCATGACGCAGTCCAAGGCGTTCAACGACTGGATCAACCAGTCCGTGCGCGGCGAGATGAGCAGCGCCCGCAAGAACGCCACGATCATGGTGATGGACTACCAGAACAACCCGGTCAAGCGGTACAACATGCGCAACGCCTGGTGCAGCAAGATCGACACCAGCACCGTCAAGGCGGGCGAGGCCAGCGCCCTCACCGAGAGCGTGACGATCACCTTCGAAGAACTGGTCATCGAGTAATGCGGCGCACTGCTGCCCGGGCGGCGGGGGGCGGGCCCGTCCCGCCGCCCGCCGCCGCGGCGTCGGAGGAGCCCTCGGGCACCGGCCCGGTCACGGCCGTCGCGCCCGCCCCGGCCCCCCGCCGCCTCCAGACCGAGTTCCCCTTCGAGCTTCCGCGCGGGTACGTGGACGACGCGGGCACGCTGCACCGCGAGGGCGTCATGCGCCTCGCGACGGCACGCGACGAACTCGTCCCGCTGCGCGACGTACGCGTCCAGGAGAACCCGGCGTACCTGTCGGTCGTGCTCCTGGGCCGGGTCATCACCCGGCTCGGTACGCTGCCGCTCGTGCACGACGGGGTCGTGGAGAACATGTTCGCCTCCGACCTCGCCTTCCTCCAGGACTTCTACCGGCAGATCAACGCCGAGGGCCACACGCGCGCGGCGGTCGAGTGCCCGCACTGCGCGGAGCCCTTCGAGATCGACCTCGGCGGGAGCCGCCTGGGGGAATCGTGACGTACGCGAGCGACCGGCTGCACGAGGAGATCGCGTACGTCGCCTACCACTTCCACTGGGGCCAGGACGAGATCCTCGACCTCGAACACCACGACCGCCGCCGCTACGCCGACCACATCGCACGACTGGTGGCGCGGGGATCGGGGGGCTGAACGCATGGGGTTTCTGGAGCGGGTACGGCGCGGGGGCCGGGGGGCTTCGGCGGAGGGCACGGGGGCTTCCGGGGAGGTCCCGGGGGCTTCCGGGGAGGTCCCGGGGGTGGAGGTCCCGGAGACGGGCGCGGACACGGAGGGTGTGACGCGGCCTGCCGCCGCCGTGGCGTGGCGTGCGCTGCCGCCGCTTCAGCGTGCCCTCGGGGGCTCCCCGGCAGGGGTCGCCGACGCGGGGTTCGCGGGGCGGCTCGCGACGTGGCAGAGCCCCGCACTCGGCGCGGGGCGCGGGCCGGGGGTGCTCGACACGTCCGGGGACGCGCTGCCGCTCTTCTCGGTGTCCAGG